>NZ_CP013106.1:1585828-1902994 GCF_001431725.1 Halomonas huangheensis | reverse complement strand
CCGGCCCATGCCGATATCATGCTCGAATCGGTGCGCGGCCTGATCGACTCCAGTGCCTTGATCAGTCTGTACGGTATTCCGGTATTACTGTTGTTCAGTTCCTTTGCGTTTCGCATGCTGGAAGATGCGCTCGCCATCATCTTTCACAAGCCCGATGTGCAAGACCGACGCAGTCTATGGGTTTCCTTTCTGCTGCCCTATGGCTTCATGCTGGTCCTGACGGCGCTGTTGTTCAGCCTGGCGATCGCGGTGAGCCTCGCCAATATCGTCAACTCACTGTGGATGGCGATATATGGCAGCCCGCTGCCGATCGCCAATCTCCAGGATCCGTTACTCAACTTGATCAGCTTCACAGGAGTCTTCTTCCTGTTCAGCGCCATCTACAAGATCCTGCCAGTGGTGAGAATTTCATTACGCCGCGCCCTGGCAGGAGGTTTTGCGGCAGCCTTGATGTGGGAAGCTGCACGTCTGGTGCTGGTCTATTACTTCGCCAATCTTTCACTCGTCAACGAAGTTTACGGCTCATTGGCCACTCTGGTTGTCATACTGCTGAGTCTGGAAGTCGGCGCAGCGATCCTGCTACTCGGCGCCCAGGTGATTGCCGAACTCGAACACAACAGCCGCCTGGGATTGCCCTGGTATGTCTCTCCCGGAAAACAGACTACTCCCCGAGAGCTCGCTACGCCCCACCATTCAGCTACAAGCTATTATCTGACCACGAAATCAGTCCGGCCACCCTTCGTCAGTGTTTCGGATCCTCGTGACGAAGACGACGAACCACCCCCATCAGACCACGCCCGCTGACCATTCCCAACACATAGATCACCACCACCAGCAGTGCCATCGGCATGGTGATGGTCCACCCCAGCAGTTGGACATGCACCATCTCGATGTTCTGCACCACCAGAATGACAATCAGTGCCAGACAGACAACCTTGATCACCAACCAGAATCTATCCATGAGCTCCCCCGGATAACGACAGGAAAAGGTTGCCCGCTGGCCGATTCCTTCTGCGCCTTCGTGAGCAACCGCTACCCAGGAAAGATGAGCGGCGCTCCACTGGGTGTCAAGTCAGCCAGTTCGGGGGGCCAGGTTAACACCTGATGGCGAAATATCGCCTAGAACGTCGATAACCCTGTCGCTTCCATCACCCGATATCGCCAGTTTTCGAACCAACCACTGCGCTCTGCAGGTCGCCAGCGGCGGCTGGTTCGCCTCTCCGGAGAGGACTCCCAGCGCTGTTCGAACCAGGCGCTGATCTGCCGCATGACCGGTTCATCAGACGGCGCTTTCAGGAGCACACTGGTTTCGAGGTTGTAGTCGTCCAGGTTACGGCGGGTCATATTGGCGGAACCCAGGATCACTTTATTCCCACCATTCGCTCGAACCAGGTGCAGCACCTTGCTGTGGCACTGCTCACCCGCGGTAAGACACCAGCGGACCGCAATACCCACATCATGCAACTCCGTCGCCACTGGCTGATTGGGCAGGCCACCCTTGGCAAAACCAAAAGCCTCACGATTGGGGTCCAGCAAAACACGTATCTGGACTCCCCGCTCCACCGCTTGCTTGAGAGCGTCGATTAGCGGACGGTGCGCGAGGTAGAAAGCAGCCATATCAAGACGATCACCAGATTCGGCGTCCGCGATCAGTGCCAGGGATGCATCCCGGATTGCACTTTCGGTGACCAGCTGTACCTGGGCGCCATCTCCCGAGGCAGCAACAGGCTCTGCCGGTAGTTCGATGTCTACTCCTCCCCAACCCGCCACGGTGGCTTCCGAGGCGAGCACATCCAATGCGAGATTTCCGCTGATGCGCAAGGCGACATTACCATGGCGACTACTGCCATCATGGGGATTGGCAGAGGTAATCAGCGCTGACCATGTGTCATTCTGATCCACCACCAGTGTCTTGCGATGATTGGCGCGGAAATTGAGCATCGCCAGGTAGCTGCGCAGCGTGACGTCCGGTCCCTTGAAGATATTGGGCAACCAGCCGCCTTCTGGGTCATTGCCGAGACGATCGAGACCCAGATGCCATAACCCGGACCACAGCGGATTCGAGGCCCTCAACCGATCAAGGTCGGTGAACAGGACTTCAATACCTGAGTCCTGCAGCTTGCGAAAGTGCTCTGGCATGACCCCGCCGTAGAAGGTGTTGAGGGGGTCACTGATCACCACTACACGTAGCTGCGGATGCTGCTGCCGAGCATCGATCAGCGCCTGGCTCAGTTGGTCAGCAAGGTGGCGTGACACACTCGGATTGTCCCCGGATAGCGAATTGAACAGGAACATGTCCATCACGACCAGTTGGCGCGCTTGAGCAATCATGCTCAACACCTCATCGAATATCTGCTGATCAAGATGTCGCTGCCCACGGGCATCGTACCAGGTACGGTCACTGAGAAAGCGGATATCTTCAGCCGTCCGCAGCGGCCAGGCCTTGCCCACCGTATCCGGCAATGGCTTGATCGTCTGCCACAGGGCCATCGTCCCCCAGGCCAGCAACAACAGCACCAACAACCACACAACCAGACGCTTCGCTCTGGCGCCTTTTCTTCTTCCCTGCATCAACCTTCTCCTGAAGGATCTCCGATGTTCTCTGATCGTCAGTACCAGCTACAGACGATGCCCTGGGACCATGCCTCAATCACTGGGTCACAAGGTATAACAAGCCGGGCGAAGACAGGAAGTGCGGAGGAATTGTCGTGCAATACCACAAATGGCGATGCCCGGCTTCTGCCGGGCATCCAATGAGGGGTTGGTATAGGCGAATCATCATGCCCACCCCGCTACAGGCCTTCCCTCCTGAAATCAGAAAGGGTTCGCAGTGGCACTACAACCTTATCGCCAAACCTGAAACACTTACCGGCCACAGCGAAGTTGGTGGCGACTCCAACTACCAAAATCAGTACGCTGGTACTGAAGGACAGACTGTTCGCCACCACCAACGAAATCGAAGTCAGAACCATGACGAACACGCTCACACCGATGATCATACGTCGACTTCGAATCTCTTCCTGCATATGCTCGTAGACAACCTGCAGTTGCTGCCTTGTGCTGCTGTCGCACACACAGTTCACACCGCAGCCGGTACATCGGTGCTCGCCCCCTCGTTCCAGGTAAATCACCTGCCCCCAGCTAAGCGGCTGGATTGCACCACATGCCAGACAGCCGGCATCCACCCCTGAACTTTCATTGTCCAGGGTAGCCACCTTCTGAGCAGACACATCCATGTGCTCTTCTCCCTTGTTCCCTGCGCCTACACCGTCGATGAGAGAGTCATCCCGAGCGGCGCCATTTAATATTATTAACCCCTGTTTTTCTTATAAACCCAGATATACCTCAATAGGATACGTCGGTAGCAACAGATACTACAAAATCATCTCAACGTCATCACGACATCATGAAGAACGCCCCACAAGCGGCAATTCCTGCTCCGAGGACACGCAGCGCTGGGTTCTCGCGAGACCCCAGCCAACCGCCGAGGTGACGTGCGCCCCAGGTGATCAGCAAGGTTGAAATGGCAAAGCCGACGAAAAAGGCCAACAACGAGCTACCCGCGGGAATTTCACTGCCGTGAGCATAGCCATGAAACAGCATGAAGGCGACGACCAATACCATACCCAAGGCACTCGGCAGACGAGCCAGGCTGGCTACCATAATGCCGGCCAGCAGTACTGACAATGCAATAGCACCTTCCACGCCAGGTAAAGATAGACCTGATGCAGCAATACTGGCTCCAGCAACCATTCCGCCCAGAGCCAGCCAAGGTACGGCGGTACGTACCGACGCGCCCTGACGCATGCTCCAGAGGCCGATGGCAATCATCGCCAGCAGGTGATCGAGTCCCAACCAGGGATGCGTCAGGCCGGCGACCAGACCACCCTGCTCAGCCCCATGGCCAGGATGCGCCAACGCAAGTCCGGATCCGAGGGCAAGTGGCGCAACGGTCAATAGACGAAACATCAAGCGGGGCATGGCTTTCTCCTTATCAATGGAAGACGTTGTATAGAAGACGGTTCAACACAGCGAGTCAGGCGTCCTATGAGGCCTGGCCGGTGGCGGCAACATGACGCTCAGGCAGCATGCCGCGCTCGATGATGAAATCGATGATGGTGTCGAGGCCAACGCCGTCATAAAGATTGGTGAAGACAAAGGGACGCTCACCACGCATTTTTCGTGAGTCGCGCTCCATGACATCCAGCGAGGCATGTACCTGCTCGGCGATATCGATCTTGTTGATGATCAACAGGTCGGAACGGGTAATGCCGGGGCCACCCTTGCGCGGAATCTTGTCTCCTGCGGAAACATCGATCACGTAGAGCGTCAGGTCCGACAACTCCGGGCTGAATGTCGCCGAAAGGTTGTCTCCTCCCGATTCCACCAGCACCATCTCGAGCCCGGGATGACGTTGCTGCAGATCATCAATGGCAGCGAGATTCATCGAGGCATCCTCGCGGATGGCGGTATGCGGGCAGCCGCCGGTTTCCACGCCGAGGATACGATCCGCCGACAAGGCTTCATGTCGAGTCAGAAAATCGGCATCTTCACGGGTATAGATATCGTTGGTCACCACCGCGATGTCGTAGCGATCACGTAGCGCCTTGCATAGCTGGCGAAGCAACGCAGTCTTGCCCGATCCCACTGGGCCGCCCACACCAACACGCAGACAGTGACGGGGTGCGGTATCGGTCATGGTCAATTCCTCTGTTTGTGTATTGCATACAGTCCTCGCAGCCCTCTCGAAGACGAGACTCAACTGCGAAACAGACGCGAGTACTGGGTTTCGTGTTTCGCACTGGCCAATGCCAGCCCCGGCAATGCCGGACCGAGCTGGTCATCCTCGAGTACCAGTGCCTGGTCGATACAGCGGATCAACTCCGGTCGCAGACGCTCCACCAGACGCTGGGCTGCGGTATGCCCCAGAGGCATGGCCTTGCAGGCCACCGCCAGCTGGTTCTCCAGCCAGTTCCAGGTGAAGCCCAGTAGTGCCTGGCGTGTTTCGATACCGCGAATCACCGCTACCGCGGAAAAGGCCGTGGTATAGCCCGCTCCCGGTGGTAGTGTCGGCTGTTCCGGCCACAGGCCGAGGCTATTGATCAGACGCTTCAGAGATGCGCCCAACTGCCGCTCTTCCTCGGCCAACTCACGGGACTCACGACAGGCGGCCAGCCAGCGGTCCCAGTGCACCAGCGCCACCTCATCGCCCCGCTGCCACGCCTCCATCAGCCTGGCCATGACCGGCAGCTCGGCGTGCCCGGGGCCATCCTCGAGCACCCCCTCCAGCCAATCGCCAAGGCTCTGTTCATCGCAGACCCAGCCAAGCTCCAGCGCACTTTCCAGCCCCTGGGACCAGGCAAAGCCACCAATCGGCAAGGCCGGGCTGACCAACTGCAGCAGCCCGAGCAGCGCCAGGTCGGGATGGGCTTCAGTGGGCATGGTGATGCTCGTGCCCATCATCGTGGCTGTACTCGTGATGGTGTCCATTGGCATGGCCATGGGAGTGACCAGCCATGCTGTAGGCGCCCGGCTCTGGATCAAAAGGGGCCTGATGGTGAGTCAGCTCGGCGCCGAGGCGTACCGCCAGATCTTCCAACACATGGTCTGGAGAGAACCGTACCCAGGCGCCCTGCTCATCCTCACCGATGCCGAGGGTGACGTGGCGATTGCCCAGGTGGTAACAGAGTCGCGCCAACGGCAGTCCCGGTTCGACTCGTGCGGTCACTACAGGCTCAGGCGCGGCAGTCACTCGGACCCGGACCCCCTCGCCCTGCAAACCGTCGCCATCACGTAGCACCGGGCCACGATCGAGAAACAGACCCGCAGCACGTCCACTGTCGAGCTGGACGCGCAGGCGCCCTTTGATACGGTCGTCATAGCTGAGGGTCAGCGTGTCCTCGGCCGCCTCTGCGGCAATAGGGCCGAGCCGTTCGGTGAGATTCAACAGGCTTGTCATGGCAGCTTTCCTTTCTTCGGGAACCACGGCTAGAAGAGGTGATAACGCTGCGCCAGCGGCAGCGTATCCAGTGGTTCGCAACTCAACAGTTCGCCATCGCAGATCACTTCGTATGTCTGCGGGTCGACGCTGAGCTGCGGACAGCGATCATTGAGTTTCATGTCCTGCTTGCGTACGCCACGCACCCCTCGACAAGCCACCAGACGACTCTCCAGACCCAGCCGCTCCTTGATGCCGGCAGCCAACGCTGCCTGGCTGACAAAGCTCACCCGAGTGGCACTGGCTGCCTTGCCCAGTGCTCCGAACATGGGCCGGTAGTGCACCGGCTGTGGGGTGGGAATCGAGGCATTGGCGTCGCCCATCGGCGCCATGGCAATCATGCCACCCTTGATCACAAGCGCCGGCTTGACGCCGAAGAAGGCCGGGTTCCACAACACCAGATCGGCCAGTTTCCCGACCTCAACCGACCCCACCTCATCGGCAATCCCATGGGTAATGGCGGGATTGATGGTGTACTTGGCGATATAACGTCGGGCGCGCAGATTATCGGCACCCAGTGCTTCATCCTCGGCCAGCAGACCACGCTGGATCTTCATCTTGTGTGCGGTCTGCCAGGTCCGGCAGATCACCTCTCCTATCCGCCCCATGGCCTGGGAATCAGAGGAGATCATCGAGATCACGCCGAGGTCCTGGAGAATATCCTCTGCGGCAATGGTCTCTCGACGAATTCTAGAATCGGCAAAGGCAACATCCTCGGGGATGTTGGGATCGAGGTGGTGGCAGACCATCAGCATATCGAGATGCTCATCGATGGTGTTCACCGTGTACGGGCGAGTCGGGTTGGTCGAGGACGGCAGCACATAGTCTTTCGCACAGGCGGTGATGATATCGGGAGCATGTCCACCACCAGCGCCCTCGGTGTGATAGGTATGGATGCCGCGTTCCTTGAACGCCGCCAGCGTATCCTCGACGAAGCCGGATTCATTGAGGGTGTCGGTGTGGATCGCAATCTGAACATCGTAGCGCTCCGCCACCGACAGACAGTTATCGATGGAAGCCGGCGTGGTACCCCAGTCCTCATGCAGTTTGAGGCCCATGGCACCTGCCTCGAGCTGGCTCTCCAGGCCTTGAGGAAGACTGGCATTGCCCTTGCCCAGCAGGCCGATATTCATCGGTAGTGCGTCACAGGCCTTGAGCATCTGGTGAATATGCCAGGCCCCCGGTGTACAGGTAGTGGCCTTCGATCCAGTGGCTGGCCCCGTACCGCCCCCCAGCATGGTAGTGATACCACTGGCCAGCGCCTCTTCAACCAACTGCGGGCAAATAAAATGCACATGGGCATCGATGGCGCCGGCGGTCAGGATATGGCCCTCACCGGCGATGACCTCGGTACCCGGGCCAATCACGATCTCGACACCGGGCTGGGTGTCCGGGTTACCAGCCTTGCCAATAGCCGCGATGCGACCAGCCTTCACGCCCACATCTGCCTTGACGATGCCCCACCAATCGAGGATCAGGGCGTTGGTGATCACCGTGTCCATGACCTCGGCATCATGGCGCTGGCTCTGGCCCATGCCATCACGTATTACCTTGCCACCACCGAACTTGACCTCTTCGCCATACAACGTCGAATCACGCTCGACCTCGATCCACAGTTCGGTATCGCCCAACCGCACCCGATCGCCGACTGTGGGTCCATACATATCGGCGTAAGCTTGACGAGAGATCTTCATTGGTCGTCTCCTCGTCCATCTTCCAGGCTACCCATGACATCGCCACGAAAGCCGTAGATATGCCGACGGCCAACGAACGGTATCAGCGTAACCACGCGCGTCTGCCCTGGTTCGAAGCGAATCGCCGTACCTGCGGCGATATCAAGACGCTGCCCGCGCGCTGCCTCTCGATCGAACCGGAGCGCTGGATTGGCCTCGGCAAAGTGGTAGTGAGAGCCAACCTGGATCGGCCGATCTCCGCGATTGGCGACCTCTAACGTCAGGCGTGGACGCCCTTCACATAGCTGAATATCATCGGGTTGCAGTTGGTATTCACCGGGTATCATCAGTGTTTCCCCATTCGTCAGGTACTGGTTCCTGAAGCTACTGGCTCCCACGCGAAGTGGCAGGACTATGCATGATTCAAGAGCCCTGACTCAGGAAGCGTGTTTCACGACGCGTAGCCAGAATTCTGGATGCGGCTGTTCAGGTGATGGGGTTATGTACGGTCACCAACTTGGTACCGTCCGGAAACGTCGCCTCAACCTGCACCTCGTCGACCATCTCGGCCACACCGTCCATGACATCATCGCGGGTCAGGATGCGCCGTCCTTCGCTCATCATCTCGGCCACCGAGCGGCCATCACGGGCACCTTCCATGATCTCGCAACTGATCAAGGCCACCGCTTCGGGATAGTTGAGCTTGAGTCCCCGGGCCCGCCGGCGCTCAGCCAGCAATCCCGCGGTAAACAGCAGCAGCTTGTCCTTGTCTCTGGGCGTCAGCTCCATCGCGTATATCCCCTGTGTTCGAATACGTTATTCATCGCTTCCTGACCCACTCCTTTCCTGCAACCGGTTTTTCCTCCAACGTGCACTGCCTTCCACATACTCAGGTTCGCCAGATACGCGGAATACAAGCAGGCTGTTGAGCGAGTTTCGGGCGCAACAGGTGCCAGGCCTCTTCCAGCAGCTGCCAGGCGTCGCCGCGCGAGTCACCGAGATAACGCAACAACAGCACATCGTGCCGCCAGGTAACCGCCCAGCATTGGTGTGCCTCGAGCCGCTCTCGCAACCATTCGACTGCCGCCTGGCCATCCTCCAGCCCAACGGCCCAGAGCGTTGCCTGAACGCCATGACCTCGCTGACCCCAGCTACCCCGAAAACGCCGATGAGTCGGGTCCAGTGGCTGCCTTTCAATCCATAACGGCATCCCGTCACGGACAATCGTGAAATGCTGCTCCAGGCGACCAGAGACAAACGGCAGTTGGCTGGCCGGTCGCCCCAACGCCAACAGTTCCCAACCCAGGCAACGTGCGCTGCCGGACAGCTCGATTCGCGTCCGCTGACATCCTCGCGAGCCATCGAAAGCAATCGTTTCCTGGGGTAGCCACTCGAGCAGTCCGTCGTCGTCGACCTGGAGCAGAGTGTCCTGCTGCCATGCCACTCCATTGCGGTCGGCACGATAGAGCTTATTGGCTGCAGGCGTGGTCAGTAACGTGCGCCCCCCCGATTCCACACGGGCTTCGATACGCAGGGCATCACCACTGACCAGGCCTCCGGGTGGGTGCAATAGATAGACGTGACAGGATCCGTTCGGACCCTCTGGATAGAATGGACGCTGGACACGTAGCGGCCCGTGGTGGCGCATATCACGCATGCGCGTCACGCCATCTCTGGCAACAAATCCCAATTGCAGAGAAGCGTCCCAGCGCCTCAGGTCATCGAAACGGTGTCCTGAAACATCCAACGACTGGCGTGACCAAGGCTGTGACAGCATGGATGCTGATGGCACGGGCCTTGATGTCATGGGCTTTGATGACACGGGCTGTGGCGGTCGTTGCTGCGCAGTCATATGACTCCTGATTCATGACCGGAGTCCCGACACCTGCCTGCTTGTACGCAGCCGAGAGGTGTGACTCCATGCCCAGTTGCGGTGCAACGCCCGTACCAGATTGGAAAACAAACAATTTTATTGTTTAATATCAATTATATATAGTTATACCAGACAACATTTCCTGCACAGAGAATTGCCACAACAGCACCAGCAAGGTGCGAGACGGCACATGCCGCACCAACATAGAGCACCGCGCTCCTGCCCCTTGAGGCTACTGGGGGCGATGTGACGAAGTCGCCGAGCAGGATGAAACACAACGAGACTGGAGCGCGCAGCCGCAGCATCTGAGTGATATATGAGGATTGATACCGGGCTGGCACACCAGCACCACGGGATGCCGTGATTCGCCTGCTCAAGCAGTTGTTCAGACCGCTCCTAGACCGTCAGATACTGCTTGACCACCTCATCATCCAACTCGGCTATCCGACTCCCGGCGACGCGTCGCCCGCGATCAAGAATCACGAAATGGTCAGCGTAGCGTCGCGCAAAAGGCAGTTTCTGCTCGACCAACAGCACCGTCAGCCCGTCTTCGGCAATCAGTTGGCGAATCACCTCGCCGATACGAGTCACGATATTGGGCTGAATCCCCTCTCCTGGCTCGTCAAGAATCAGTAACCGCGGCTCCAGCACCAGAGCACGGCCAATGGCCAATTGTTGCTGCTGGCCACCGGAAAGGTCGCCGCCACGGCGATGACGCATCTCCTTGAGCACCGGAAACAGTTCGAAGATGCGCTCAGGCACATGGCGAACCTTGTCGCGACGTGCAGCCAGTCCGGTGCGAAGGTTCTCCTCCACCGTCAGCATCGGAAATATCTGCCTTCCTTGCGGGACATAGCCGATGCCCAGCCGAGAGCGCGCTTCAAGACGCTCGCGTTCGAGGGCAATCCCGCCATCGAAGCGTATCTGGCCTTTCTGTATCGCGACCTCACCCATGATCGCTTTCATCAGTGTGGTCTTGCCGACACCATTGCGGCCGAGGACGCAGGTACACCTCCCCCTGGGCACCTCCAGATCGAGATCCCAAAGCGTATGGCTCTCGCCATGGAATTGGTCCAGCCCCTTGATACTGAGCATCAGGCAACCTCCTCTTCACCACCCAGATAGACGTCGATGACCCGGGGATCACTGGAGACGCTATCCATACTGCCTTCGGCCAGCACTTGCCCCTGATGTAGCACCGTTACGGTGCGCGCAATGGAGCGCACAAATCCCATGTCATGTTCCACCACGACCACCGAGTGACGCCCCGCAAGTCCGGTCAACAGCTCAGCGGTGCGTTCCATCTCCTGCTCAGTCATCCCGGCGACGGGCTCGTCGACCAGCAACAGGCGCGGTCGTTGCATCAACAACATGCCAATCTCCAGCCACTGTTTCTGACCATGAGACAGAATGCCCGCCTGGCGCTGCCGCAGCTCGACCAGACCAATGGTTGCCAACACCTCATCGATTCGCTCGCGCACCTCCGTGGTCAGCCGTGCGCGCAGCGTCGGCCATAACCCCTTATCCATAGCCATCGCCAGTTCAAGATTCTCGAATACACTCAGTGCCTCGAACACCGTCGGTTTCTGGAACTTGCGCCCGATGCCCAGGCGGGCGATTTCGGGCTCATTCATGTTGAGAAGGTTGTGTCGGCTGCCAAACCACACACTGCCGGTATCCGGACGTGTCTTGCCGGTAATGATGTCCATCATGGTGGTCTTGCCGGCCCCATTGGGGCCGATGATGCAGCGCAGCTCACCATCATCGATGGTCAGGTTGAGGTTATTGATCGCCTTGAAGCCATCAAAGCTGACCGAGACGTCCTCCAGGTAGAGAATGGGGCCATGACGGACATCGACCGGAGACTCCTCGGGCACCAGAAAGTCAAAGACTCGGTCGCGGGCGGTCAAATTCTGCAACAACGGACTGTTCAGCAAGTTCATGCGTGGGCCTCCCCTGCGACTGACGGTTTATCCCGAGATGGGCGAAGACGACGTCGAAAGAGACCAGCGATGCCGTTGGGCAACATCACCGTCACGAGGACAAAGAGCGCCCCCAGCGCAAACAGCCAGGCCTCTGGCATTACGCCGGTGAACACACTCTTGGCATAATTGACCGCCAGCGCGCCGATCACTGCGCCATACAGGGTGGCGCGACCGCCCAAGGCAACCCAGACCACGATCTCGATAGAGAACAGCGGTGAAAATTCACTGGGGTTGATGATCCCGACCTGTGGCACATAAAGCGCGCCGGCGACCCCGGCGAGCATTGCCGAAACGACAAATACAAACAGCTGGTAGCGCTCCACCCGGTAGCCGAGAAAACGCGTGCGAGACTCGGCATCACGTACCGCAACACAGACCCGCCCCAGCTTGCTGGCAACAATGGCTCGACACAGAACATACCCCAGCGCCAGTGCAACGCCCGAGGCAATGAACAGACCTAGGCGGGTCGATGTCGAGGTGAGGTTGAAGCCCAACAGATCCTTGAAGTCCGTCAGGCCATTGTTGCCACCGAACCCCATTTCATTGCGAAAGAACGCCAGCATCAACGCAAAGGTCAGCGCCTGGGTGATGATCGACAGATACACGCCGGTAACCCGTGAGCGGAATGCCAGGAAACCGAACACCAACGCCAATATCCCTGGCGCCAACAGCACCAGGACGAAGGCAAACCATGCCATATCGAAGCCCTGCCAGTACCACGGCAATGACTCCCAATCGAGAAACACCATGAAATCCGGCATCACCGGATCGCCATAGACGCCACGATCACCTATCTGGCGCATCAGGTACATGCCCATGGCGTAACCGCCCAGCGCAAAGAAGGCGCCATGTCCGAGACTTAGAATGCCCAGATACCCCCAAACCAGATCTACCGCCACCGCCAGTAGCGCATAGCACAGATACTTACCAAGCAAGGTAACGGTATAAGTCGAGACATGCAGTGCATGCCCAGAGGGCAGCCAAAGGTTGCTGGCCACTACCAGCGCCGTCACTGCAACCAATACAGCAACAAAGATCAGGGTCGAGCGTTCATTGAAAGGTCTGGTCAGCCACATGCTCAACCCTCCGCGGCACGGCCCTTCTGCGGAAAGAGTCCGCGCGGGCGTTTCTGGATAAACAGGATGATGAAGATCAGCACCAGGATCTTGGCCAGCACCGCACCAGCCCAGGGCTCAAGGATCTGATTGATGACGCCGAGTGACAGCCCAGCCACCAGCGTGCCCCACAGGTTGCCGACGCCACCGAAGACCACCACCATGAAAGAGTCGATGATGTAGTTCTGGCCCAGATTGGGGCCAACATTGGTCAATTGGGAAAGCGCCACTCCGGCCAGGCCTGCTACCCCGGAGCCAAGCGCAAAGGTCAGGATATCGACCCGCGTGGCGCGGATGCCCATGGCACGAGCCATAGCGCGATTCTGAGTCACCGCACGCACCTCCAGGCCCAGACGAGTGCGCCTCATGACCAGCATCAGAGCCGCGAATACCAGCAATGCAAAGCCCAGCACATAGAGACGGTTGAGGGTCAGCGACAGGCCCTCATTGATCATCAGCGAACCGCTCATCCACTCTGGTGTGGTGACACTGCGGTTGAGAGGAGAGATGACGGTACGTACCAGCTGCTGAAGAATCAGGCTGACACCGAACGTCGCCAGCAGGGTTTCCAACGGTCGTCCCTTGAGGAACTGAATCACGCTACGCTCGATAGCCACACCGACCAATGCCGCCACCAGGAAGCCTGCGGGAATCGATAGCAACAGCGCGAGGCCCGGCTGCCCCGGCATCAGCTGTTGCATGGCCCAGGTGGTGTAGGCTCCCAGCATGATCAGTTCACCGTGTGCCATGTTGATCACGCCCATCACGCCGAAAGTGATAGCGAGGCCAATCGCCGCCAGCACCAGCACCGACCCCAGCGACAAGCCGAAGTACAGCGTTTCCGCAGCGCTATTGAGCTTGAGCCGCTGATCTATCCCCGCCAATGCGTCCGATGCGGCTGCAGCCAACTGCGAATCGTTACTGCGAGCAGCCTGACTCAGAGCGGCGCGCACTCGCGCATCCAGACTTCCGGAAAGCACTTCGATGGCGTTGACATCACCCTGGCCAAGGCGCTGGATTGCAACAGCCTGCGCCAGTGTTTCAGCAATCCGTTTATCGGTTTCCTCAGCGAGCAGCCGCTCGATGGGTTCCAGACTAGCGGCATCCACCTCCCCCACCAGGTTTCGCGCTGCGGCCAGGCGCGCACGAGGGTCCTCGACGCGTAAGTCGAACAGCGCCAGGGTGCTGGCCAGGTAACCGCGCAACGCATTATTGATGCGGAGACGGTCAAGCTCACGACGCGACACTTCGCCGGCCGCCTCGAAGGTCAGAGCATCAGCGACTGGCCATTCGCGTCCACGATTCTCCAACACAATGACGAAGCCACTGCCATCCTTGAGACGCTGCAATTTACCGTCGGCGAGACTCTCCAACCACCGACGACTGCGGTCATCGCCACTGGCGACGATCCTGTCGATAACATTCTGCTTGTCGCGATAGTCGGCCTCGCTCAATTCCGTGAGCAGAACCGTCCCCGCGTCCGGACTCTCGACGGAGGAATCATTGGTCTGCGCCGCTGCGATACCGACGCTCAGCCACATCAGTCCGGCCAGCACCAGGCCGGTGAGCCCGCTTCGAGCGGATAACATGCGCATGGTCAGTTCCTGTTGCAGCCAATCTGCCGACTGAATCAAACGAAAAATCGATGCCGACAGCTGGCGGGAAACGTGAGCCGGTGCCCTGCAGGGCACCGGAGTGGCAGTGGCCGGATTACTGGCTGGCAACGGCTTCTGATGAGCCAGCTCCACAACGACCGTCGACGACGTTGTAGTTTCCGCAGCGCATCGGGGCACGCCAGTCACTGATCAAGTCCCGCGAGCCCGGCAGGAAATCCGACCACGCATCTCCAGCCACGGTGGAAGGTGTCTCCCAGACCACCGAGAACTGACCGTTATCCTGAATCTCACCGATCAATACCGGCTTGGTGATGTGATGGTTGGGCATCATGGTGGCGTAGCCGCCGGTCAAGTTGGGTACGCTGACACCGATGATGGCATCCTTGACCGCATCGACTTCGGTGGTCCCCGCCTTACGGACCGCTTCGAGCCACATGTTGAAGCCGATGTAGTGCGCTTCCATCGGGTCGTTGGTGACTGCCTCATCATCGCCGGTATAGTCATACCAGGCGTCGATGAAATCGTAGTTGGCGTCATCGTCGACGCTCATGAAGTAATTCCATGCCGCCAGGTGGCCTACCAACGGTGCCGTATCAATACCTGACAGTTCCTGTTCGCCCACCGAGAACGCGACCACCGGAATGTCGGCAGCATCCACCCCCTGATTGGCCAGTTCCCGGTAGAACGGCACATTGGCATCGCCGTTGATGGTAGAGACCACTGCGGTCTTCTTGCCCGCCGAGCCAAACTCCTTGATCTCGGAGACGATGTTCTGCCAATCGGAATGCCCGAATGGCGTGTAATTGACCATGATGTCGTCGTCGCTGACACCATTGGCACTCAGATAGGCTTCGAGAATACGGTTGGTAGTACGTGGATAGACATAGTCAGTACCCGCCAGTACCCAACGCTCGACGCCAACTTCGTTCATTAGATAGTCGACCGCAGGTATCGCCTGCTGATTGGGCGCTGCCCCGGTATAAAAGACATTCTCGGAAGACTCCTCGCCTTCATACTGCACTGGGTAGAACAGCAGTCCATTCAGCTCCTCGACGACGGGCAATACCGACTTGCGCGATACCGATGTCCAGTTGCCGAAGATCACATCCACCTCATCCTGAGCCAGCAGCTCGCGAGCCTTCTCGGCAAACAGCGGCCAGTTGGAAGCCGGATCGACCACCACGGGCTCGAGCTGCCGACCGAGCAGACCACCTTCAGCATTCTGCTGTTCGATCAACATCAGCATGGTGTCCTTGAGGGTCGACTCACTGATCGCCATCGTACCGGTCAGCGAATGCAGGATACCGACCTTGATCGGCTCGTCCTGCTGCTGGGCAATTGCCGTAGCGGAAAGACTCAGTGCCAACGTCGACAGCGCAAGGCTGCCGACCAGGCGGTGAACGAAAGGACGGCAGGAATCAGGTTCAAGAGTGCGGCTCATGAAGACCTCCAGCAGGTATCGGCTTCTGCGATCATTGTTGTCATGCATCGCGCGAAGCGCGCGATGTTCACGGTTACGGTTCAAGCAGCGTGCGTACGAATAAAGGGCACGTACGGATAAAGAGCGAATACGGATAACGCGCTGGCGTACAGGTATGTAAGGACGCAACCCACTACCGTCCATCAACTCTTCTGCAATACCCGGTTGCAATACCCGTGCCATATAAGCGCAGAACGCCTGCCCCGACAGTGCATCACCGACACCCCGCGGCCCGCTTCAGCCGAGCTGACGAGGAGTCGCACCAATACATGGCAGGATGAAGGACAAACAACCGCAAGACCTGCACCAGCGCAGTGAGCGAAACCGGTGCAACACGAAAAAGGGCACCATGATGGTGCCCCGAAAGGAGATGGGTTGCTGAGCCGCAGCCCTGTTTATACCAGCCCTGTCTATATGGAATGACGGGCTTGAATGTGGTGCGCGATCGGATCAGTCGCCCGTCGCTCCCGTCTTGATCTGCATGCGCTTGCGCAGGATCGGCCCGATGATATAAGGCAGCACCAGTCCCAGAATGGCGAAGGCCCACAGGCCAATTGCCAGGCCGCTGCTCCACAGGATCGTCCAGTCGCCGTCGGAAATATCCATGGCGTGACGCAGGTTCTTCTCCATCTCCGGGCCCAACAGCAGCCCAAGAATCACCGGAACCAGCGGGATTTCCAGCTTGCGCAGGATGTAACCGGCGAAGCCGAAGGCGACCATGAAGTACAGATCGAAGGTGGTATTGCTGATCGAGTAGATCCCGACGAATGCCACCATGGTCACGATCGGCAACAGAAACATCGGCGGCACCGACAGCAACCGGACAAACAACCCAACCAGCGGGATGTTGAGTACCAGCAGCAGGAAGTTACCAATCAGCAGCGCAGCAATGACGCCCCACACGATGTCGGCATGCTGGGTGAACATCAACGGACCCGGCGTGATGTTCTGGGAGATCAACAGCGCCAGTAGTACTGCCGTGGTGCCACTACCTGGTACACCCAGCGTCAGCATCGGTACCAATGCACCACTGGACGCGCCATTGTTGCCCGCCTCCGGGGCTGCCACGCCGCGCGGGTCACCGGTGCCGAATTGTCCCTTGTCACCGAGAATCTTCTTTTCCAGCGTATAGCTGATGAAACTGCCCAGTGATGCGCCAGCCCCTGGCAATACACCGGCAATGAAGCCCAGCACACTGCCGCGCAGACTGGTCGGCAGAATCGCCACGATGTCCTTGAAGCTCAGCTTGAGACCATTGACCTTGATGGTCTTGTGGCCTTTGCCGGCACGCTCTTCGATGAAGGTCAGCAGCTCGGAAATAGCGAACAGACCAACGATCACGATAATGAAGTCCACACCCTCGTAGAGCTCGAGCACGCCGAAGGTGTAGCGCTGCACACCGGTATTGTCGATGCCCACGGTGGCAATCATCAGGCCAAGACAGGCTGCAATCACGGTTTTCACCGGATTCTTGCCGGTAATCCCGCCGAGAGTGGCGAAGGCCAGCAGGAAGAGCGCGAAGTACTCGGCAGGACCAAAGGTCAAGGCAAAGTCAGCCAGGATCGGCGCCAGCAGAATCAGACCAATCGTCGCGATCAGGCTGCCGATAAAGGAAGCAATCGCCGAAATCGCCAGCGCCTCGGCGGCCTTGCCCTTCTGGGCCATCGGGTAGCCGTCGAGGCAGGTCATCATCGCCGGTTCATCACCGGGAATATTGAGCAGGATCGACGAAATGCGTCCGCCGTACATGGCACCGGCGTAAACCGAGGTCAGCATGATCAGCGAAGTATCTGCGCGCAGGCCCAGAGTGAAGGCCAGTGGAATCAGGATCGCCACACCGTTTGCCGGGCCGAGGCCGGGCAAGGCGCCAATCAGGGTGCCGAGGAAGGCCCCCAATAGCGCGAACATCAGGTTTTCCGGCGCCAGAGCGACACCGAAACCGTCAATCAGAAAGCCAAGCGTTTCCATCAACCCACCTCCAGGAACGACAGCAGACCCAGCGGCAGAGGTAGGTCAAGCGCAAAGTCGAAGATCAGGAACACCACCACACCCGCGACGGCACCAGTCACATAGGCCTTGACCGGACGAGCTCCCATGCGCCAGCACAGCGTGCCCACCGCCAGCGTGGTACTGATGATGAAGCCCAACGGCTCAAGGGCCGCGGCGTAAAGGGCCAGCACCACCAGTGCAATGATCAACTCAATACCGGTGCGGCTCCATGGCCAGGAGTGATCCGGGTCAGGGCGTACCAACAGGTACAGACTCGAAACTCCCAGCACTACGGCAAGTAGATGCGGGAAAGTCTCAGGCCCAACGACCTCACTGCCACCGAAGGGCACCGGAAACTGGGAAGCGGCCCAGCCGTACGCGACGGCCAGGACGATCAACAGGATGCCGAAAAAGCGGTCGTTGAAATAACTCATTGCTGGATCAGCCCGATGTCTTTGGACAGCTGATTGATGTCTTCAATCTGATCCTTGACGAAGGTCTCGAATTCACCCGCGCTCATATGGAACGGCATCAAACCATTGTTCTGCATGACGGCTTGCCATTCTTCGCTCTCATAGATGGTATCCATGGCATCAACCCAATACTGCCTGGCCTCATCGGAAATATCCGTAGGCATATAGAAGCCGCGCCAGTTGGGACCGACTGCATCGATACCCTGCTCTTTAGCAGTAGGAATTTCGCTGAAATCACCCGGCAGGCGCTCATCGGACAGCACTGCAATAATGCGCAGATCACCGGATTCCCAGAAACCTTGTGCTTCAGTGATATCGCCAGTGAAGGCATCGACATGACCACCGACTACCTGAGTCATGGCCTCACCGCCGTTGTTGTACGACAGGTAAGGAATGCGCGGCAGGTTATCGACGCCAGCGGCCTGGGCGGCAATCAGCACCTTGAGATGATCCCAGCCACCTTTGGCACTACCACCGGCAAACTTCACCGCACGCGGGTCTTCCTTGATGGCATCCATCAGGTCATTGAGGTTCTGATACTCAGAGTCGGCGCTCACAGCGATAACCCCATAATCGGCACCTAGAGCACCCACCCAGTTGACCATGTCAGCATCCATGCCCGGGAACTGCCCCTGGGCAAGGCGTGTGGTAGTGGCAGTGGAAGCAGCAACCAGCAGCTGTTCATCACCAGCGCGCTTGCTCACCACGTGGGCATAGGCCACACCACCGCCAGCACCTGCCATGTTGACGGTCTGCACACTACGCGGCACCAGATCCAGATCTTCGAGTACGGTGCCGACACTGCGGCAGGTGAAGTCCCAGCCGCCACCCGGATCAGCCGGGGCAAGACATTCGACCTTACCAGAAGGCTCGAAGGCAAAAGCCGTTGAAGTTCCTGCCGTCAGAGCGACGACAGCAAGCAATTTGAGTGGCGTATTGTTGGACATGGATGAGTCCCCTCTTGTTGTCAAAGCAAATGTTGCCAAAGCGAGTGTTGCCAAAGCGAGTGTTGCCAGAGCGAATGTTGTCAGAGCAACAGCCATTTCTGGAACGGCCGACTGTTGTTGATCGTATCGTTGATGATGTTGTTGATGGCCTTGTGTGCTGTTGATGGCCTTGTGGCGTAGCGGCCCAATGTTGGCGGTGGATCATCACCACACCACTTGCGGAATCCTTACGCTCACCTTACAATTCTGTAAGGCAGAACATCATTCCTTAGAACAGAAAGCTAATCCGCTGTTCGCTGTTGGTCAACGCGGATATACATAATCAAGACCAAAGTTGTATGCAGGCCGCCAGGTCATTGCCGATGGGAGAAGGCGCGTGGCACAGGACAGAGTGGAAGCCGTCGAGCGGGCATTGACTGTGCTCGAAACCTTTGATTCGAGAAAAGAAAGTTTCAGTCTTGCCGAGCTCGCTCAAGCCACCGGGTACTACAAGAGTACCCTGCTGCGATTGCTCGGATCGCTGGAGCGTTTTGACTATACCCGCCGTGGTGAGGATGGCCGCTGGCGCATGGGGGGCACGCCGTTACGTTTGGCACGTCGCCACCCTCCCAGCCGTGATCTGGCGCTGCGTGTACAACCCGTGCTCGATAAACTGGCCAGGCAATCGGGTGAAACCGCAAGCCTGCTGGAAGTGAGCGATGGTGGAGTGCTGTGCAGTCTAGTGGCGTTACCACCCGACCAGGCGCTGCGCCACGACCTGACACCGGGCACGCAATGGTCCTGCCAGTCTGTCCATGACCCGCAGCTCAGGATGGCAGGAGGCGAGATGCTCTGCCAACAGCTGGACGGAGGTGATGCCCTTGCCCCGGACCTGTGGCTGGCCCTATCGGGTCCTGCCGGGCGTCTGGAGAGTACCGACTGTGTCAGGCTACTGAAGACAGCCACTCACCAATTGCATCAGGGGGCGTCCCCGGGAGATGACCTATGACCATACTGCTGGTCGAGGACGATCGTCTATTGGCGGACACTCTGGTCGATGCCTTGCGTCACGGCGGCCATGATATCGAACACCTGGACCACGGAGACCGGGCCTACGACGCTCTCCGTAACGCACATGGGCATGAGTTGGTACTGCTGGACCTCAACCTTCCGGGACGTGGAGGCCTGGAAATTCTCGAGGCCCTACGCCGCCACGATCGTGCCACCCCTGTATTGATACTGACTGCACGCGGAGCCATCGAGGATCGCGTGCGCGGGCTCGACCTCGGCGCTGACGACTATCTTGCCAAACCGTTTTCGCTGGAGGAACTCGAAGCGCGAGTGCGTGCCCTGCTGCGTCGCCATACTCCCAGCAACTTGCTGAGCGTCGGGCCGCTGATCTTCGACAGCATGGCTCAACGCTTCAGTCTCGATGGCCAACCACTGGCCTTACCACCCAGAGAACAACGATTACTGGCATGCCTGATGCGCCACGCCGGACAGCCTGTCGACAAGGCCACTCTGGCCAGGGAAGCCTTTGCCGAGGAGGAGTTCGGAGACAACGCCATCGAGGTCTACATCCACCGCCTGCGTAAACGGCTCAGCACCCACGACGTTCAACTGCGTACGGTACGTGGTCTTGGCTACCTGCTGGAAGCGTCATGACGGTCCGCGACTCCCTGCATCGCCGCCTGTTGATCTGGATGTTGTTGCCAATGCTCGCGGTTGGCTCACTGGTACTCTGGCAGGCCTGGATAGATGCCCGACGCACCGCTGACACCGCTTTTGATCGTCTGCTTGAAGCCGCTTCACTGGCGATTTCCGAGGAAGTGCAGTGGCAGGATGATCGTCTGTGGCTGGATCTGCCACCAGCGGCACTGGAAATGATCGCGACCCAGAATGACGAACGCGTGTTCTACACCCTGGTTGACGCTCAGGGGCACCAGGTGACCGGCAACGCGCCACTGCCCGGCGATCCTCGTCCCGATCAACGTGATGGCGATACGCTGCTGTATCGCGATATCCAGCTGCAGGGCATGGCGCTGCGTCAGGGCGTACGCCGTTCACGACTCGAGGACTGGAGGGTCCGCGAAACCTTCGAAGTTCGCGTAGCTCATACCCGAGAAGGCCGCGACGCCCTCAGCTGGGCACTGTTTCGGCAAAGTGTCGCCTATATGCTGGCATTGGCAGTCCTGACCCTCGCCGCTCTCATGATCGCAGTTCGCTTTGCCCTGGCTCCGCTCACTCGGCTACGCCGGCAGATCCGGGCCCGCGACCCACGCACCTTACAACCCCTGGAACTGAAGCTCCCTCGCGAGCTTGCTGAACTACGCGATACCCTCAATGAATTACTGGCCCGTATGCGTCGAGTAAAAGCCAACCAGGAACGTTTTATCGGCGATGCTTCCCACCAGTTGCGCACTCCAATGACAGGCCTATCGGCTCGTGCCGAGCTGGCCCTGCGACAGGATAACCCCGAGGTATGGCGTGAAGCGCTGGTTGCCATGCAGGCCACCAGCACCAAAGCCTCGCGGCTGGCAATACAGCTATTGTCACTGACGCGCCTGGATAACCCGGAGTACCAGCCCGAACTGGTACCGACTGATCTCAACGCCATCGCCCGTGAAGCGGTACGAGAACACTGGCAGCGGTGCCACCGCCGCAATGTCGACCTGGGACTCGAAGCATGTGACGAGGATGTCTGGGTGCAAGGCCTCGATTGGCAATTGGCCGAGGCGCTCGCCAACCTGATTGATAACGCCTGCACATACGGCGCCGACCAGGTCACCATCCGGGTCAATGCCTCGCCCCCCCGCCTGTGTGTCGAGGATGATGGTCCCGGCATCCCACCACAGCAACGTTTGCTGGCGCTACGCCCCTTCCATCGTGGACAACAGCACGGCGATGGTTCCGGCCTTGGATTGGCCATCGTTGATGGCATCAGCCGGAGCCACGGCGCGCGGCTCAGACTGCTGGCCGCCCGGCAACAGCCCACACCGGGCCTGATGGTCTGTCTGGAGTTTCCCGCCCCTCCAGTCGCAAGCTCCACGGAGGATCGATAATGATACGCTGCCTGTTGGCGCTGTTGATCTGGGGACAGTCGCTGATGGTCGCTGCCGTGGAAGAGTTCCACCTTGAGGCAACCGTCGAGCCTTCGTCTCCGCTGGTCATCCATGCTGCCTTCGACCTGCCCTACGCACGCCCTCTGCTGGAGGATTTCCACCGCCGCTATCCTCAGTACGACGTCACCTATCGCAACCTGACGACTCTAGCGCTCCATGAACGATTCCTTGCCAGTCCAGACGAACCAGATGTTGTGATGTCTTCGGCAATGCCGTGGCAATACCGACTGGTCAATGACGGCAACGCCCAATCCATCATCACCCCAAATGCCAGGAGCTGGCCGAGCTGGGCCAAGTGGCGTCAGGAGCTGTTTGCCTTCACCTTCGAGCCAATCGTCATGGTCGTCAATCGAGAGGCAGAGGAACGCTTTGGGACCATCAACAGCCATGCAGACCTGTTGAACATGGTTTCCCGGCATAGTGATGCCCTACGCGGACGTATCGTGACCTACGATCCCGTCGCCAGCGGTGCGGGCTATACCTATGCCATCGAGGAGTCACGGCTCTCGCCTCGTTACTGGGACCTGATCGCGGCGTTGGGAAGCGCTGATACTCAGCTGGTCGGAACCACTGGAGAAATGCTCGACGGGTTACATGACGGCCGTTTTCTGATCGGATACAACCTGCTGGGGAGCTATGTCCGCAAGAGCGTCGAAGCCGCCCCGGGATTGCGCTGGGTCATTCCCGACGACTATGCGCTGGTCATCCAGCGGCTGGCATTCGTACCACAACTCGCGCCGAATCCTGGCGCGGCACGACGCTTCATCGACTACCTGCTCAGCCTGGAGGGACAAGGAGTCCTTGCCGATGAAGGTGATATCGCCGCCCTGCATCCACAGTTGAACGGGCCGGGCACCGCCACCGCGCTGCAGCGCCGATATGCTGAGGGCCTCAGACCCATGCCTCTGAGCCCAGCACTATTGGCCACTCTCGACGACCTAAAGCGCCGCGCCATGTTGAGTCGCTGGCAACGGGAATTCTCTGGCGATTTGATCGGCGAGCCGGATAGCCCATAAGCTGGGTGGAGCACTGGTCCGGGAGTATGGATGACTGAGAATCGACACCGGCTCGGGATCACTATAGATACGGATCGACTCAATTCCGGAAAATGCATAATTCCGGAAAATGGATACAGAAACACCTCCGAGCCCCGAAAGGGGTCGGAGGTGTGGTAGAGGACGGATCCTCATCGTACCTGTGGGTCTGACTACTGTAGTCCCTGCTCGCCGAACGGCTTCAGGGCAGATAGGTCAGGCGCACTGGCGCGGTGCCTCGGCTCACCATGCCCAGCTCTCGGGCGGCACTCTTGGACAGATCAATGATACGCCCCTTGACGAAGGGCCCGCGGTCGTTGATCTCGACTTCCACCGACTGACCGGTATCCTCACGGGTGACCAGTACCTTGGTACCGAAAGGCAGACTACGATGCGCTGCAGTCAAGGCCCGTTGATCGAAGGAATCCCCGCTCGCGGTGGTGCGCCCCTGGAAGCGGTCGGCGTAGAAAGACGCACGCCCGTCCTGGGTCTCGATTTTCATCACATCCACTTCTTCTCCGCTAGCCTGCGCCATTGCAGAAGAGAGAGGAGCCGTCAATAGCAAACCAAGGGTCACAATGGCGACGGCAACAGTGCCACGCGGTGCATATACGCACCGAAAAACGTTCTTCATTCACTCACCTCATGTCGACTTGACGTCGTGTCATGGGGGCCTGGCGCTTATCCACTGGTAAAGACCACCAGCGTTATCCCGAGTCTCTACTCGGATGGCGAAGGATGCTTGCCTTGCATCCACCCACTGCTCCCTGCGCGCTCATTATCAAACCAGGCCAGTTTCTTGTGCAGTGCAACTACACTGCCGACAATTATCAACGTGGGCGGCTGAATATTATCCTGCTCCTTGAGAAGCGGCAAATCAGCAATTGTGGAAATATGCACCTTCTGTCGCCTGGTGGTGCCCTGCTCAACCAATGCTGCCGGAGTTTGTGGCGAAAGGCCGTGCTGGATCAATCGTTGCCCGATGATATCAATCGTGCCCAGCCCCATATAGAAAACCAGTGTCTGCCCGGGAGTTGCGAGGGTCGGCCAGTCGAGATCACAACTCCCCTGTTTGAGGTGTCCGGTGATGAAGCGCACCGATTGAGCATGATCACGATGGGTCAGCGGAATACCAGCGTAGGCACCACAACCTGATGCCGCCGTAATCCCGGGAACCACTTCAACCATGACTCCGACTTCAGCCAGGGTCTCGAGTTCCTCACCGCCGCGGCCAAAAATGAACGGGTCACCGCCCTTGAGACGAACAACCCGCTTGCCCTGCCGAGCCCAGTCGACCAACGCCTGGTTGATATCCTCTTGTGGCACGCTGTGATTGGCACTCGCCTTGCCGACATACAGCAGTTCCGCATGATCCGGCACCAGATCAAGAATTTCCTGACTGACCAGGCGGTCATGCAAGACCACATCGGCCTCACGCAAACGGCGCCAGGCCTTGAGTGTCAGCAACTCCGGGTCGCCGGGGCCAGCACCGACCAGGCACACCAGACCAGCGGGAAAGCCAGAAGAAGTCGGCAGAGACGCCTGATGAGGGACCATCGGTAACTCCAGCAACGGCCGCATTCCGGGCGGCTCGCGACAATCGATCAATCGTTGAGGTGGGTCAATCAGCACCTATGCAACTGACTGACTCGGAAAAGCCGAATTATGCCATAAAGGCATTAAAACCAGTAGCGCTTATGACTCAAACCGTATATCCCTCGCCGATAGATATCCATGAAGACAAGAGCGCCGCGTCTCCAGGAGATCGCGGCGCTCTTGATGGCAGCTCAGAACCACTTCAGTTTCAGCGGTCCGTTCCAGCTCCTGATTGACACAGGTGACGCAGGCGCGGACTAGCCAACTCCCCCAGCACCATGATCACCACCAGCACCGCGAGCAGAATCGGCCAATGCGTCGAGAAGTTGACACTCGCGACGCCCAGAGCATTGATGAAGATCACCAGAATGCCCAACGGGCTGACATAACGCACCATGAACAGCCACAGTGCATAGACGCGCGGCGAGACGGCCAGCTCATCACGCATGACATGCTTGTTGAGCACAAACCCGGCCAACACCACCATGCCCAGGCCACCCAGCGGCATCATCAGCCTCGAGGTCAGGTAATCCAGCCAATCGAAGAAGTGCATACCCAGCAGGGTCCATTCGGCACCGACGTTGAAAGACAGCATTGCCAGAGTACTGATCAGCCACAATACGACGCCTGTTCCCCAGGATGCCGCACGGCGGCTGATGCCGGCATTATCGGTCAGCCACGAAATGGTGGCTTCCACCATCGAGATCGACGACGTCAGCGCGGCCATCGCCAGCATGACGAAGAACAATGTGCCGAACAGTTGGCCAAATGGCATCGCCTGGAAGGCCAACGGTAGACTCATGAAAATCAGTCCCGGACCACTATTGGGTTCCATGCCATTGGCAAAGATAGCCGGGAAGATAGCCAGGCCCGCCATCAACGCCACTAACGTATCGGCCACTGCTACGGTAAGGGTTGTACGCGCAATGGATGCACGACGCGGAAGATAGCTACCGTAGGTGAGGATGGCCCCCGATGCCAGCGATAGCGTAAAGAATGCATGGCCCATCGCTGCCAGCATCCCTTCGCTACTCAGATTCGAGGCATTGAAGGCAAACAGGAAGTTCACCGCAGCGGAGAAACCACCCGAGAACATGCCGTAGATGATCATGATCAGCAACATCACCACCATGCCTGGCATCATCCAGCTGGTGCTGCGCTCGATCCCGCCTTGCACGCCCTTGCCAACGATGACCATGGTCAGCACGGTGACCAGCGTACTCCAACCACCGAGGTTCCAGGGGTTGGCGTTGTTGGCACCAAAGATCGCCGCCATATCATCAACGCTGGTGCCTGCCAGGCCACCAGAGAGCATCTTCCACAGATAGGAGAATGACCAACCGGCGACAACCACATAGAAGCACAGGATCATGAAGCCGCACAGCATCGCCATCCAGCCCAGAGCAGACCATAGCGAGGTACGTCCAGATTCCTTGACGAGACGCCTGAAGGCATCGACAGGGCTGCCCCGACCGCGACGACCGAAGGCAATCTCGCTCATCATCACCGGTACCCCGACCGAGAGAATGCAGACGAGATAGACCAGCACGAAGGCACCGCCTCCGTATTCGCCAGTCATGTACGGGAATTTCCAGATATTACCTAGCCCGACCGCAGAGCCGGTCGCAGCCATTACAAAGCCCCAGCGCCCAAGCCATTGGGTACGGGAAGGATCATTGTTCGTCATGTGAGAGGTCGCTTTCGCTTGTTTTGGTCGCCAGCGGCGCGATAAAGGGCGCTATTGTGACGGATTTTATTGGAAATGGGCAGACCACTGACAAATTGTTGTATTTCAGGGGCCAGCGGCCTGCCGTGGCACCACCTCAGGGCGCCTGGTGAATGCTGTGCGGATCAATCGTCCTTGAGCACACCGCGACGAATCTGGTCTTCCTCGATGGATTCGAACAATGCCTTGAAGTTACCTTCTCCAAAGCCATCATTGCCCTTGCGCTGAATGATCTCGAAGAAGATCGGGCCAATCACGGTTTCGGTAAATATCTGCAGCAGCACGCCCTGATCAGGCCCGCCGTCAACCAGCAGACTGAGCTCGCGTAGATCCTCTACGTTCTCTTCATGGTTGGGTACCCGAGCATCGACGCGCTCGTAATAGGTATCCGGAGTCGACAGGAAGGTAATGCCATTGGCTCTCAGCGCGCGCACAGTGGCGTAGATATCGTCCGTCGCCATTGCCAGGTGCTGGATGCCCTCACCATTATATTCACGAATGAATTCAGCGATCTGCGAATTGTCATCGGCGGATTCATTGATCGGGATATGCATCTTGCCGCAGGGAGCGGTCATGGCGCGGGAATGCAAGCCAGTCTTCTTGCCTTCGATGTCGAAGTAACGGTTCTCGCGGAAGTTGGCAATGCGCGTATAAAAATTCGCCCATGGATCCATCTGACCACGCTCAACATTGTGGGTCAGGTGATCCAGTATCTGCAGGCCGACACTGTTGTCCTGCGCGCTGGTGCCCGGAATCGGCTCGAAGTCGATATCGTAGATGGTACGGCCATCGCCATCGACCTTGTGATCGACAAAGTACAGCAAGGAACCACCGATACCCTGAACCGCAGGAATACCGACCTCTCCTTCGGCAACAGGGTTCGCCACCTCAGTAGCACCGTTGGCAATGGCATGATCCAGTGCCTGTCGAGCATCTGCCACCTTCCAGGCCATCGCACAGGCGCCAGGACCGTGCACGCGTG
Organism: Halomonas huangheensis; assembly: GCF_001431725.1. NCBI lineage: Bacteria > Pseudomonadati > Pseudomonadota > Gammaproteobacteria > Oceanospirillales > Halomonadaceae > Halomonas > Halomonas huangheensis. Next base: position 1,875,406 of record NZ_CP013106.1, on the reverse strand, counting down.
CGAACTCCGTCGCATGGCTACCCGGCTCGGCGTTGAGCACAAAGTTGACATCTTCCTGCTGGAACAAACTCACCTGCTTGCTGCGGTGACGACGAGTCTCGGTGAAGCCCATGGCAATGAACAGCTGGCGCAGTGCTTCGATGCCCTCCGCTGTCGGCGCACTGTACTCGACAAACTCGAAGCCATTGGTACCAATCGGATTGTGAGTATTGATGGGGGCAGCCGCGGTCATGGTGTTACTCCATATTGTGCTTATCGGATAGGGTTGAAGATTCTCCACGGAAGCGCACACACAGCACCTCCGTGATCCCCTCAAGTGCTTTCAGCCTAGGGCGATTCCCTTGACGCAGGAATCACCACAAAGCCGGGAGGCCCCTATCCACCGCCCGCTGTTCGCGCTGCCCATGTAGTGTTTTCCTTACACTTGCTGCCGATGCGGGCCCGGCGCGTAATGTTTTCCTTACAACGCGTCACGTTAACCTGACACTTGCACGACAACCCAGGCACTCAACCAAGCTCCATCCGCAACAACTGAACCGCGACAACCACCATTATCACCGCAATCACACCATCGATAACCTGCCAGGCACGTGGACTTGCCAGGCGCGGCGCGAGAAACCCCGCGGCGCCGACCAGTGCGAAGAACCAGCAGAACGAGGCGAAGGTCGCGCCGAGATAGAAGCCCAGCGGATCCTGCTGAAGAGAACCGATCGATCCCAGCATCACCAACGTATCCAGATAGACCTGGGGGTTCAGCAGCGTGACCGCCAGCGTGGCCACGATGACCTGCCCACGTGCAGGACGCCGCCGAGAAACCTCCGCCTTCAACCCATCCGGTTGGCGCATACGTTGCACTGCCAGCCATGCCTGCCACAACAGGAACGCAGCCCCTCCATAGCTGGCCAGTTGCATTGCCAGCTCGCTGCGCGAAATCAACGCTCCAAGCCCCAGCACGCCCAGCCCGATCAACAAGGCATCACAGAGTGCGCAAACCCAGGCCACGTGCCAGGCATGCTCGCCCCGCAGCCCTCGATCGAGTACGAAGGCATTCTGCGCGCCAATTGCCACAATCAGCGCTCCTCCGGTTCCCATACCCTGCATTACCGACATCCACATGCAGTCTTCCCCCGTGATCCAAACGATTAATCTCAGGCTTGAACACTCAAGCCCAAGCTTGAACGGCTGACCGCCTTCAACAACAGAGCGCGCTTCAGCAAGCCACACGCTACTGATGACGCAGACTGAGGGATGCGCTTAAATAAGAAAAACAAATATTCAAACTGATACATCAGGAATTCTTATGCTGGATTACAAACTGCTGGAAGCCTTGGGTGCGGTAATGCATCACCAAGGATTCGAGCGTGCCGCTCGCCACCTGGGCCTGACCCAGTCAGCGGTATCGCAACGTATCAAGTTACTCGAAGCTCGGCTGGGGCAACCGGTTCTGGTTCGCGGCAACGTTCCTGAGGCCACCGACCTTGGACGACGACTGCTCAATCATGTCCAGCAGGTGCAACTGCTCGAGGAAGAACTGACGACATCTCTGCCGCAATTCGCGGGGACGGAGCGTCACCTGCGCGTGGCCATCAACGCCGACAGCATCTCTACCTGGTGGCCAGAGGCGATGGGCACCTTCATGCGCGACCACCCGATGACTCTTGACCTTGTGATAGAGGACCAGGATGTTGGTCTACAGCGCATGCGTCATGGCGAAGTCGCTGCCTGTTTATGTGCCAGCCAGCAACCCGTGCAAGGCACTCGTGTGGTAGCACTGGGAAAGATGCGTTACCGCTCGCTGGCCCACCCCGAGTTCGTGAAACGGTACCTCCCCGATGGCCCGACTGCGAAGGACCTGGCACGCTCACCAGCCATCGTTTTCGATCTCAACGACCAACTTCAGCACCGCTGCCTGGCAGAATTCGGCATCGCTGGGCCCTTCCCGCATCACTTTTGTGCTTCAACCGAAGGGTTCATCCAACTGGTTCGAGCCGGTATCGGCTGGGGCATGATGCCCGAGCTACAGGTCGCCAACCTGATTGAAACGGGAGAACTCGTCGACCTGGTACCAGGCTATTACCTCGATGTGCCTCTTTACTGGCACTACTGGCGACTGGGCGGCGAGTCCCTCGACGCCCTCGCTCGCCACCTGGAACGCGAAGCCCGTCGCGTGCTGGTTCAAGACGACGTCTGAAGCCCTCGGGCCCTGCCATCAGATGTTCTGTATCAGGTCTGCTGCATCCGCTGTCGAACACTATCAACCTTGTCCTGCATGGACTGATGGCGATCGGTCCGCGTACCGAGCTTGAGCGTGGTGGTAATCCGTGGAGCGCCCATTTCATGAACCCGCTCATGACAGCGTTTGACCACCGCCATCACCTCATCCCATGGGCCTTCGATGTTAGTGCCATAGGCATGCATCTGGTGTTGCAAGCCGGATGCCTCGATCTCATGCTGGCAGGCCGTGACATGCTCGGATACCGAAACCCCGACCCCAAGAGGAACAACACAAAGGTCAACGATTACCTGCATAACGATAAGCCTCCAAATTATTCAGTCTGAACTATGCCGATTCAGGATTACTGATCTAAGCTGATAGCTGGTATATGCAGAGGATAGCGCTACCGAGGCACTTCGCCCACCAGTGGCGCTGCAGATATTGTCGCCGTGTACGGACACCGGAGGCTCCATGACCAGCGACTCCCGCCCCCACCCTATCGCGCTGCCCGACACCCGTGCTCGTCGAGTTGTGGAGCGCCTGCTTGAAGGTTCTGGCGTCGGGCTCAACGGCTCTTCCCCTGAGGATATCAAGGTCTATCATCCGGACCTGTTTTCACGAATATTGCGCCAGGGCACTCTCGGGTTGGGCGAAGCCTATATGGATGGCTGGTGGGAAGCCGAGCGCATCGACAAGCTCGCCCACCGCCTGCTGATTCATGGCCTTGGTGAGCGCGCCCATACCAACTCGGAACGCCTCATGTATCGTCTACAGGCCGGCTTGTTCAATCTGCAGAGCAAGGCCCGCGCCTGGATTGTCGGAGAGGCCCATTACGACATGGGCAACGATCTCTTCGAACGCATGCTCGATCCAACCATGTGCTACTCCTGCGGTTACTGGAAAGAAGCCAGCAACCTGCATGAAGCTCAACTGGCCAAGCTCGAGCTGGCCTGCCGCAAGCTACAGCTTCGCCCCGGTATGACGCTACTCGACATCGGTTGTGGCTGGGGTAGCATGGCGGAACACGCGGCACGCCATCACGGCGTCAAGGTCACGGGTATCACGATCTCGAAGGAGCAGGCAAAGCTGGCTCAGGAGCGCTGTCAGGGTTTGCCAGTGGATATCCAACTGACCGACTATCGCGATCTGGAAGGCTGTTATGACCGCATCGTGTCGATCGGTATGTTCGAGCATGTCGGACAGCGTAACTATGACAGCTATTTCGCCACCATCGATCGACTGCTGGCCGATGACGGCACCTTCCTGTTGCATACCATCGGCGCCAACAGCTCTCATATCTCTGCCGACCCATGGATCAATCGCTATATCTTCCCCAATGGTGTGCTGCCCTCGATGCGCCAGATCGCCGAAGCAAGCGAAGAACGACTGATCACCGAGGACTGGCAGAACTTCGGCCCAGACTATGACCGGACTCTGCTGGCGTGGCTGGATAACCTCGATACCCATTGGTACCAGATCGCCCATCATTACGATGAGCGCACCTACCGAATGTTCCGCTACTACCTATCGGTGTGCGCAGGCGCCTTCCGAGCACGTAATATACAACTGTGGCAAGCCGTGTTCTCACGCGGCTTGCCCAATCGCTACGACGCGCCGCGCTAGGTCGTCAAACCAGAAACTCCGAGCAGCGATCTGATCTGTTCAGTGCTGCTCGGGAGCATCACACCGTTTCCGGCTCCGATACGTGAATGCCGAAGACACTGGCTTCACCGGCGCTACGCCCAAGATCTTCCGGTGTCTGTGACTGCCCTTCACGCACGATCACGTGTCCACCCTGCCCCTGGCCGGCTCCAATCACGCTGCCGATCAGATAGGTTGGAAAGATATCCGGATCGTTCTCGTAGTTGGGATTGTGAATCAGGCCGATCATCTGAAAGCGACCGCGCGTGTTGCGCAGGGAGTCGAGTGAATCCTGAATCAGTTTGCGGTGCGACAACTTGGAGAACAGACCATCAAGCAGGATGACACTCTCCCGGCCAGCCCGCGTACGGCGGCGATGGTGGCCCGGCAGCTCATGCAGTTCGCGCTCGATGGCAAACTCCGATAGTTTGACCAGCCACATCAACGACACTGCTTCGCGCTGCCCCTCGGACATCGCTTCGTTGAGCGAAAACAGTCGCCCATGCGGACGGATCGCAACATGGCGCAGACGAATCGCCACATCCTTGAACAGGCCGCGATAGATACGCCGACGAATGCGTCCCAGCAGATCGTCATCACGTCGCGACTGATCACCTTCCTGCAACGTTTTGCCATCGCGCTCGGCGCGTCGTTTGAGCGCCGCCTGGTGTTCATCGATATCTGCCAGCAGCGTGGTGATCAACTCACGCAGAGCATCAGCATCGATCAGGCTGGCCTTGACCTCGAACCAGGCCCCGCCTTCACCGTTACCTTCACTGCCACGTCGCGCAACACGCTTCAGGATGTCCAGATTGCCGGCGGCATCACTGATGATCGACCCGAGACGCTCCACCAGTGTGCCCTCGATGTGCTGACGCGAGGTCTGTAGATGCGCCACTCTTTCACGATGGGTTTCGAGCTGGCTGCCGAGTTGCTGGTGCAACGCCGCGAGGTCATCCAGTGCCTCATTGCTGACCTGGCCGAGGCTGGCCAGACGACCGCGTTCGGTATCATTGAACATGCGGCTCTGGGCAGCATCTTCAAGCGCTGCACTCAAGCGCTGTTCGATCTCGGCCAACTGGCGCGCTTGTCTGTCCCGTACTCGAGAACGCTCTCCCAGGCCAAGGCGCGTCAGCCCTTCCTGCAATTGCTGGGCACAGGCTGCCAGACGATCAATGTCCACGTCAGGCTGATCTTCCTGTGCAGCAGCCAACGACCACCACAACTCCAGCGCACTATCCAGCGCGTCGGCATCAGGATGATCTGCGGGCCACACTGTCTCGCGCCCATCAACAGCCTGCCAGCGCTGCTGCCAGCCCGCTGACAACTCGCGCAATGCCGTCAACCACGCAATTGCCAATTCATCGGCGACCACCAACGCCTCACGCTGCCGCTCAAGGCGCACTTCCAGCCCTGCCAGTTCGTTACTGCGTTGCCGGCGTTCGGCCAGAGCATCGCTGCGTTCACGCTTGAGCTTCGCAATGCGTGACTCGAGCGCCGCTCCAGCGGTGCTGTCATCTCGCACTTCGAGATAGGCACGGATGCGTTGGACATCGAGGCTGGCACGTCGTTGGGCGACACTCAGCGTCTCCTCCAGCTCGGCCTGCCGCTGCTCGGCTGCGGCCATGAACTCCGGCCCACCTTGTTCGACAAAACGCGCCAGACCCGCGAGGCGATCTCGCTCACCATCGATGAAGATAGCGCTGCGCTGGGCATTCAATTCATCGCGCTCGCGGCTCAATGCTTCCCAGCGCTCACCTTCGCGATGCCTTTCGTCTGCCGCCGTGGCCTCACGCTCCTCCAGTTCGAGCAGCCGATGATCAATTGCTGCGAGGCGCTCAACACCACCCGCGGACTTGAAGGCCTCAGCCGCCAGCCATAGTTCGGCATGTTGGGCAAACTCTTCACGCGCCGCAGCCAACCGTGGGGCCAGCTCTGCGAGTTCCAGTTCGATCTCGGCGAGGCTCTCGCCCGCTTCCTGCAGGGCCTTGTCTCCGCCTTCCTGCAGATAGCGCTGAAAGTCATCAATGCTCTGCAGCGCGGCTTCGTCCAGGCGTGGCGCCAGCTCTTCTCGGTCCTGATCCAGTTGTGCCAGGCGCTCCGCGATGCGCTCCAGCTCTTCCTCGACGCCATCGGCCACCGCCTGGCGCGCCGACAGCGCCTCTACGAACACTTCACCATGCGGGTCGAAGCGGTTGATTTCGGTGTCGAGTTGACGACGCCGTTGCTGATCCTGTTCGAGGCGTGCCTGGGTTTGCCTGCGCAGCTCCACCAGGTGCTCGGGGTCAAGCGCCGCCTTGACCGCCAGCGTCTCGCAGCCACAAACCGCACCCAGAGGTGGATGGCTCTCGCTGAGCAACTGCTGTAGACGACCTCGCTCCAACACCGGCACATTGAGCCCCTGGTCGATCAGCAATTGAGCCGCGTCTGCGGAGACATCGCCCTCGACTACCGGGGCGAACAGCTGGCCTGCGGCCTGCACCAACCACTCCCGACGGCTGGCATCATCCTCGGCCAGCTCACCAAGTACCTGGTGCAGGGGGCGGAAGGCGATACCCTGACGCTCGAGCAGCTGCTGTGCCTCACTTTCGGCTACCTGACGCGCCAATGGGTCGCCGCTCAAGTGCTCAAGGTAACTTTCGCGGGCCGCAATCCGCTCATCCAGGCGCTCGCGCTCACCGATCAAGCGCGGCAGCGCATCACGCGCCTGCTCCAGCCATTGCTGAGGCTCGCCCCAGCCACGTTCACGGAAGGTAATCAGTGCGCGGTGCAACTCACGCAGGCGCCCTTCTTCACGCCCCAGACGATGGCGCTCATCGTCGAGCTCGCGCATGCCGGTATAGAGCCGGTCGCGCAGATGAACTGGTTCATCATCACCGTGAATCCGGCGATAGTGTGCAACCGACTCCGCCAACGGCGTGAGGCGCTGACGCAAGCGCTGCGCCTCCTGCTGTCGCTGCCCAAGCTGTTGCTCATTGCCTTCCCACTCACGCAACTGGGCCTGACGACCAGCCCACCAGCCCTCGACCTCGGCATCCGGCCATTGCTCGCGGAAACTCTGCCAGGCTTGCTGTCCGCTCTGGAGCGGCGCCAGCTCACCCTCCAGTCGCGCTCGCTCGGAGGCGAGCTGTTCGTGAGTCTGGCGCGCCTGGTCAAGCGACTCGCGCGACGCATCGCACTGCTCATTCAGTTCTTCGAGGCGAGTATCAAGCTGTTCGCGAAGTTCGATCTTTTCGCCCAGCACGTCATCCGGAAGCTCTCCCGGGTGCTCAGCCTGAAACTGGCGATGCTGCTCGGTAACCTGCTTGAACTCCCCGACGCGCGCCAGGTGCTCGGAAAGCGCTCGACGCGCTGCCTGGGAATCTTCCAACGCGGCTTCGCGAGTCGCTTCAGGTGTTTCCAGCTCGGCTTCGGTGAAAACTCCTTCCGCCAGCGCCTGGGTATAGAAACTCTGATTGTCGACGAACTCGCGCTGTCGTGAAGCCAGGTTTTCGCGCTCCTGCTCCAGGCTCTCGGCCTGAGCTTCGAGGCGCTCGATATCCAGCTTCAGTTCACCGCGATAAAGGCCATCGGCAACCACCTCATCGCGCCAGCAGTTGCCATCCAGCACCTCGAATGCCTCTGCGCCTTCGTCGAGGCGGTTGAGGGCTCGATATCGCGCAGCATCATCGGCAAAGGCGTGACTGTCGCTCAGCCACTGGCGCGCAGCATCGAAGGCCACATGCTGGGCCTCACGTCCACCGGGCCAACTGGCATCGATAAGATGAACCAGTTGGCGATGACCATCGACACGCACCTCGCGTTCATTGAGTGCTTCACGCACCTGACGCTCCGAGAGCCGACTGAGCTTCGCCAGCAGCCATACGGACACCCGGGGTTTGCCGGTATCTCCACGCCCCCAGGCAAACCCCGCGACCACGTCGTTGTCATCATCGGATTCCACGACCTTCGGCAGTCCCGGAAGCGCCGCCAGTGCCTGACCAGCCAGCAACCTCTCGCTGAGCATCAGACCGTCGTCGAGGCGGCCGAGCGTGGCTCGGGCTTCCAACAGCGAAGTGCCATGCTCGGTCAGTTCAGAAAGTCGTTCGACCTTGGCCTCGGCGCGGCGCTGATCGGTTTCAGCATCCTCGAGTCGCTGGCGCAACTCGGTGATATTGGTGCCGGAATTGAGGATGACCTCCTCGATCAGCTCCTCACTCTCGTCGGTTTCCCCGCGTGTTGCCCCGGCGAGGATCTCCGGTGCCAATACTTCAAAGAAGAACGCCTGGTCGGGCTTTTCACCGGCACGTGGCCGAATGGCATTGAAGATCTGACTCTTGTCGGCACCACCTTCCTTCTGAAAGGAAGCCAGTTGCGCCAGCTCTCGACGAGAGACATGCGTGTTGACCGCATCCAGCCACTCGTCACGATTGAGCGTCAGACGCACGCCATGACGATTCATGGCCTGCTTGACGTCACTATTGGCGTATAGCGCCAGCTTGCCATCCTGGGTCAGGTGATGGACCGGAATGTCCTCGAGGCGGCCGGAGTAATGGTAGAACGACAAGCCGCTGCCATCGCTGTAGCCATAGAAGCCGAAAACAAAGGTTTCGCCCGCGACCTCCTCTCCCGCCGCTGCCAGCATGTCACCTTGCCCGGCCTGATCCGAGCGGGTGCGAAACTCGACACGCAGGTGCGACCAGCTTCGTCCCTGGCCGGATACCGTGGACGGCGTGCATTTGCGTCGCGTACGCGACAGCAGTGTTCGATCGCGCGACAGCAGTCCAATCAGCGCTTCAGCCAGGGTGGTCTTGCCGAAACCATTCTCCATGCTGATGGCACTCGACTGCCCACGCAGATCAAGCAGCAGGTGACGCATCTTGGCGTCCCAGGGAGAGGTAACGTCACCATGCTTGTTGAGCAGGTTGGCCACTTCGATGCGGTGAATGACACTCATGCCTGCACCTCCGTGTCATCGTTCAGGGAGTCTCGATCCCGGGACTCCGCTTCCTCAATGTCTTCATCGGCGACGTCATCCAGACTGCCACCCTGCTCCCCACGCCCTTCGATCAGCGCCTGCAGGTGGCCCAACTGGTGAATGCCGATCTGTTCACTCTCCAGTGCGCCCAGCAGCGTCTGCTGCCAGACCTCCCCGGACGTATCATCATCACGCACCGGCTCCAGCATACCCGCGCCGACATGCAACTCGATAAAGGCGCGGACACGCCGACTGAGATCCTCACCACGCTCATCGAGCAGGCTACGCTGTGCCTCGCTGGCCTCGTCCCCCAGCCCCCGCAGGGTCTCAACCTGATCGCGCAGCAAATCGACCAGTTCCGCACCCGCAAAGGTGGCTTCCTGATAGCGGCTGACATCGGACAGCGCCCGGTTGTAACGGGTGTAAAGCAAGGTGTGCATCAACAGCCAGAGTTGCAGATACCAGGTCGCCAACTCGGCACGGCTTTCCTGACGCAGACGCAAGGCATTGAACACCGGTTCTCGGGTATACAGCGGCGGCTGATCCATATCCGGGTCCGGCAGCAGGGCGTAATAGCGCGATCCCGGTGCAATACCGGGATAGTCACCCGCTTCGTAGACACGCAGACGTAGCCCCTGACCGGCGAGAAAATCGCGCAGCGCCTCGCGTTCGATATCGCTGGCATCATCGATCAACGCACAGACATCGCGTTCGGATAGCTGGCCATCACGCGCAGCGCGCCTCTTGCGGCCACCGGCCGGCAGACGCTCGGCGGCACGGTAGCGCAGCAGGTAGGCGACGACCTCGCCCATCTCGGTCATGTTCATGAGGCATATTCCCTGAAAATTCGCATATCCATTGGCCCTCGGCGTTTTGGCTCTCGGCGCTGTTGCGGGACCAATGTGGATCGATCAACCATGTGTCAGCGGCTCGTGGTCCAGCTCAGCCTGACGCAGCGTTGGGGTGACGGGGCCATCGATGACTCGGCCGTCGTCGAGCGTCAGACGGAAAGGACGATATTCGACACCGACCACCAGTGACTCAGACAGCAATCCAGTATCGACGAAGGTGTTGATCAGTTGTGGCAGGCAATCTTCGCTGCCATCCAGATGCCAGCCCTCAGCCAGCGCCTCAGCCAGCGATAACGGCGCTTCAGCCACCCGTTCGCGCAAAGCCGGGCCGCGTGCCGCCAGGAAACGGGCCAGCCGAGTTTCCTCGGGGCTCGCATCGAGCGACTCGTCATACACCAATGCCACCGAGCTGGACTCGGCGCGACGCGTTTCGAGCAGCGGTACCAGCGGCGTCGGCTGCGGAAAGGCCAGCGCCTGGAAGAACGGCGTCATGCGTTTGACCAGTGGCTCCGCAAGACGCGGGCGCGGAGGGGCAGCAATCAAGCGTGCGGCAAGCTCACTGAAGTCGACCACGCCCATCGACTGAACACGCCCTTCCGCGATGTCAGCAATCAGCTCGGATAGGCGTCGCGACAGATTTTCGATCGCGGTCAATACCCGCCCAATGGCACTCGACAGTATGCGCAGGTCCCAATCATCGTCCTGATGCTGCTGCCAATCGTCAAAGCGCTCCATCAGAACCGGTGTGGTCAACTGGCTACGCGCGTCGAGCAACGTGCGCTGAATACTCGACAAGGCATTGTGATAGTGGCGTTCGTTATCGAGCAGAATCGACAGTTTGCCTTCCCGAGTCGGGTTCTCTCGCACCCGGCGCAGCTCCTGGGTCAATCCGCGAATCGCCAGCAGAATCTGATTGGTGATATCCGGTACCCGCGCGAAATCACCACGCGCCAGCGCCGCCAGAACCTTGGCGGCGTCATATTCCGAATACAGCAGGTCCTCGACGGAGCTGGCCAGGGTAACCGCCTGGCGACCGCTGGGCGTCAGGCGCACCTGGCCGGTCTGCCCCTGTTTCTCGACCAGAGCCGTACGCTTGGTGCTGCGCCGCAGGCGTTCACCCTGCTCACCCTCATCACGTAGATGCAGCTCGCTCGGCGTGGCCAGCAAGTTGATGACAAAGCTCAAGTCGTCGTGACACAACTCGGGGTATTGCTCCCGCAAGGCCTCCAGACAACGAGTCTGCGAGACAAAAGCACTATTGGTGGCGAAGTCCACATCCAGCAGATAGTCGAGCAGCAGGCAACCGAGGTCGAGCCAATAACCGTCACGCAAACCGCGCCGGCTCTCCTGGCTGACCTGAACAAAGGGCGAGCCCGGCTCGTGTCCACTGTCATGCAGATCGATCAGTCGCGTGGTCGCGACCAGCAGCTTGCTCCATGCAGTCATGAATGGTCCTGGTGATTAACGGTCCTGACCAACCGCCACTGAGGGTTCATCGGTCCTGCGCCCTCGCGCAGGCATGGCGGCTATTATGCCAGGTTCAGCTCTTGCGGTCATGAGAGGGTGCCAGTTCAGGAATCACCGTCCGGTTGGCCAATACCATAGCGATTGAGCTTGTTGGCGATGGTGGTATGCGACACCCCGAGCCGTTTGGCCAATTGTCGACTGGACGGATGCTGCGGATAGAGTGCACTGAGCACTCGGCGTTCCACGTCTGCGACGATATCACCCAGACTGCCCTCGAGATCGATTCCCGACAACCCTGCCGCCATCCCGGCATCCGGCAACCTCAAATGCGATGACTCGATCACTCCCGTTTCGCACAGCGATACTGCTTGAAACAGCACGTTTTCCAGCTGACGAATATTGCCCGGCCAGTGGTAGTTGAGCATTCTCGACACCGCTGCGGGTGACAACGTTGGTAAGCGGCAACCGATCTGGCGCGACGCCCGATCAACGAAATGGTTCGCCAGCGGCTCGATACCATCCAGACATTCACGCAGCGACGGCACTGCCAGAGACAGCACATTGAGGCGGTGGTAAAGGTCCTGGCGAAACTCACCATTCTGACTCAGCGCCAACAGATCCTGCTGAGTGGCACAGATCACTCTGACGTCGAGGAAAGTCTCCTCGTCACTGCCGACCCTGCGAAAACCTCCGTCCTGAAGAAAGCGCAGCAGCTTGGCCTGCATGCGCGGGCTCATCTCACCGACTTCGTCGAGGAAGATGGTGCCACCCGCCGTCAATTCCAACAGACCCAGCTTGCCTTCAGGGCGAGCACCATCGAAGGCACCGGGGGCATATCCGAACAGCTCGGTTTCGGCCATCGACTCTGGGAGTCCCGCACAATTCAGGGCCATGAACGGCGACTGACCGCGACGACTGGCGAGATGGCAGGCACGTGCCAACAGTTCCTTGCCGGTTCCCGTCTCCCCGCTGATCAGTAATGGGGCATCGAGCGGCGCCATGCGTCGTGCCTCATGGATCAATATCGAAAGGCGCGGACTGGCAGAGAACATGGTCTCGAAACCACGAAACTCCTGACGCTGAACCTGGTAGATGCGTTCGCCGATACGATCGACGCTGTGCAGGGTGACTACCGCTCCTGCCAGCGAGGCCACATCGTCATGATTCTCCCGGTGCAACGGCGCGATATCCGCAAGGAACGTTGCCTCACGCAGGTGAATACGCAGCCCGTTGACTCGCGCATTATTGCGACGAATCAGTTCGGGCAGGTCAAGGTCCGGCAGATAGCGATCCAGCGATAATCCCGGAACCTCATCAACCCGCACGCCCAATAACTGACTGGCAGCGCGGTTGGCGGCGACCAGATGTCCTTCCATATCAATCGACATTACCGGGTCGGTGAGCGATGACAGCAACGCATCCAGCTCCAGGTGTCGGCGCTCACTCGGCATCAGACTCACCCGGCGTACACCGAACACTCCGGCCACTGCTTCCAATTCTGGCTTGAGGGTCGCCAGCTGTGCATTGAGCAGATTGGGCACCAGCAGATAGATGGCATTGCCATGTTCACCACCGACTTCACCACGTGCCACATTCAGCCCGTAGTCGGCAAAATGAGCCACGATATCGCGCAGAATGCCGATGCGATTCTGGCAGTGAAATCTCAAACGCATGTCAGGGGTCCTTGCCTGGATCTTGAAACACGGCAACACAGACAGCAGGGACAGATTTCTGTAAGCCCTGACTGACTCTATTGTAAAGAATACGTGACAGAATACGCCTCCTATATCCCCACGTCGCGATGCTTTGGTCGTAGTAATCCCCTTGCTGCCGCCCCCTGTAACGAATTTCTTACGACAACCGCTCTCCATGCCCTCCACCCAACAGGTTCTGCCGACCACCCAGCGCCAATCCGAGGGATAGACTGCCAACAGACACCTACCGGACAGGCCGGCAAACCCGAGCGATGGATGGAATACCCTTCGATCAGTCACCGACCTGGCGAACAACACTACAAGATGACCACAAGGTCAGGGGGAGATGTCATGAATGCACCGCAGTCGATGGCCGGCCGAGCGACGACCGAGATTGCCTCCAAAGGCACTGCCTATCAGGCACGCATGCCCGACGAAAACGGCATTATTCACTGGAGTGACGAGGAAAATCATACCTGGCAGCAACTGATGGAGCGTCAACTGGCGCTGATCGAGGGGCGCGTATGTCAGCAATACCTGGATGGGCTTGAGCGACTCGCGCTACCCAGCGAGCATATTCCACAACTCGCTGATGTCGACCGGGTGCTGCGCGAGGCAACCGGCTGGGAAACCGCCCAGGTACCGGCTCTGATCCCCTTCGACACCTTCTTTGAGTTGCTGGCCAATCGACGCTTTCCGGTGGCGACCTTCATTCGTACACCTCAGGAAATGGACTACCTCAAGGAACCGGATATCTTTCATGAGATATTCGGCCACTGCCCAATGCTGACCAATCCGGCCTTTGCCGAATTCACCGCCATCTATGGCCAACTCGGACTCAAGGCCGAACCCAGGGACCGAGTTTTTCTGGCACGCCTGTACTGGCTGACCGTCGAATTCGGGCTGGTCGATACGCCGGAAGGACGGCGTATCTATGGCGGAGGCATCATCTCTTCACCGAAGGAAACGCTTCACGCCCTTTCGGATAGCCCGGAGCACTCACCTTTCGATGCTGTGGATGCCCTGCGTACACCGTACCGCATCGACATTCTGCAACCGCTCTACTACGTTCTCGACAGCCTCGACTCACTACACGATCTTGCACAACGCGACATCATGGCACTGGTTGAGCAGGCACGTGAACTGGGACTGTTCGAGCCTCGCTTTCCTCCCAAACCCAGCAATCACTGACTGCCTGGTCAAGCCGGGCCAGCCTTGCCCCAAATGCCAGGCAACAGCGTGTCACGTATCTCGATCGGTGGTATCGAACCTTCATTCGTTCTCGACAACAGCCATACGGAGTCAACATGAGCCAACTATCTGAACAACAGTGTGAAGCCTGCAGCTGGGACGCTCCCCGTGCCACTGACAGCGAAATCGAACAGTGGCGCGCCAGCATCCCTGAGTGGCAGATCATCGAGCGTGATGGCATCATGCAGTTGGAACGCAGCTTCAAGTTCCGCAACTTTCGTCAGGCCCTCGAGTTCACCAACAAGGTCGGCGAGATCGCTGAGGAAGTAGGCCATCACCCTGCTCTGCTCACTGAGTGGGGCAAGGTAACGGTCACCTGGTGGTCTCACGAAATGAAGGGCCTGCACAAGAATGATTTCATCCTGGCAGCCAGAACCGATGAGGTAGCCAGTACTGACGAGGTAGCCAAGTAAAATGTTCGAGAAGATTGAGCGGGTCCCCGGGGATGCGATCCTCGGGCTCATCGAAGCCTTCAAGAAGGACACCAACCCCCAGAAGGTCGATCTAGGCGTCGGCGTCTACCGCGATGCAAAGGGCACCACTCCGGTGATGCGTGCGGTCAAGGAGGCCGAAGCCCTGCTGCTCAAGAATGAGACCACCAAGACCTACATTGGCTCTCATGGCGCGCCAAGCTACGGCGAAGTCGTGCTGCCGATGGTCCTTGGCGAGGGTTCTCCTGTTCTCGAGGCCGGTCGGGCAAGTGTCACGCAGTCTCCTGGTGGTACTGGCGCACTGCGCCTGGCCGCCGACTTCGTGGCCCACCAGCTGCCCGGCAAGGGTATCTGGGTCAGCGACCCGACCTGGCCGAACCATCACGGCATCTTCACTGCCGCCGGTATCGAGCTGCACAAGTATCCCTATGTCGACGCCGACAATCGCCTCGACTTCGATGGCATGCTGAGCGCCCTCAAACAGATTCCTCAGGGTGACGTGGTTGTACTGCACGCTTGCTGCCACAACCCGACCGGCTTCGACCTCAACCAGCAGCAATGGCAGGAAGTCCTCAAGGTGCTTCAGGAACGTGATCTGCTGCCGCTGGTCGACTTTGCCTATCAGGGCTTCGCCGAAGGCCTCGACGAAGACGCCTACGCCGTCCGCCTGCTGGCTGAAAACCTCGACAATGTGCTGGTCACCAGCTCCTGCTCGAAGAACTTCGGTATCTACAACGAGCGTACTGGTGCGCTGATCGTAGTGGCGAAGAACAACGAGGAGATGGAAAACGTTCGTTCTCAGATCGCCATCGTCGCCCGTGAGAACTACTCCAACCCGCCGGCTCATGGCGGCTCCATCGTCAGCGAGATCCTGCACTCGCCTGAGCTGGAGAAGGTCTGGCGCGAAGAGCTCACCGAAATGCGCGACCGCATCAACACCCTGCGTCGCGACTTCGTTGATGCCCTCAAGCCCTATGGCCTCGATGAGAAATACGCCCATGTTGCCGAGCAACGCGGCATGTTCTCCTACACTGGCCTGACGCCGGAACAGGTCGACCGCCTGCGTGATGAATTCGGCATCTATATGGTGCGTTCTGGACGTGCAAACGTTGCCGGCTTCTCCAGCGAAAATCTGGAATATATTGCCAAGGCTGTGGCCACCGTCAACGGCAAGGCCTGAACAAGCGAAGCAGCTGTAAGCTGTATGTAAGCTGTAAGCATTAAACCCCGAGACTCCACGTCTTCGGGGTTTTTTGTGCGTTTTCTTGTTACTCGAAGCTTATCGCTGATGACTTACCAGTTCGAGCGACTCGTCGCTCGTCTACCCCCACCTATAGCAACAATCTGTAGTGAAAACCACCAGTATTATCATCATAACAACTGCGACCTTTTCCCTGAAGATCCTCGAAAATAACCACCTTTTTCCATAAATCTTATCTCTAAAAAGTCAAGCATATCGATTGATGAAAACTTCGACTTTTCCCACCAGATAATCATCATTCATTGAGCTTTCATCTTTGAGGCCGGCGACGATTTACCTCGTCAGGGCTGAACAACGCTGTCGTATACAAGCATCGAAAATGCCTGATGCGTCCCTACACCAGCGGGATGCTCTGAGTTGATCAGATCACCCCCAGGAACGGGGAATGTGGGCTTCGAGCTACCAACATCCATTTATTGATTTACGTCATGGAATCCAACAACTCCCTTCAGTACATCTTAAACCCTACCCACAACCCCCCTATGATTCGACATCAAGCCTTGGCTACAGATACCTCCAGTGAGCTATCTGATATTCAAGACACGAACTAATTCCGAGGGTATTGATCACCATCAAGTTCCTCATAGCTGCACCCCGGAAAAATCAGGTTGGAGTCCTCACACTTTCCAATTAAGGAAGGCCCATGGCTATGTCAGCACCAGTTCCTCGAACTCAGCAACAAAGAGCACTAGGAATTTCTACACTGTCCTTTACCTTGTGCTTTGCCGTCTGGACGTTGTTTTCCATACTCGGCATCGAGATCAAGGATGATTTTGCCCTCTCGGATACCCAGCTCGGCCTGCTGATGGCCACTCCAGTTCTGACCGGCTCCATTTCCCGCCTTTTCCTCGGCGTCCTCACTGACCGCTTCGGCGGTCGCTGGGTGTTCAGTCTGCTGATGCTGTGCACCGCCGCCTGTGTCTACCTGCTGACTTTCGCCAACAGCTACCCGATGCTGCTGGTCGGCGCCCTGGGAGTCGGCCTCGCCGGTGGCTCGTTCATTGTCGGAGTCGCCTACACCTCGGCCTGGTTCGACAAGGAGCATCAGGGTACGGCATTAGGCATCTTCGGTGCCGGTAATGTCGGCGCAGCGGTCACCAACTTCGGAGCCCCCTTCCTGCTGATGGCAATGGGCTGGCAGGGCACTGCCCTGGCCTATGCCACCATCCTCGCGATTACCGGCGTTTTGTTCCTGATCCTTGCCAAGGACGATCCGCTAGCGGATCAACGCAACGCGACCAGCGTCTCCTTCGCCGAGCAGATGGCCCCGCTGGCCGACATTCGAGTGTGGCGATTCTCGCTTTACTACTTTTTCGTCTTCGGCGCCTTTGTAGCCCTTGCACTATGGCTGCCCCACTTTCTGATCGAGGTTTACGGGCTGAGTCTCGCCGAGGCCGGGTTTGTCGCTGCGCTCTACACCATCCCGGCGTCACTGTTCCGCATTCTCGGCGGCTGGATGTCCGACCGCTATGGCGCGCGCCGGGTGATGTACTGGACCTTCATCGTCTCGGCGCTGTGTTGCTTCCTGCTCAGCTACCCGCCCACCGACTACATCGTCCAGGGCGTGCATGGCCCAGTGTCCTTCTCCTTCACCATACCGCTGGCCGGCTTCATTGTGCTGACCATGGTACTGGGCTTCTTCATGTCACTGGGCAAGGCCGCAGTGTTCAAGCATATCCCGGTCTACTATCCGAAGAATGTCGGTATCGTTGGCGGCATGGTCGGCATGGTCGGCGGTCTTGGTGGCTTCTTCCTGCCCTTGACCTTCGGCATGCTCAACGATGTGATCGGCATCTGGCAAAGCTGCTTCATGCTGCTGTTCGTGATCGTTGCTGCCGCCTTGATCTGGATGCATTACGCCATCCTCAAGGCCGAGCGTATCGAAGCACGTGACCGTTGCGAATCCACCGACCTACCGGAACTCTCCACTCCCTCCCGTTTTGTACTGACCGAATGGCACCCCGAGGACGAGAGCTTCTGGGAGTCCACCGGCAAGCGTATTGCCAGCCGTAACCTGTGGATCTCGATTCCCTGTCTGCTGCTCGCCTTCAGTGTATGGATGGTCTGGTCTGTCGTCGTCGCCAAACTGCCGCTGGTCGGCTTCGATTACACGCCCAATCAGCTGTTCTGGCTGGCCGCCCTGCCCGGTCTCTCCGGTGCCACCTTCCGGGTCTTCTACAGTTTCATGGTGCCGATCTTCGGTGGCCGTCGCTTCACCGCCATCTCCACCCTGTCGTTGATGCTGCCCGCCGCCTGGATCGGCTTCGCGGTGCAGAACCCCGAAACCCCCTACCTGGTGATGGCGATTCTCGCCCTGCTGTGTGGCTTCGGTGGCGGCAACTTCGCCTCCAGCATGGCCAACATCTCGTTCTTCTATCCCAAGCGCGAGAAAGGCAAGGCGCTGGCAATGAATGCCGGTCTCGGCAACCTCGGCGTCTCGGTAATGCAGTTCCTCGTGCCGCTGGTGATTTCGCTGGGCACCTTTGCCGCCTTCACCGGAGACGGCCAATCCACTTCCACCGGTGGCGAACTGTGGTTGCAGAATGCTGGTTTCGTCTGGGTGCCGTTCATCGCGCTGGCCACCGTGGCCGCCTGGTTCGGCATGAACGATATCGCCAGTGCCAAGTCATCGTTCGCCGAACAGGCGGTTATCTTCAAGCGCAAGCACAACTGGCTGATGTGTGTGCTCTACACCGGCACCTTCGGTAGCTTCATCGGCTTCTCCGCGGCCTTCCCGCTGCTGACCAACACCCAGTTCCCGGCGGTTGATGCCCTCAAGTTCGCCTTCCTCGGCCCGTTGGTCGGCGCGCTCAGCCGTGCCTGGTCCGGCGGCCTCTCGGATCGCTTCGGTGGCGCCCGCGTTACCTTCTGGACCTTCATGGTCATGATCGTCGGCGTCGTCGGCGTGATGTTCAGCCTGGCCAACAAGGATGCCAGTTGGGGATTCACCGGCTTCTTCGCCGCCTTCATGCTGCTGTTCCTCGCTACCGGCGTAGGTAATGCCAGTACCTTCCAGATGATCCCGTCGATCTTCCGTCACGAAGTCGCACGCCTGATGCCGCAGCTGTCTGCCGACGAGCAACTGGCACATGCCGAGCGCGAATCGGCTGCCACTATCGGTTTCACCTCGGCGATTGCCGCCTATGGCGCCTTCTTCATTCCCAAGTCGTTCGGCACCTCCATCGACATGACCGGCGGCGTAGGTGCAGCGCTGATCGGCTTCATCGTGTTCTACACAGCCTGCTCGGCACTGACGTGGTTCTACTACAGCCGCAAGGGCGCGGAAATTCGCCTGTAACGCACCTGCTCATCAAGACCAAGGACTATCCAGCCAGGCCGTCCCGAGAAGGGACGGCCACTGAGGAGAAACCATATGAGTCATTTTCTCGACCGTCTGAGATACCTCACCAGACGCCCCCCTCAATTCGCCAACGGCCATGGAGAAACCCGCGACGAGACTCGCGACTGGGAGGACGGCTATCGAGCGCGTTGGCAGCACGACAAGATCGTGCGCTCGACCCACGGGGTCAACTGCACTGGATCGTGCAGCTGGAAGATCTATGTCAAGAATGGCCTGGTCACCTGGGAAACCCAGCAGACCGACTATCCACGTACCCGCGCCGACCTGCCCAACCATGAGCCACGTGGCTGCCCGCGTGGTGCCAGTTATTCCTGGTACCTGTACAGCGCCAACCGCCTCAAGTACCCGCTGATCCGTCAGGAGCTGGTCAAGCTGTGGCGTCGTGCGCTGGACGTGCATCCCGATCCGGTCGATGCCTGGGCGTCGATCGTCGAGGACCCACTCCTCGCTGGCCAATACAAGCGTGCCCGCGGTATGGGTGGCTTCGTGCGTGCCGACTGGGATGAGGTGCAGACGTTGATCGCCGCATCCAATGTCTACACCATCAAGACCTTCGGTCCCGACCGTGTGATCGGCTTCTCGCCGATTCCGGCGATGTCGATGGTGTCCTACGCCGCCGGTGCCCGTTACCTGTCGCTGATCGGTGGTGCCTGCCTGTCGTTCTACGACTGGTACTGCGATCTGCCGCCCTCCTCTCCGCAGACCTGGGGCGAGCAGACCGACGTGCCGGAATCCGCCGACTGGTACAACTCCGGCTATATCATCGCCTGGGGTTCCAACGTGCCCCAGACCCGCACTCCGGATGCGCACTTCTTCACAGAAGTTCGCTACAAGGGCACCAAGACCGTCTCGATCACGCCCGACTATGCCGAGGTGTCCAAGCTCACCGACGAGTGGCTGTCGGCCAAACAGGGTACCGATGCGGCACTGGCGATGGCCATGGGCCATGTGATCCTCAAGGAATTCCACCTCGAGAATCCCAGCAGTTACTTCAGCGACTATGTGCGTCGTTACACCGACATGCCGTGCCTGGTGGCACTGGAAACGCGCGAAGACGGCAGCTATGCGCCGGGTCGCCAGCTGCGCGCCTCGGACTTCGACGCCAACCTTGGTCAGTCCAACAACCCGGAATGGAAAACCATTGCCTGGGACGAGACCCGCGATCAGCTTGTCGTCCCCAGGGGCTCCATTGGTTTCCGTTGGGGGGAGACAGAAGGTGGGGCAAAGGACGAGAAAGGCAAGTGGAACCTCGAGCAGCGCGATGCCGACGGCAACGATATTCAGCTGCGTCTGAGCCTTGCCGATAGTCACGATAGCGTCGCCAGGGTGGCCTTCCCCTACTTCGGCGGTATCGAGCATGAGCACTTCCCGCATGTCGCCGACAAGGAAGTTCTGCACCATTGCCTGCCCGCCAAGCGTCTGACGCTGGCCGATGGCAGCGAAACCCTGGCCGTCACGGTCTTCGATCTGATGTGCGCCAACTACGGCATCGACCGTGGTTTCGGTACCGAAGGCGAAGACGATGGCGCCACCAGCCTCGACCAGGTGCGTCCCTATACGCCGGCCTGGCAGGAGAAGATCACCGGTGTCAGCGCCGCGCAGTGCACGCGCATCGCCCGTGAATTCGCGACCAATGCCGACAAGACCCAGGGTCGCAGCATGATCATCGTCGGTGCCGGTATGAACCACTGGTACCACATGGACATGAACTACCGCGGCCTGATCAACATGTTGATCCTGTGCGGTTGTGTCGGTCAGAGCGGTGGCGGTTGGTCACACTACGTCGGCCAGGAAAAGCTGCGTCCGCAGACCGGCTGGACTCCGCTGGCCTTCGGCCTCGACTGGCAGCGTCCGCCGCGTCACATGAACGGCACCTCGTTCTTCTACAACCACTCCAGTCAGTGGCGTTACGAGAAGCTCGAGATCAAGGAAATCCTCTCGCCGCTGGCCGATACCTCGCGCTATTCCGGCAGCCTGATCGACTTCAACGTGCGTGCCGAACGCATGGGCTGGTTGCCATCTGCCCCGCAGCTGGGCGTCAACCCGCTGCGTCTGGCCGCTGCCGCCAACGAGGCCGGCAAGTCGACGGCCGATTACACCGTCGAGCAGCTCAAGAACGGCAAGCTGGGCTTCGCTGCCGAGGACCCGGACAATCCGCAGAACTTCCCGCGCAACATGTTCATCTGGCGTTCCAACCTGCTGGGCAGCTCCGGCAAGGGCCACGAGTACATGCTCAAGTACCTGCTGGGAACTCGCCACGGCGTACAAGGCAAGGATCTGGGCCACACCGGCGCGACCCTGCCGGAAGAAGTGGTCTGGCACGAGGAGGCTCCGGAGGGCAAGGTCGATCTGCTGGTGACGCTGGACTTCCGTATGTCCACCACCTGCCTGTACTCGGATATCGTGCTGCCGACGGCAACCTGGTACGAGAAGGACGATCTCAACACCTCGGACATGCACCCCTTCATCCACCCGCTGACCGCGGCCACCGATCCTGCCTGGGAAGCGCGCAGCGACTGGGACATCTACAAGGGCATTGCGAAGAAGTTCTCCGAGGTCTGTGTCGGCCATCTCGGCGAGGAAACCGATCTGGTCACGCTGCCGTTGCAGCACGACACCCCTTCCGAGCTGGCCCAGCCCGAAGTCCTCGACTGGAAGAAAGGCGAGTGTGAGCCGGTTCCCGGCAAGACCATGCCGAGCCTGATCGAGGTCAAACGCAACTACCCCGAGACCTACGAGCGCTTCACTTCCGTGGGTCCGCTGCTGGAAAGCGCCGGTAACGGCGGCAAGGGCATCAGCTGGAATACCAACAAGGAAGTCGAGCTGCTGCGTGGCCTCAACCACGTCAAGCTCGACGGCCCGGCCAAGGGTCAGCCGTGCATCGAAACGGCCATCGATGCCGCCGAGATGATTCTGTCGCTGGCACCGGAAACCAATGGTCAAGTGGCGGTCAAGGCCTGGGAAGCATTGTCGAAGATCACCGGTCGCGATCACACCCACCTTGCCATACCCAAGGAAGAGGAAAAGATCCGCTTCCGCGATGTGGTGGCCCAGCCGCGCAAGATCATCTCCAGCCCGACCTGGTCCGGCCTGGAAGACGAGCATGTGTCCTACAACGCGGGCTACACCAACGTTCATGAGCTGATTCCGTGGCGCACCGTCTCCGGTCGTCAGCAGTTCTACCAGGATCACGCCTGGATGCGCGACTTCGGTGAGAGCCTGCTGGTCTACCGTCCGCCGATCGATACTCGCGCCACCCGCAGCATGGCGGAGCCGAAGCCCAACGGTAACCCGGAAATCGCCCTGAACTGGATCACGCCGCACCAGAAATGGGGTATCCACTCCACCTATTCCGACAACCTGCTGATGCAGACCCTGTCGCGTGGCGGCCCGATCGTGTGGATGTCCGAGGATGATGCCCGCGCCATCGGTGTCGAGGACAACGACTGGATCGAGCTGTACAACGCCAACGGCGCGATTGCCGCGCGTGCGGTGGTCAGCCAGCGCGTCAAGAACGGCATGGCGATGATGTATCACGCCCAGGAGCGAATCCTCAACATGCCCGGCTCCGAGGTCTCCGGCACCCGTGGCGGCATGCACAACTCGGTGACTCGCGTGTGTCCCAAGCCGACCCATATGATCGGCGGCTACGGCCAGTTGTCCTACGGCTTCAACTACTACGGCACCGTAGGCTCGAACCGTGATGAATTCGTCATCGTGCGGCGCATGAAGAACATCGACTGGCTCGACGGAGAAGGCAACGACAGCGTACAGGAGGCCGTCAAATGAAGATCCGTTCCCAGGTTGGCATGGTGCTCAACCTCGACAAGTGTATCGGCTGTCACACCTGCTCCATCACCTGCAAGAACGTGTGGACCAGTCGCGAAGGCGTCGAGTATGCCTGGTTCAACAACGTCGAGACCAAGCCCGGTGTCGGTTACCCGAAAGAGTGGGAAAACCAGCAGCGCTGGAAAGGCGGCTGGATGCGCAAGGCCGATGGCAGCATCGAGCCGCGTATCGGTGGCAAGTGGCGGGTACTGGCGAATATCTTCGCCAACCCTGATCTGCCGGAGATCGACGACTATTACGAGCCGTTTACCTTCGACTATCAGCACCTGCACCAGGCGAAACAGGGCCAGCACCAGCCGACGGCACGCCCGCGTTCGCTGATCTCCGGCCAGCGCATGAACAAGGTCGAATGGGGCCCGAACTGGGAGGAGATTCTCGGCACCGAGTTCGCCAAGCGCCGCAAGGACACCAACTTCGACCAGATCCAGGCCGACATCTATGGAGAGTTCGAGAACACCTTCATGATGTATCTGCCGCGCCTGTGCGAGCACTGCCTCAACCCGGCATGCGTGGCCTCGTGCCCGAGCGGCGCGATCTACAAACGCGAAGAAGACGGCATCGTACTGATCGACCAGGACAAGTGCCGTGGCTGGCGGATGTGTGTCTCCGGCTGCCCGTACAAGAAGATCTACTACAACTGGAAATCCGGCAAGTCCGAGAAGTGCATCTTCTGCTATCCGCGTATCGAATCCGGTCAACCCACCGTCTGCTCCGAGACCTGTGTCGGTCGTATCCGTTACCTCGGCGTGCTGCTCTATGATGCCGACCGTATCGAGGAAGTGGCTGCCTCCAGCGATGAGCGCGATCTGTATCAGCGCCAGTGCGATATCTTCCTCGATCCCTTCGATCCGGAAGTCATCGCCCAGGCGAAGCGCGACGGTATCACCGATAACGTGATCAGCGCCGCGCAGCAGTCGCCGGTCTACAAGATGGCCATGGACTGGAAACTGGCGCTGCCGCTGCACCCGGAATACCGCACCCTGCCGATGGTCTGGTACGTGCCGCCGCTGTCACCGATCCAGTCAGCCGTGGATGCCGGACACATCGAGCGCAAGGGCATCCTGCCCGACGTCGAGTCGCTGCGTATCCCGGTCAAGTACCTCGCCAATATGCTTACCGCAGGCGATGAGGCGCCGGTCGTTCATGCGCTCAAGCGCATGATCGCGATGCGCGAGTATATGCGTGGCAAGCATGTCGACGGTGAAGTGCGTCAGGACGTACTTGATGAAGTCGGACTCAGCGAGGCTCAGGTGGAAGAGATGTATCGCTACCTGGCCATTGCCAACTACGAGGATCGCTTCGTGATCCCCACCAGCCATCGCGAGCTGGCCCGCGAAGCCTTCCCCGAGCGTGGCGGCTGCGGCTTCTCGTTCGGCAATGGCTGTCAGGGCGGTTCCGACGACACCAGTCTGTTCGGTGGCCGCAAGCAGACCACCACCCTGGTCAAGGTTGAGCAGTACGACCCGAATCATCCGGAGGTGAACCATGGCTGATGCCCTCGCACGCGGCATGCGTGCGCTGGCCCGTCTGCTCGACTACCCCGACGCAGCGCTGATCGAAGCGCTGCCCGAGGTAGGCGCGGCAATCGAGGCCATGCCACTGCCCGCCACCGCACCCCGTCAGCCGTTGCTGGCGTGGTGCCGGCAACTGGCCAGCAGCGACCTTCTCGACAGCCAGGCGGCCTATGTCGCCCAGTTCGACCGTGGTCGCGCCACGTCACTGTTGCTGTTCGAGCATGTGCACGGCGAATCCCGTGATCGTGGTCAGGCGATGGTCGATCTGCTCGCCGAATACGAAGCCGCAGGCTTCGTGCTCGGTGAGCGCGAGCTGCCCGACCACCTGCCGCTGCTGCTGGAATTCCTGTCGACGCGGCCTGAGGAAGATATCGCACGCTGGATCGGTGAAATCCGCCATATCCTCGCCCTGCTCACCGCGCGTCTGGAAAAGCATGACTGCCATCAGTCGCTGATTCCGCTGACGCTGCTGTGCATGATCGGTGCCGAAGCCGAGGTCGATGCCCATCGCGAACAGGTCAGCAGCGAGCCGGCGGACAACACGCCTGCGGCCATCGATGCGGTCTGGGAAGAGGAAGCGGTGCGTTTCAGCGCCGAGTCCGATCAGGACTGTGCACTGCAGTCGGCAGAGGGCAAACGCCTCGCCGAACGCAGTCAACAGGTTCACCCCGAGACCATTCGCCTTCCCGACGTTCCGCCGTCCACCTCGATTGGAGGTCTATCATGAATTACCTTCACACCCTGCTGTTCGGCCTCTACCCCTACCTGGCCGGCGCGGTCTTCATCATCGCCAGCCTGGTGCGCTTCGACCACGGCCAGTACACCTGGAAGACCGGCTCCAGCCAGATGCTGTCATCGAAGCGGATGCGCCTGGCCAGCCCGTTGTTCCATATCGGCATCCTGGTGATCTTCTTCGGCCATCTGGTCGGCCTGTTGACGCCGCACTGGGTCTACGCGCCCTTCATCAGCCCCGGCAACAAGCAGATCATGGCGATCCTGATCGGCGGTATCGCCGGTGTGATGTGCCTGATCGGCGGTGCGATGCTGATGTATCGTCGCTTCACCGATCCGCGGGTCAAGGCATCGTCCAGCTTCTCCGACAACCTGATCATCGTGCTGCTGGTCGCCCAGGTGACCCTCGGCCTGCTGACCATTCCTGCTGCCCTGCACCACCTGGATGGCGGCGTGATGATCAAGCTGGCGGAATGGGCCCAGGCGATCGTGTTCTTCCAGGGCAATGCTGCCTCTCATCTGCAAGGCCTCGGCTTCATCTACCACATCCATATCCTGCTCGGCCTGACCATCGTGCTGGTGTTCCCCTTTACCCGTCTGGTGCATGTATGGAGCGCACCGCTCGGCTATCTGGGACGCCGCTATCAGATCGTCAGACGTCGCGCCTGATAACGCATACACATCTCGTATGAAGGAGAGTCCAGATGCAGACCATCCCTCTGGAAAATGTGCCGGCCGATGGGCCGTCCATTCGAGTCGGAGACGTCTGGGTCGAACCGAGTGCCATAGCGGCGGAGATGCAGTTTCATCCCGCCGTTGACCACGAGGCTGCCGCACAGGCGGCAGCCCGTGCACTCGTGATCCAGCAGTTGCTGCGTCAGCGCGCCGCTGAGCTCGGCGACCAGCCCGTCGTGGATATCAGTGAAGCCGATATCGCGGCGATGCTTGAAAAGGAACTCGCGATCCCGGAATCGGATGATGAAGCCTGTCGGCGTTACTACGCCGCTCACCCCGAGCGCTTCACCACCCCTCCGCGCTATCAGGTTCGACATATTCTGCTCGCCGCCGCCCCGGATGATGCCGAGGCTCGCGATGCCGAATATCACCGTGCCGGTGAGCTGATCGAAGCCCTGCAGCAGAACCCTCAGCGCTTCACCGAACTGGCCATGCGCCACTCACGCTGCCCCTCGAGCAGCGATGGCGGTGAACTGGGCTGGCTGAGCCCAGGCCAGACGGTCGAGGAGCTGGACCGTGCACTGTCTTTCCTGCCGGAGGGGCTGCACGAACGACCGCTGGCCTCGCGTTATGGCTGGCATGTCGTGCAGATCGACGCCCGGGAAGAAGGCACGAGCCAGGCCTTCGACCAGGTTATCCCTCGCGTTCAGCATGAGCTGCGCGAACTCGCCACCCGCATGGCTCTGCGCCATTACCTGCTGGCGCTGGAAGCCGAAATCGGCGTCGAAGGCTTCTCGCTTGCCGAGACCGATGGCGCCCTCATGCAGTAATTCCCTGTCCCCGCCTCACCCACCCCCGAGGTGGGGGACCCGTCCCCGGAGGCTCCCATGTCCCACCATTCTCGCCAACTCGACTTCATTCCCCTCGGGATTGCGGTACTGACAGTATCCGACACCCGCACCATCGCCGAGGACGACAGCGGCGCATTGTTGATCGAACGGCTGCAGAATGCCGGTCATCAACTCGTCGAGCGCAGTATCGTCAAGGATGACATCTACCATATCCGCGCCATGGTCAGCGGCTGGGTGATTCGTGATGATATCCAGGTGGTGCTGGTCGATGGCGGGACAGGCTTTACCGCCCGAGACAGTACGCCTGAAGCGCTGATGCCCCTGTTCGACAAGGTCGTCGAGGGCTACGGCGAGCTGTTCCGACAGATTTCCTTCCAGCAGATCGGCACCTCGACCATCCAGTCACGAGCGGTAGCCGGTGTTATTGATCAGACGCTGGTATTTGCCATGCCCGGCTCGCCGAAGGCCTGCACAACCGCCTGGGACGAGATCATTGCTGCCCAGTTGGATGCGCGGACTCGTCCGTGCAACTTCGTCGCCATGGTGGTCAAGGACAGCGAGCGCTGTGCCACCCGCTCGCCACGATCTTCGCAACAGCCATCAGAGGCGCGGTCATGAATGCCGATGTCAGGGGCCACGAGTGCGGGTGTGACACCCGCCATCCTCACGACAAGCCATTGACCGATCTGTTTGATGCCCGTCAGCAACTGCTTGGACTGGTCACTCCCAGCCATGGCACGGAAAGCGTTAGCCTCGCCGAGGCCAGCGGTCGCGTGCTGGCCGAACCGATCCGGGCACGCATCGACCTCCCCGGTGTCGACAACAGTGCCATGGACGGTTATGCCCTGCGTCTCTCGGAGCTGTCCGCCTCCGACCAGCCGCTACCGATCTCGGTACGGATACCGGCAGGCATCGATCCCGAACCGCTGGCAGTCGGCAGTTGCGCACGCATCTTTACCGGCGCCCCGATTCCACCAGGCGCCGACTGCGTAATTCCCCAGGAACAGGTGCGTATCGACGAGGAAGGCCATGTGCACTGCCTCGCGATGCCCAGTGCAGGTCAGCATATTCGACATCGCGGCGAGGAAGTGCAGGCAGGCGATCCTCTGCTTGACGCCGGTACCAGACTCAATGCAATCAGCTGCGCCATGCTGGCCAGCCAGGGAATGCATCAGTTGAAGGTACGCAGGAGGGTCCGAGTCGCGTTACTGTGCACCGGATCGGAGCTGGTCGTGCCAGGCACACCACTGGCTGCTGGGCAGTTGTACAACAGCAACGCCACCCTGCTGGCCGCCGCCTTGAAGCAACAGCACGCTGAGGTGCTCGACCTTGGCATCGTTGCCGACCGCGCCGAAGACATGCGTCAGGCGCTGCTGGATGCGAGCCAGATGGCGGACCTGATCGTATGCAGCGGCGGCGTCTCAGTCGGTGAAGAGGACCATGTACGTCCCTGCCTCGAGCAGCTAGGTGCTGTCCACCTACATGGCATCGCCATCAAACCCGGCAAGCCGTTCACCTTTGGCCATGTCGGCGATAGCCTGGCCAACGGCACCCCGGTCGTCGCCCTGCCCGGCAATCCCACTGCTGCACTGCTTGCCTGGCAATTGCTCGGTCAGCTCTGCCTGCAACGGCGTCAGGGTATGCATTGCCAGAGCCCACCGCTTCAACTCAAGCGATGGTCGGTGGAAGCCGGCTTCCACAAGCGAGCCAACCGCCACCGTCGCGAACTGCTGCGGGTCAGGATCGAGCCCCAACGTGGTATACCCCGCGCGCTACTGTCGGGAAGTCAGGGCTCCAACATGTTGCAAGCTGCCCATGCGGCAGACGGCTATCTGATCGTCGAGCCCGGTGAGGACATCCTACAGGGCGAGCATTACGGCTATCTGCCCACCAGCCAGTTCCTCGCCTGACCGAGTCGCGAACCAGAAACGCAAGCAGCCCGTCAGCCAATGGCTGACGGGCTGCTTGTCATGCGAGGCTACCCTGACTTGAGTAACCCGGACTCAGGCCGCGTAACGCGCTACCGACAGGCCATCGGCGCTGATCTGCGGATCGCGTCCGGCGATCAGATCGGCCAGCAACTGGCCGCTACCACAGCTCATGGTCCAGCCCAGAGTGCCGTGGCCGGTGTTGAGCCATAGATTATCGTATTTGGTGGCACCGATGATCGGCGTGGAATCCGGAGTCATCGGGCGCAGACCGGTCCAGAATTCGGCCTTTTCCAGATCGCCGCCTTCGGGGAAGACATCACGCACCACCATGCTGATGGTGGCACGACGCTTCTCGGCCAGGCTGAGGTTATAGGACGCCAGCTCCGCAGTGCCGCCGACGCGAATCCGGTTGTCGAAGCGCGAGATCGCCACCTTGAAGGTCTCGTCCATCACCGTCGACTGCGGTGCCCCGCCATCATCGATGACCGGCAGCGTCAGGCTGTAGCCCTTGACCGGATAGATCGGCAGACGAATATCGAGATCACGGGCGAGGAACGGCGAGTAGCTACCAAGCGCCATGACGTAGGCATCGGCGGTCAGCGCTCCGGCACTGGTCACGACGTTTTCGATTCGCCCGGAAACGCGAGTGATACGCTCGATACTGGTGTTGAACAGGAACGTCACCCCGAGCTGCTCACGGCAATAGTCGGCGAGGCGATTGGTGAACAGGAAGCAGTCACCGGTCTGGTCATCCGGCAGATGCAGGCCGGCGACGAACTTGCCGGGCACACGCGACAGCGCCGGCTCGACCGCAGTGATTTCCTCGGCATTCAACAGGCGATGGCGTACATTGCACTGCTCCAGCACTTTCATGTCCTTGGCGACGGCTTCGACCTGCTGTTCATTACGGAACAACTGCAGCAAACCGCGCTGGCGGTCCTCGTAACGAATCCCGGTGTCATCACGCAGGGCATTGATACAGGCACGGCTGTACTCGGCCACCCGGACCATGCGCTCCTTGTTGACCGCGTAGCTCTCGGGGTTGCAGTTGCCGAGCATCTGCATCATGAAGCGGCCCATGACCGGATCAAGACGCGGCTGGATCTTCAGCGGCGCATGTTCCTGGAACATCCACTTGACCGCCTTCTGCGGGATACCGGGGGCCGCCCAGGGCGAGGAGAAACCGAATGAGACCTGTCCCGCATTGCCGTAACTGGTCTCCATTGCCGGAGACGGCTGACGATCAACCACGGTGACCTCGTGCCCCTGGCGCGCCAGATAATACGCTGACGTCACCCCGACAACCCCTGACCCCAGAACCAGTACCTTCATCTCGCCCACCTCTTGTTGTTGCGCTGCATGTTGTTGCGCTGCGTGTCGTTGCGCTGCGTGTCGTTGCGCTGCGTGTCGTTGCGCTGCCGATTGTCACGATCTTGACGCTGAGGGGGCGAGTATATCGATACAGAGAAGAAAATTAGCCTGTATTTAAAGCATTTACTGGCCTTATATGTTTTTTATCTGCATAAACACAATAATAAATATAATAATAAAGCCATTATGCAGAGAATTTAACTAGCTATGTTTTTCGCTATCCGCCAACACCTGCTCGGGTTGGCGTTTCGGGCGTGCCAGCACCCTACGCAACAGCCACCAGGCGGCCAGGCCTGCCAGCACATTGCCCAGTGCCGCGCCCATTGCCAATCCTTGCATGCCGCCGATCAGATGCACGCCGAGCCACAGGCACGGCAGGTAACAGATGAACAACCGCGCCGCTGACATCAGCATCGCACGCAGCGGCCAGCCCAACGCATTGCCCGCCGACACCACCAGCATGCATACGCCGAGTGCCGCATAACTTGGCAGCAGAAAGCGCATCAGGGTGGCCAGCTCGCCGCGAATCTCGGGGTTACCGGCCAGCAGACTTGCCACCCAGGGCGACAACAATGCCAGGATCAACCCCAGGCCCAACTGCCAGATCACCACAACCTTGAGCGCCAGACGCATCAGGCGATGAATCTGCCGCCAGTCTCCAGCGCCATAACAACGCCCCAGCCAGGGAGGCAACGACATGGTCATCGCCAGCACCACCATCAACGAGACGGTTTCCAGGCGGCTGGCCAGACCCCAGGTCGCCACTGCGCTCTGGCCAAGCTGGGCAACCACGGATATCGCCAGCATCGCCGCCAGCGGCGGCATCAATTGGCTGATCATCGCCGGTCCGGCGACACCGACAAAGGCACCCGTCGACGAACGAAGCTCCTTCAAGAGCCCTGCCTTCTCCAGCCACTGGCGTGCGACCAGACGCCTACCGAGCAGCACCAGCCCCGTCGCGAACGCCAGCACTGTTGCCCAGGCGGCTCCCGGCAGTCCAAGACCCGGCCAGGAGCCAATGCCGAAGATCAGCAGAGGATCGAGGCACAGGTTCACCAGGCTGGTCAGCACCATCATGCTGCCGGGAAAGCCGGTATCACCATGAGCACGGAACAGGCTATAGCCGAAATACACCAATGCCCCCAACCAGGCGGCCAGCAATTGCGGTCCCCAATAGTCGGCGATCTGTGCCAACGCCCCGCCATCGGCTCCCAGCAGACGAAAGATCGGTGTCTGGAACAGCCACAACAGCAACGACAACACGGCGATAACACCGGCTCCCAACAGCAGCACCAGGCTGCCCAGGCGCCGGGCTCGCTGCTCCTCTCCCGCCCCCAGGGCACGCGAGATCAAGGCGGCGATCGCAATCCCCATGCCGACCTGCACACCGATGATCAGAAAGCTCAGCGGAAAGGTGAACGACTGTGCAGCCAGTGGCTCGGTCCCGAGGCGGGCAACGAAAGCGGAATCCACCAACTGGAACCCGAGCAATGACAGTACCCCGATGGCCATCGGCCAGGTCTGCCGCCAGAGGGTACGCCCCATGGAGTGGGAATCGGTAGATAAGTGCACAGCTACTCCGAAGTTTGATACTCAACGGTCAAGGCCCCTCAAACAAGCTGCCTTCACAGGCGAATCACAACGTCGTGTGATGCTTCATCCTGCTCGGTGGCTCTTCAAGAGCACCCCTTGGGTAATGAGACTGGAACGCCAACAGGCGCGACGAACAACCCACATACCAGCGACAAAAAGCCCCGAGGGCGACCCCGGGGCTGAGCGAACCCTGCAGTGGCGGTTATTGCCTACTGGCGGACGCCCTCGAAAGTGACATACAGCTCGACAGTCTGCATGGCTTCCGGGAACTTGCTCATGTCGATACCATAATCAGCAAGCGTCAGGTCAGTGCTGCCTTCGAAACCAGCACGATAGCCACCCCAGGGATCTTCGCCCTCACCGATCAGCTCCACCGGCATCTCGATGGCCTGGGTGGTGCCGTGCAGAGTCAGATCCCCCGTCAGAACCCCCTCGCCCTCACCGGTGGATTCGAACCCGGTGGACGTGAAGGTGGCCGTCGGATATTCATCGGCGTTGAGGAAATCCCCGCTGAGTATATGTTTGTCACGCTCGGCATGGTTGGTATTGAGACTGGTCACATCAACTTCCAGCTCCGCGCTGGAGGCTGCGGGCTCTTCCGCGTCGTAGGAGAAGGTACCATCGAAAGACTCGAAGCTGCCGAGGATGTACGAGAAGCCGACGTGATTGATACGGAACTGGACAAAGGCGTGCTGGCCTTCGGTATCGATGGTGTAGTCCGCCGCCTGAGCCTGGGCCAGTGGCAGCATGGCTAGCGCGCCAAACGCGGCAATGGTTGTCTTCTTGAACATCATGCATTACTCCCTGTTGCTGCTGTCATGAATAACTGCAATGTCTCTTGTGGAATGTCTCTTGTGGACTGTCGCAACAGATCCTGCAAAGAGACCTCTTTCTCTTTGAAGCGGCTTTACCATCAGTCTCGTCGTGAAAGGCGCGGGTTTACCATTCTTGCCAACGTGTCCTGACGATCCACCAGATGATGTTTCAGTGCCGCCAGCGCATGGCCAGCCGAAAGCACCATCAGTGCCACGGCACTGTACCAATGCACTACACCAGCACGGGTTGCCTGCTCGGGTAACCCGTTGATTACCGCTGGTACAGTGAACCAGTCCAGTACCGAGATTCCCTTGCCATCGGCCGTGGAAATCAGATATCCACTGATCAACACCGCCAGCAATAGTAGGTAGATCGCCACATGGCCAAATGATGCCGCATGCCTTTCCAACGCAGAACCATGAGCCTCCGGATGTGGCTGGAAAAAACGCCATACCAGGCGTAGCAGCGTCGCCAGCAACACCAGCATGCCAATACCACGGTGCCACCATGGCGCAGTGTGGTACCAGCTACTGTAGTAGTCGAGCCCGGTCATCCACCAGCCAAGGGCAAACAGGCCAATGATCGCCAGCGCACTCAGCCAGTGCAGGGCAATGCTGACCAGTCCCCATCCATTTTGCGTATTACGCCACATAGCAGTGATGACCTGTTCGTGATGACCTGTTCGTGATGACCAGTCTGCAACGAGCGGGCTGTGGTGACACTAGCCAACCTGTCGATGAAATCGATCTTAACGTAACTTACTTAGCCCTTCTCGTGGAAAAAATCGAATAAATTGTTCGTAATTTCCAGTGTTCAGCTTCGAGCACTGCTCCATGGCGCACAGACAAGGGCTGGGGTCCGGGGTTACTTACAGCCTGAAACTTACAGCTTACCGCTCGCGCTGCTCGTAAACGCAAACTGCCCGACCGAAGTCGGGCAGCAAAGGACACCGCGCAGGGGAAGCCAATCAGACGCTCAACGCATCCAGGCCACGTGCCAGATCGGCCTTGATATCGTCGAGGTCTTCGAGACCCACGGCAATCCGGATCAGGTTCTCGCTGATCCCGGCGACCGCCTTCTGCTCATCGGAAAGCCGACCATGGGTGGTGGTGGCGGGATGGGTGATGGTGGTCTTGGTATCGCCCAGATTGCCGGTGATCGACAACAGTCGAGTGGCATCGATCACTGACCAGGCCGCTTCACGGCCGCCCTTCACTTCCAGCCCCAATACCGCGCCGAAAGCGCGCTGTTGGCGGCTGGCCAAGCTATGCTGGGCATGACTTTCCAGACCACTATAGTGCACTCGCTCAACGGCGGGATGCGCTTCCAGCCACTGCGCCAATTCCAACGCCGCGGCGCAATGTGCCTTCATCCGCAGCCCGAGGGTTTCGAGCCCCTTGGTGAATATCCAGGCATTGAACGGACTGAGACAAGGACCACAGGTACGCACCACGCCGAACACTTCCTCGATCAACGCGTCAGGACCTACGACCGCACCACCGATAGCGCGTCCCTGGCCATCGAGATACTTGGTCGCCGAGTGGATCACCAGATCCGCTCCCCACTCCAACGGTCGCTGCAATGCCGGGGTCAGGAAACAGTTGTCGATAGCCAGCAAGGCATCATGGCGATGGGCAATATCGGCCAGCGCTTGAATATCGACCACTTCCGAAAGCGGGTTGGATGGCGTCTCGGCGAACAGCAGCCGAGTCTCGGGGGTGATCGCCGCCTCCCAAGCCTTGAGGTCGGACAACTCGACATAGTGTGTCTTGATGCCCAACTTGCCGAGGTACTTGTCGAACAGGCTGACGGTGGAGCCGAACAGCGAACGCGAGGCAACGATCTCGTCCCCCGCCTTCAACAACGCCAGAGCCGTGGACAGTATCGCAGCCATGCCGGAGCTGGTCGCGACACAACGTTCACCACCTTCCAACGCGGCAAGGCGGCGCTCGAAGGTGCGCACTGTGGGGTTGGTAAAGCGCGAGTAGATATTGCCTGGCTCGTCACCCGCAAACTTGCGTGCCGCTTCGGCAGCACTGCCATAGACAAAGCTCGAGGTAGGAAAGATCGGCTCGGAGTGCTCCTGCTCATGGGTACGCATCTGCCCAGCGCGAATAGCCAGTGTATCGATTGCCCAGTTGTTGTCGCCCTGGCTGTTACCAAATGCGTCGTCCTGCATGCCGCCTCTCCTCAATCGATGTCATCGTCCTGATTGTGCATCCCCACCAGCGCGTGATCGCCGACATTCTGCTCCTGCTTGGCACTATCGTTGCGCGATGCTTCAAGATCGGCAAGGTAGTTGTCGTCGATATCGCCGGTGATATATCGACCATCGAACACCGAACAGTCAAAATCATCAAGCGCCGGATTGACTTCACGACAGGCCGCCTTGAGGTCCTCGAGGTCCTGATAGACGATGCGGTCGGCACCGATCAGCTCTCCCACTTCGGCCTCGCTGCGGCCATGAGCGATCAACTCGCTGGCAGCCGGCATATCGATACCGTAGACGTTGGGATAGCGCACGGGGGGCGCTGCAGAGGCAAAATAGACATTGTTGGCACCGGCATCACGTGCCATCTGAATGATCTGCTTGCAGGTGGTACCACGCACGATGGAATCGTCCACCAGTAGCACATTCTTGCCACGGAACTCGACGTCGATGGCATTGAGCTTCTGGCGTACGGACTTCTTGCGCTGAGTCTGCCCCGGCATGATGAAGGTTCGTCCGATGTAACGGTTCTTCATGAAGCCTTCGCGGTAGGTCACACCAAGATGCTGAGCCATTTCCAGTGCCGCGGTACGCGAGGTATCGGGAATCGGAATAACCACGTCGATATCGTGATCGGGCCACTCGCGTTTGACGCGATCGGCCAGCTTACGCCCCATCTGCAAACGCGTGCCGTAGACATAGGCACCATCGAGCATCGAGTCGGGACGCGCCAGATAGACATGCTCGAAGATGCAGGGCGCCAGTTCAGGGCGGTCGGCACAAAGCTGAGTATGAATCTCGCCCTGCATGTCGACGAAGATTGCCTCGCCCGGTGCCAGGTCGCGGTGTAGTTCGAAACCGCCAACATCCAGTGCTACCGACTCGGAGGCGATCATGACCTCCTGACCCTGACCTTCATCACGAGAACCGAAGACCACCGGACGGATACCATGAGGGTCACGGAAAGCGACCAGGCCAACACCATTGATAATGGATACCGCGGCATAACCACCGAGGCAACGACGATGTACACGACGCACAGCGTCGAAAATATCGCCAGGCTTCAGATGCGGTCCCTGCTTGCCCAGTTCATGTGCAAAGACATTGAGCAGCACTTCGGAATCAGAGCTGGTGTTGATGTGGCGCAGATCCGAGGAGAACAGCTCCTTCTTGATCTGTTCGGAGTTGGTCAGGTTGCCGTTGTGGGCCAGGGTGATACCGTAGGGGGAGTTGACGTAGAACGGCTGCGACTCCGCCTCGCTGGAAGATCCAGCGGTGGGATAGCGCACGTGCCCAATGCCAAGGTTGCCTTTCAGTCGCGCCATGTGGCGGGTATGAAAGACATCGCGAACCAGGCCATTGCTCTTGCGCAGCAGGAATCGGCCTTCATTCCAGGTCATCATCCCCGCGGCATCCTGACCACGATGCTGGAGCACTGTCAGGGCGTCGTAGATTGCCTGGTTTACCGCCTGCTTGGCCATCAGGCCGACGATACCGCACATTCACCTTACCTCATTTGCCATGATGCGCCGCCCGATCAGGCGGCGCTGAAGTCAACTGTCACTGATCGTGGAGACACCGTTCACGCTCGGGTCCTGCTGCGTGGTTGATGACTGTCCGGCCGCCTGCTCCGTTTGCGGCAACTGCTGATCAATCTGTTCCATCTGCTCGGCCTGCTCCACCGGCTCAGCCAGTGGCTGGGGCTCTTCAGACTGCGGCACGTGCTGTAGCGCCTCAGGCAATGCCGACATGCCGCCCTCGATGCTATCCAGGTGAGCAAGCGCCCAGTCACGAGACTGCTCGAACCAAGGACGCACCGAGGCGTCTTGCCAGGCACTCAATTGCACCAGTGGCGTGAAACCGATCAGCAACGTCACCAACGTCAGTGCCGCTACCGCCTTGGCTCCACCAAACATGGCTCCCGTCATTCGATTCAGGAAACCTGCCCCGGCCCACTCGATCGCTGCCTGAAGCATGCGAATGAGTATGCCCCCCACCAGAATGGTGGCGATGATGATCGCGACAAAGGCGACAATCAAGCGACCATCGTCATTGTCGATCCAGGTGGCAAGAAAATCCGCCACCGGCTGACAGAACACCCGAGCCGCCAGCAACGCTACGATCCAGGTCGCCAGACCTAATGCCTCTCGCACCAGGCCGCGGACAAAGCCCGCTGCTACGGCCAGTGCCAGCAGAGCAACAAAGACCCAATCGACCCAGGTCACCAGCATCAAGGTGCCGCCCTCTTGAGGAAGCCGTTGAAGCCCAGCTCGGCATCGCCCTTGATTCTACCCATGACATTCTCGGCTTCACTGGTCGTGGTGTAAGGACCGGCATACACCGCAGTGAGGCCATCGCTACGCTGTTGCTTCCAGGCGGGATAGCCCTTGTTGCGCAGCCTCTGCAGTGCGCCGTCGGCATTGGCGACCTTGCCAAAGCTACCGATCTGCACCGACCATTCACCGGAGCCTGAAGCAGCAGGCGTCGAGGAACTGGAGTTGGAGCTGGAATCCGTTAGACGCTGATCCGCTGCTTGAGCAATAGCCGCAATCGGATCCTCGCGCGGCGCTTCGCTCGCCGTGTCCGGTTCCTGCTCCGGCCGCTGCTGTTCGCTTTCAGCATCCCGTGACTGGGTTTGCTGTTGCGCCTCGTCCAGTACCTGCTCTCGCTGCTCGTGACTCTGCGGCCCCACGATTTCTCCCAGGCCATCGGGCGCCTCGGGAGCCGGAACGTCACGCCGTTCGACGTCAACCGGCGGCTCAATGGTCAACACAGGGTCGGGGCGCTGGTCGGCATTATCTGGCTCATCAAACAACATCGGCACGAAGATAACGGCTAGTGCCACGACAATGACGACTCCGCTGATTCTTTCACGCATTCCGTATTTCATCTTGCTCCCTCGATCCGTTCTCGTCATCGCTGGATGCCTGGTGCCACATGCCCATTATGGCACTGACCGTCAGGAACGACCCGGTCACCAGCACACGATCCCCCGGTTCGAGGCGTGTCTGGAGCCATATGGCAGCCTCTACTGGGCTATCAGCCTGGTGCATGACCTGCTGGCCATTCAGTTCAAGGCGTTGGGCAAGGTCGCTGGCCTTGCGTGCACGGTCTCCTTCGAGACTCACCGGTAGCCAGGCATCGATGGCCGGTGCAAGGGCCTCAATGACGCCGTCGGCATCCTTGTCTTCCAGCATACCCAACAGACACAGTGTGCGCGCCCCGGGAGAGCTGGTCGTACTCAACTGCTCAGCCACCCAGGCCGCCGCGTGAGGATTGTGCCCGACATCCAGACACCACTGGCCACGCCATTGCATACGCCCATTGATACGCACACTGGACAGAGCACGTCGACAGGCCTCCACATCAAGCATCACGCCACTGAGTGCAAGGGCCTGCAACGCGGCGGCGGCATTGTCACGCGGGAGTTTCGGATCGGGCAATGCTTCAAGGCACAGAGCCTGTCCTGATGCAGCCTTTCCTGCCCAGTTCCAGAGGGCAACGTCACGACTATCGCCATCAACGAACTCTGGGCTATCGCTGAACGTCGAGCTGTGGCTGAACTCGCTATCGAGGTGATAGGCCCGGGCACCGATATCAGCGGCATACTCAGATACCGAGGGCGGTAGCGAGGTGCTGCCAAGCACCACAGGTCGTTGCGCTCGCATGATGCCAGCCTTCTCACGGCCGATCACATTGATATCAGTGCCGAGGAAAGCCGCATGGTCCTGAGCGACAGTGGTGACCACAGCCACATCGGCATCAATGATATTAACGGCATCGAGACGCCCTCCCAGCCCGACCTCAAGCACTGCCAACTGAGGGTGCTGGCGGGCAATGGCCCAGAGGGCTGCAAGAGTGCCGACCTCGAAGTAGGTCAGGCTCACCGGCTCAGGGGCGAGTCGCGCCTGCTCCACCGCCACAAAGCCTGCCACCAGCAGTTCGTCCTCGGCCTCGATACCGTCGAGACGCAGGCGCTCGTTGTAGCGCAGCAGATGTGGGGAGGTATAACAGGAAACGCTCAAGCCATGGGCCTGTGCCAGCGATTCGAGCATCGCCACGGTTGAGCCTTTGCCATTGGTTCCGGCGACCGTAATCACACGCTCGGCGATGGGAGTATCGAACAACCCCATGCGCCGAGCCACGACCGCAACCCGCTCGAGGCCAAGATCAATCCCTACAGGGTGCGCCGCCTCGAGCCTGGTCAGCCAGGCATCGAGGGTTACAGGCAGACTGGAGTCGGTCATGAGCAAGCGATCAGCGCGGTGCCTCTGAAGATGGTGCGGGCGGCTTGTCATCATTCTGCCTTGCATCGTCAGCAGTGTGATCACCAGATAGCGGAGCGTCCTGTTGCAGCGATTGCTCTTCGGTACTCGCCTGCTCCAGTTCCGCTGCTTCGGCAGCATCGACCAGATCAGGCTCGGTGGCGACTGTTCCACCGGCTGCAGGCTGATGAGTCAACTTGCGCAGCACGCTGCCGACGCGGTCACGCATCTCGTGGCGATGCACGATCATGTCGACGGTACCGTGTTCAAGCAGGAATTCACTACGCTGGAAGCCCTCGGGCAACTTCTCGCGCACCGTCTGCTCAATGACACGCGGCCCAGCAAAACCAATCAATGCATAAGGTTCGGCGATGTTCAGGTCGCCCAGCATCGCCAGTGACGCAGAGACGCCGCCGAATACCGGATCGGTCAATACCGAAATATAAGGCACTCCGGCCTGCTTGAGCTTCTCCAGCGCTGCAGAGGTCTTGGCCATCTGCATCAGCGAGAACAGCGCTTCCTGCATGCGTGCGCCACCGGATGCGGCAAAGCACACCAGCGGAACGCGCTCTTCCAGGGCTACGGTCGCGGCACGCACGAATTTCTCACCCACCACGGCGCCCATGGAACCGCCCATGAAGGTGAACTCGAATGCGACAGCCACCACCGGAACGCCGTCCAACTGGCCACGCATGGCCACCAGGGCATCCTTCTCACCGGTATCCTTCTGAGCTGCCGCGAGACGATCACGATACTTCTTGGAATCACGGAATTTCAGGCGGTCCACCGGCTCGAGATCCGCCGACAGCTCTTCACGCCCTTCTTCGTCCAGGAACCAGCTCAGCCGCTTGCGAGCTGTCAGGCGCAGGTGATGGTCGCACTTGGGGCAGACGTTGTGGTTCTTCTCGAGCTCCGGGAGGTAGAGCACGGCTTCACATTTGGGACACTTTCGCCACAGGCCATCGGGGACGCTCGCACGACGATCCTTGCGCTGAATACGGCCCACCGAAGGTACAATCTTGTCTAACCAGCTCATGTCAGATGTCTTCCGTTTGTTGCAGCCACCGGCCTACCAGCCGATGACGGAGTCGATTCGGATGCGCAGCAATGAGACCCAATACAGATACCCAGACGCATTGGCGCATATTGTAGCGGCTCGCCCCGGCGAAGTGGTAGCGGCAACGAGATAGAACGAGCGAGATAGTTCAGCGCAAGCAGCGACCTTCAACCATGGTCAGCCGCACGCACCGCTGCCATGAAGGCTTGCATATGCTCCACGCCCTTGCACCCCGCACTTACCTCGATACCACCAGAGACATCGACCGCATAAGGCGCAACAGCGGTAATCGCCTGGCCTACGATTTCGGCATCAAGACCACCGGCGAGGATAACAGGTTTTACGAGATCGTCGGGGATTCGCGACCAGTCGAATGTCTCACCAGTGCCGCCCGGCACCCCCGGTCGCCACGCGTCCAGCAGCAACGCGTTTGCCCCGGCATAGTCCTGCTGGGCCGCGGAAAGATCGATGTCATCTCGCATCCGCAGAGCCTTGATCCAGGCACGGCCGAATTGAGCACAGAATTCTGGAGACTCATCACCGTGAAACTGCAACAGATCCAACCAGGGAAGACAGGCCTGCACTTCTTCCGGCGTGGGGTTGACGAACAGCCCTACCCGCGTGACGAACGCCGGCACCAAGGTGGCAAGAGACGCCAGTGTCGACACATCGATGGCCCGCTTGCTGCCGGGCCACATCACGAATCCCAGTGCATCGGCCCCCAGGGCAACCGCGTCGGTGACATCCTGCGAGCGGGTAAACCCGCAGAACTTGACGCGAGTGCGCGCCAGGCGAGGCATCGAGGTAGCGTTCAGCGACATAGGCTCTCCCTCCATCAGCACCGCCCCAGGCGGCGGCGCATCTGTTCTTCCACATCGGCGGCGATCGGTTGTCCGCGCCGATACGCAACCATCGGACAGTCGGGCAGTGGGCGCTCACCAGTCCACTCGCCGAGAAACGCCAATAGATTGGGCCCCAGAGGTTCCTTCGGCAACTGCCATACCTCGTCATAAACGGTATCGACAAAATGCAGCCCACAGCCAGGCGCGGTGACATCACCAAGGGTGCGATCCTTGAGCGCCAGCAATCGAGCAATATGGTCGGTGCCCTGCTCACCCCGTCCTACCGTCACCAACGCACCGACGATATTACGTACCATATGATGCAGAAAGGCATTGGCCTGCAGATCCACCACCACCAGTGGGCCGTGGCGATGCACTTCAATGAAATGCAGATGGCGCCAGGGCGTCTTCGACTGACAGCCCGCGGCGCGGAAACTCGAGAAGTCATGCTCACCCACCAGTACCTGGGCGGCCTGATGCATGGCATCGGCATCGAGTGGATCTCGACACCAGGTGGCATTGGCCCGCTCCAATACTGGCCGGCTGGGCTGATTGAGAATCACATAGCGATAGCGGCGAGCCAGGGCCTTGAAACGAGAGTGGAAGTCATCGGGCACTTCTCGAATCCAGCGAATCGCGATGTCACGCGGTAAGTTGGCATTACCACCGAACACCCAGGCCTTCTCGGAACGAGCCACTGGGGGATCAAAATGCGCGATCTGGCGCGTAGCATGCACTCCGGAATCAGTACGCCCGCTGCAATGTACCGTGATATCCGTCCCGGCGATCTTGCCAAGCGCTTTCTCCAGCGCCCCCTGAACCGAGGGTGCGTGCTTGAGACGCTGCCAGCCACAGTACGAAGTGCCATCATACTCGACACTCAAGGCCAGGCGGCCCTTCAGTGGCGTACGTTCATCGAGAAAATGAAACAGGGACATGCCGATTGCACTACCTTCGAAGTTGGCTGCGGGACGCATAAAAGATGAGCCGCGCATTATCGCCTTTCCCCGCGGCCATGACCACCTCGATCCCGGCAGCAACCGCGCCACGATGACACTCTCTGCGATGACCGAGACCCAAGAACCGGCAACTGAACGGCAAAGTGCCCATCGGCAAAGCCGACGGGCACTTTATTACTCAGGTACTTTATCACTCAGGTACCAGGTCATTCAGGTACCAGGTCATTCAGGTACCAGGTCATTCAGGTACCAGGTCACTCAGGTACCAGGTCACTCAGACACCAGAGCCTGAACGGCCCAGGTGATTTACTGCTCGCGCAGAATCTTCAGCATGCGCTTGAGTGGCTCGGCGGCCCCCCACAGTAGCTGATCACCCACGCTGAAGGCTGTCAGGTATTCACCGCCCATGGCCATCTTGCGCAGACGACCGACCGGAACGCTCAAAGTGCCAGTAGCTGCGGCCGGTGTCAGGCCTGCCACGGTGGCATCCTTGTCATTCGGAATCACCTTGACCCAGTCATTGTGCGTCGCGATGCGCTCCTCGATCTCGTCGAGCGGTACATCCTGGCGCAGCTTGATGGTGAATGCCTGGCTATGGCTACGCATGGCGCCGATGCGCACGCAGAGGCCATCGATGGGGATCGGGCTGACCTGGCGACCAAGGATCTTGTTGGACTCCACGCCACCCTTCCACTCTTCACGGCTCTGGCCGTTATCGAGTTTGGTATCGATCCACGGCAACAGGCTGCCCGCCAGAGGCGCGGCAAAGTTCTCGGTCGGGAAATCGCCGGAACGCATCGCCGCGGTGACCTTGCGATCGATGTCGAGAATCGCGCTGGCTGGATCCTGCAGTTCGCCGGCGACACTATCACGCAGCGAACCCATCTGGTTGAGCAACTCACGCATATGGCGTGCGCCGGAACCGGATGCGGCCTGGTAGGTCATGGAAGTCATCCACTCGACCATATCGGCCTCGAACAGACCACCGAGACCCATCAGCATCAGGCTGACGGTACAGTTGCCACCAACAAAGGTCTTGCTTCCTGCCGCAAGTTGGGCGTCGATGACACGGCGGTTGACCGGATCCAGCACGATGGTTGCATCATCGGCCATGCGCAGTGTGCTGGCCGCGTCGATCCAGTAGCCCTTCCAGCCACCGCCGCGCAGGTCCTGATACACCGGCTTGGTGTAGTCGCCACCTTGACAGGTCACTACAACATCCAGCGCCTTGAGTGCCTCAATATCGAAGGCATCCTTCAGCGGAGGCACGTCCACGCCGATGTCGGGACCTGGCTGGCCGACCTGGGATGTGGTGAAGAAGATCGGCTCGATACCCTTGAAATCGCCATCTTCCACCATGCGCTGCATGAGCACAGAGCCCACCATACCGCGCCATCCAACAAAACCGACTTTCAACATGTGAAGTCCTCCAGATATCGAGTGAGGGCTATATTATACAGAAACCGGCAGCGCCTTTCAGACGCTGCCGGCGGAATCAAGAGAATAGTCTGTCGAATCATTCAGCAGATTTTGCCTTCAGGCATCAGGAAAGCGCCGCCAGCACCGCATCTCCCATTTCCACGGTGGAGACGCGACGCTTACCCTCAGATGCAATATCCGCGGTTCTCAGGCCGTCGTCCAGTACCTTGCCTACCGCTGCTTCGATACGCTCGGCAAGCTGTGGCTCGTTGAGCGAATAGCGTAGCATCATGGCCACCGAGAGGATCGTCGCCAAGGGGTTCGCCAGATTCTGGCCGGCGATGTCCGGAGCACTGCCATGACAAGGCTCATACATACCCTGACCACGCTCGTTGAGCGAGGCAGATGGCAGCATACCGATGGAACCGGTCAACATCGCCGCAGCATCCGACAGGATATCGCCGAACATGTTGCCGGTGACCACCACATCGAACTGCTTGGGAGCTCGTACCAACTGCATGGCGGCATTGTCGACGTACATGTGCGACAGCTCGACATCCGGGTACTCAGCAGCCAGTCGGTCCATGACCTCGCGCCACAGGATGGTCACTTCCAGTACGTTGGCCTTATCCACGCTGCACAGCTTCTTGTTGCGCTTCCGGGCCATCTCGAACGCCACGCGGCCGATACGCTCGATCTCGCTTTCGCTGTAGACATAGGTGTTGAAGCCAACGCGCTGACCATCACGCTCTTCGATGCCACGCGGTTGACCGAAGTAGATGCCGCCGGTCAGCTCACGAACGATCATGATATCCAGCCCGGAGACGATTTCCGGCTTGAGCGACGAGGCATCGGCCAGCTGCGGATAGAGAATCGCCGGACGCAGGTTACCGAACAGTCCCAGTTCCTTGCGCAGACCCAGCAACCCCTTCTCGGGACGCTTCGAAAGATCCTCGATACGATCCCACTTGGGACCGCCAACGGCACCGAGCAGAATCGCATCGGCGTTACGCGCCTTG
Source organism: Halomonas huangheensis (assembly GCF_001431725.1). Taxonomy (NCBI): domain Bacteria; kingdom Pseudomonadati; phylum Pseudomonadota; class Gammaproteobacteria; order Oceanospirillales; family Halomonadaceae; genus Halomonas; species Halomonas huangheensis. Next base: position 1,831,175 of record NZ_CP013106.1, on the reverse strand, counting down.
TCGAGGGTTTCATCCGGCAGCGGTACGCCATGCACATCATAGGCACTACCGCCTACCAGGCTCTGCTCGATCTCGGCGTCGAGCCCCAGCTTCTGACAGGCCTCAAGCACACGCACTGCCTGAGCGGTGATTTCCGGCCCGATGCCATCACCGGGCAGTACCAGAATCCTGCGAGTCATATCGTTCTATCCTTGCGTTCGAAGGGGGCTACAGCGAGCCCCCGTTGAATCTCTATACCGGCTGAATCTCTATACCGGCTGAAGCTCGGTACCGGTTGAAGCTCGGTACCGATTGAATCTCTATACCGACAACATCATCAGGCCGAAGTCGAGTCACCGCGAAACAACCAGGGGCGCGCGACGCGATGGCGAGCCTCGAAGTCGCGAATTGCTGGCTCATCCTGCAGCGTGATGCCGATATCATCGAGGCCTTCTAGCAGGCAATGCTTGCGGAAAGCATCAACCTCGAACTCGAGAACTTCCCCGCCCGGCGTAGTGACCCGCTGATTCTCGAGATCCACATCGAGGCAGTAGCCTTCTGCGGCCTCGACTTCGCAGAACAGACGATCCACCTGCTCCTCGGCGAGAGTGATCAGCAGAATGCCGTTCTTGAAGGCATTGTTGTAGAAGATATCGGCAAAGCTCGGCGCGATAACCACACGAAAGCCGAAGTCTTCCAGCGCCCAGGGGGCGTGCTCCCGCGAACTGCCGCAACCAAAGTTGCGCCGTGCCAGCAACACCCGGGCACCCTGGTAGCGCGGCTGGTTGAGTACGAAGTCCTTGTTCAGCGGCCGATTGGTGACATCCTGACCGGGCTGACCTTCATCAAGGTAACGCAGTTCATCGAAAAGATTGACGCCGAAACCGGTACGCTTGATCGACTTGAGAAACTGCTTGGGAATGATCAGGTCGGTATCGACATTGGCGCGATCCAACGGTGCGACCAGTCCCTGAATACGTTCGAACTTGTCCATGGCTCAGGCCTCCCCTGTTGCGCTGCTGGCGTCAAAGCTGCGGACATCGACAAAATGACCGGCAATCGCTGCCGCGGCGGCCATCGCCGGGCTGACCAGGTGCGTACGGCCACCATAGCCCTGACGCCCTTCGAAGTTGCGGTTGGAGGTCGAGGCGCAATGCTCCCCGGCGCCCAGCTTGTCGGCATTCATCGCCAGGCACATGGAGCAGCCCGGCTCACGCCATTCGAAACCCGCCTCGATGAAGATCCTGTCGAGCCCTTCCTGCTCGGCCTGACGCTTCACCAGACCGGAGCCCGGCACCACCATCGCCAGTTGGATGGTGTTGGCAACCTTGCGACCCTGAGCCACCTTCGCCGCCTCGCGCAGGTCTTCAATCCGCGAGTTGGTACAGGAGCCGATGAACACCTTGTCGAGGCGAATATCGGTAATCTTCTGACGCGGCGACAAGCCCATGTATTCCAGCGCACGGCTGATGCTGCCACGCACGGTATCGTCATCGGCCCCCGCAGGGTCCGGCACTTCGCCACCAATTCCGGTCACCATTTCCGGGCTGGTGCCCCAGCTGACCTGTGGCTCGATATCCGCCGCATCAAGGTGTACCACCTTGTCGAAGGCCGCGTCGTCGTCGGATACAAGACTACGCCAGTCGGCAACTGCCGCTTCCCAATCGCCCGCCTGAGGCGCAAAGGGCCGCCCCTTGAGATAATCGATGGTGGTGTCATCCACGGCGATCAGACCAACGCGTGCGCCGGCCTCGATGGCCATGTTGCACACCGTCATGCGGCCTTCCATGCTCAGGCTCTGGATGGCGCTGCCGGCAAATTCGATGGCGTAGCCGGTACCACCAGCGGTGCCGATTCGGCCAATCACTGCCAACACCACGTCCTTGGCGGTGACGCCGGTGCCGAGCTGGCCTTCGACACGCACCTGCATGTTCTTCATCTTCTGGGCCAACAGGCACTGGGTCGCCAGCACGTGCTCGACTTCAGAAGTACCGATGCCATGCGCAAGCGCAGCGAAGGCGCCGTGGGTAGCGGTATGCGAATCACCGCACACCACCGTCATGCCGGGCAGTGTTGCGCCCTGCTCGGGGCCGACCACGTGCACGATGCCCTGACGTGGATCATTGATCCGGAATTCCTCGATGCCAAAGGCATCGCAGTTATCGTCAAGAGTCTGCACCTGAATCAACGACACCGGGTCCTTGATACCGCTGTTGCCTTCGGCACGCTCCTTGAGCGTGGTCGGCACGTTGTGATCAGGAGTTGCAAGGTTGGCATCGAGACGCCAGGGCTTGCGGCTGGCGAGACGCAGCCCCTCGAATGCCTGAGGTGAAGTGACTTCGTGCAGCAACTGACGGTCGATATAGATCAGCGCCGTGCCATCATCACGTTCCTTGACGAGATGCTGCTGCCACAACTTGTCGTAAAGTGTCTGGCCTGCCATGGGTTCTCCTCGGAGGCTTGGTCGTACGCCTCTCTGTTGCTGTCATCGGTCCGGTAGAAAGTTCAGCGCCTGTGCGTAGCGCCTGTACTGGATACTCGGTTTATGGGACAAGTCTCACGCCCTTCCCAAATAAAAGCAATTCATGTTATTTATGAAATCGATTCCTGAAAGGAATAGTAACCAGCAAAAGTGTACTCAATAGCTCCAGGCCCGCCACTGCGGGGGTGACTTACGACTTACGACTTACGACTTACGGCTTACAACTTACAGCTCTCAGCTCTTAACTCTTAACCTGGTAGCTCTGGACCTTACTCATGGACACCCAAAGCCTACAGGCCTTTCTGGCGGTGGCCGATTGCGGCAGTTTCTCGCGAGCGGCTGAACAACTGCACCTTACGCAGCCTGCCGTCAGCAAGCGCATCGCCGTTCTCGAGAGCCAGACCCGTGCCCGACTCTTTGATCGCATCGGTCGTCGGGTAAGCCTCACCGAGGCCGGTCGCGTGCTGCTGCCGCGGGCACGGCAGATTCTGGTGATGGTCGATGACAGTCGCCGGGCACTGGGCAACCTCGACGGTGCCATCGGCGGTGAGCTGATTCTCGCCACCAGCCATCATATTGGCCTGCACCGCCTGCCACCGATTCTCGGTGACTATGTCCATCATCACCCCGAAGTGCGCCTCGACCTACGCTTCCTCGATTCCGAGCAGGCCTATCAGGGTGTCCTCGATGGCCATATCGAGGTGGCGCTGGTGACACTGACCACTGACCCCGACCCGCAGCTGCGTGTGGTGCCGGTATGGGTCGATCAGATGCTGCTGGTAGCCAGCCCCGAACACCCGCTGGCCCAGCAGCAGCACTCTTCGCCACAAGCTCTCAGTGAGCACGATGCCTTGATGCCCGGCCCACTGACCTTTACTCACCAACTGATTGAGCAGCGTCTTGCCGAACACCACTTGAATCTGCGTGTTACCCAGTCGACGAACTACCTGGAAACCCTCAAGATGATGGTTATCGCCGGACTCGGCTGGAGTCTGCTGCCGGAGCGGCTGGTCAGCGCCGACATCGAGGCCGGCAAGCTGGCCGCGCTCGATGTCGGCGGCATCTCCATTCAGCGACCGCTAGGGTACCTGGTGCATCGCGACCGTACTCTATCGAATGCTGCCAAAGCCATGCTCACCCGACTCGACGACGAACGTGAGGCCGCTGCTATCGAGTGGTCGTTATCGCGTTAAGTCCTGGTGCGCCTATTATCGCTAAGTATCCGCCAGCCAGGGAGAAGGCACAGAATTCATGACCACCACGCCCAAGCCTCAGCCGCCCTTACGCCATCGCCTTGCCGGGATATTCACGCTGGCCGGATTGATCATCCAGATTCTATCCTTCGCGATGCCTTCAGTGCCCACTCCGATTGTCAGCGTACTGCTGTGGTCTTCTGTTGCGCTGATGTGGCGTGACATTCCTCGCCGAAACCAACTTCAGGCCGGTAGCCTGGCAGCGTTCGGGATACTCATGCTGGTGGTGGCTCGCTGGGTGTACGGCGCATCGATCGATATCCTGCACGTACTCGACGGCAATGTTTTCGTAGCCGCCATGCTGGTAGGCGTCAGCTTCATCGCCCTGATCGGCCGCCCTACGGAGCAGGTCACGCCGACAACTCGCCCGATCACAGGCCGTCGTGGTATCGCCGGTACCTGGCTGGGTGTCCACCTGCTTGGTGCCATTCTCAACCTGTCGACGGTATTCATGATCGGCGATCGCCTCGAGCGCCGCGGACCACTGAGCGACCCACAATTGCTTGGCCTCAATCGTGGCCTGTCCAGCGCGGCACTATGGTCACCGTTCTTTGCCTCGATGGGTGTGGTGATTACTCTGGCGCCGGGACTCGACTATACCGACCTGGTGTCTCTAGGCCTGCCGCTGGCACTGTTCAGCGGCCTGTTCACAGTAGTGGAGCTGTCACGGCGCTTCGACGTACAGCAGGTGCCCGGTTTCTCGCTGGCTCCGCGCAGCCTGCTGATGCCTGTTTCCATGGCCGCGATGGTCATGCTGTTTCACTATGTGCTGACTCCGGGTTTGACCATCGTCAGTATCATCACGCTGTTGATGCCGAGCATCGCCCTGTTGGCGAACCTGACACGCGGTGGAGTGGAGCTGGCACGAACGCGGATCACCCGGCACGTTCACTACCGCCTACCGGCCATGCGTGGCGAGATCACGTTATTTCTGTGCGCCGGGCTGTTGACCAAAGGGCTGTCTGATCTGGTCGACGCCGCAACCCAGGGTGACTGGACCCTATTTCCTGATTTCGGCACCGTGCCGGCCATGGCCAGTTATGTGGCGATCGTGATCAGCGCCATCGCCGGCCTTCATCCAATCATCGGCGTGTCGATCCTTGCTTCCATGCTGCAGTTGGATGGTACACACCAGACCCTGTTCGGCTTTGTCGCCCTGTCCTCATGGGCAGTGGGTACCAGTGTCGGCCCACTCTCCGGCATCAATCTGTCCTTGCAAGGACGTTACGGCGTGAGTGGCTACCGCATGATGCGCTACAACCTGCTCTATGCGCTGATCATGTCGGGTCTGGTGCTGGCCGGTATCGCCTGGCTCGCTCGTGGCCTCGATGTATAACCCGAGCCCGCGGAGATACAGAGACCCGGGAGAGACAGAGATACAGAGACCGGAGAGACAGGGACCGGAGAGGCCGAGTTGGTGTCCGATGCTGCGCTGAACAACGCCTGCGCCCGACACCAACTCGTGGCCATTCACCACTTGTCAGGCGCGAGTGAAGTAACGGTGCCCACACTGATGGCAAGGCTCGATGCGTTGCACGCCCTCGAGAACCACCACTGAGTCGCAATGCACACAGGCCATGCGCCCGGGGGCGGCGATCTCGCCAGCGGTATAGTCCGCACGCGAGGCTTCCAGGGCATCCTCGAGCTGCTCGCGCTCAACCACGCTACGATCCGCTATCGACAGCAGTGACTCAGTGACCTTGCGCGACAGTACGTCGAGGTCGATACCCAGCCAGGTGGCGACGCTACCGCTGCCCGCAGCCAGGTAGCGCCGCATATCCTTGAGGTCACGTTCCACCCAGGCTCTGAGCAACGCCAGTTCATCGCGGGTGTACTCGGCCAACTCCGCCTCGAACTGGACGGCATCATCCAGATCGCGCTGCAGGTTTTCCCAGGTCAGCTCATCCGCACCCTCACGCAGCCGTGCCAGCATCCGCTCATAGCCTTCGCGCAGATGATGGTCCCGGTTGCCGCTTGCCTGGTGCCCTTGATCCTTGTGTTCCTGATCACTGTTCATGGCGAATTCTCCCTGAGTGGATTCTGCGCTGGTTCAACAGACGACTTCTTCACCCTGTTGCTTCACTCTACTTGACTGTAGAATTGCCCGTTAACTGTAGAATTGCTCGACATAAATTCTACCTCACGCTTTGGCGTAAGATGACCAGCATCTCTACCGCTCCAGCAGGGCTTGCCGTGTTGTCACATGTCGACAACGCCCCTGGCTGGACGTTCAGCCACTACCCGCGTGCCTCTGCTTCAACGCACGCCTGACTTCAAGGTACCTGAAGACCGCGATGGACGCTCAATACAAGCCACACGACATTGAACACAACGCCCAGACATTCTGGACCGAGAACCAGTGCTTCAAGGCAATTGAGGACGCCAATCGCGAAAAGTTCTATTGCCTATCGATGTTTCCGTATCCCAGCGGCAAGCTGCATATGGGGCATGTTCGCAACTACACCATCGGCGATGTCGTCACGCGTTTCCAGCGCATGCAGGGCCGCAATGTACTGCAGCCGATGGGCTGGGATGCCTTTGGCATGCCGGCGGAGAACGCCGCGATCAAGAATCAGGTACCACCGGGCAAGTGGACCTACGAGAACATTGATTACATGCGCAACCAGTTGAAGGCGCTTGGTTTCGCCTACGACTGGGATCGCGAATTTGCGACCTGCGATGTCGACTATTACCGCTGGGAGCAGTGGTTCTTCGCCCGCCTCGTCGACAAGGGGCTGGTGTACAAGAAGATGTCCACGGTCAACTGGGACCCTGTCGATCAGACGGTACTCGCCAACGAGCAGGTCATCGACGGTTGTGGCTGGCGATCCGGCGCTCCCGTCGAGCGCAAGGAAATCCCGTTGTGGTTCCTCAAGATCACCGATTACGCCGATGAGCTGCTGGCCGATCTCGACAATGTCGAGTGGCCCGAGCAGGTCAAGACCATGCAGCGCAACTGGATCGGCAAGTCACGCGGTGTCGAACTGTCGTTCGAGGTTGAGGGTGATGAGCCGCTCGAGGTCTACACCACCCGGCCCGATACCCTGATGGGTGTGACCTATGTCGCCGTGGCCGCAGGCCATCCGCTGGCCCGCAAGGCCGCCCAGGGTAACCCGGAGCTGGCCGGTTTCGTCGAGGAATGCGCTCAGGGCGGCACCTCCGAAGCCGCACTGGCCACCATGGAAAAGCGCGGCATGGATACCGGCTTCGAGGCGGTGCATCCGCTGACAGGTCGCCGTGTACCCGTCTATGTTGCCAACTTCGTGCTGATGGAATACGGCACCGGTGCCGTCATGGCCGTGCCGGGTCACGACCAGCGTGACTGGGAATTCGCCACCCGCTACAACCTGCCGATCGAGCCAGTCATCGCCGATGCCGAAGGCAACAGCCCCGATCTGAGTGAAGCGGCCTGGGTCGAACACGGCAAGTTGATCAATTCCGGCGAATTCGACGGTCTCGAATTCCAGGCGGCTTTCGATGCCATCGCCGCGCGCCTCGAGCAGCAGGGTTGCGGCACCGTCAAGACCAACTACCGTCTGCGTGACTGGGGTGTCGCTCGCCAGCGCTACTGGGGTGCGCCGATTCCGGTCAAATACGGCCCCGAAGGCCAGACCGTACCGCTCACCGACGACGAGCTGCCGGTGGCTCTGCCGCTGGAAGTCACTGTCGATGCCTCCGGGTCACCGCTCAAGAAGATGCCGGAGTTCTCCGACCTGGGCGACGGCTGGACCCGTGAGACCGATACCTTCGACACCTTCATGGAGTCCTCCTGGTATTACGCACGTTTCTGCTGTGCCGATAATGACCAGGCGATGCTGGATGACCGCGCCAATTACTGGCTGCCGGTGGATCTGTATATCGGCGGCATCGAACACGCCATTCTTCACCTGCTGTACGCGCGCTTCTTCCACAAGCTGATGCGTGATTTCGGCCTGGTCGAGTCTGACGAGCCGTTCAAACGTCTGCTGACGCAAGGCATGGTTATCGCTGAAACCTTCTATCGTCCGCTGGATAACGGCGGCCGCGAGTGGTTCAACCCGGCCGATGTCGAGGTCGAACGCGATGACAAGGGTCGTCCGCTGCGCGCCATACTGAGCAGTGATGGCAAACCGGTGGAAATGGGCGGCATCGAAAAGATGTCCAAGTCCAAGAACAACGGTGTCGATCCGCAATCGATGATCGACCGCTTCGGCGCCGACACCGTGCGCCTGTTCATGATGTTCGCCGCTCCGCCCGAGCAATCTCTCGAATGGTCCGACTCGGGTGTCGAGGGTGCCAACCGCTTCCTCAAGCGCCTGTGGCGCCTGGTCGCCGAGCATGTTGAGGCTGGCCAGCCGGGTGAACTGGACGCTGCGAACCTGGACGATGCTCAGCGCGAGCTACGCCGCAAGACCCACGAGACCATCGCCAAGGCCGGTGACGACATCGGTCGCCGCACCACCTTCAACACTGCCATCGCCGCAGTGATGGAGCTGAGCAACGCCATTGGTCGCTTTACCGACACCAGCCCTCAGGGACTGGCGGTTACCCGCGAAGCGGTGGAAGCCTGTGTGCTGCTGCTGGCACCGATTACCCCACATGCCTGTCATGCTCTGTGGCGTGAGCTCGGCCATGCCGAGGCGGTTATCGATGCCGACTGGCCGCAGGTCGATGAATCGGCCCTGACACGTGACAGCGTCGAAATCGTGGTTCAGGTCAATGGCAAGCTGCGCGCACGTATCGAAGTGCCCGCCGATGCTGCCAAGGACGCCATCGAAGCCCAGGCCATGGGTGAAGAGAACGTCCAGCGCCACATCGACGGCAAGACAGTTCGCAAGGTTATTGTCGTACCGGGCAAGCTGGTCAACGTGGTGGCCAACTGAGCAAGCTACCAACCGATAGTCGCCGTCGGAATAGCCAGCTCAACTGCCCCGGTCGGGTGCTTATCGCGCTCGATCAGGGCACTATGGCTTGTTTCGCACTGACCGGGGGTTAGCCTCGTACGGCGTACTGACTGGGGCTAGTCTCGTAATGACTGGGGCTGGTCTCGTACTGACGCTTTCGCCCGAACAACTGACGTTTCGCTCGGATAATAGATGCTTCGCCTGGATAAGGAGTTCCCATGCTGCAGCGCCGCCAATTCCTCGGCTTCACCCTTTCCGCGGGTCTCGCGCTGGCGTTGGCCGGCTGCGGCTTCCATCTTCGCGGCCTCGACGGTGACGTCCTGTCGCTCGACCAGCTTGCCATCGCTGGCCCGGGGGCGGAAAGTCCCTTTGCCGAGCAACTCATTGAACAACTCGAGGCTCATGGCACTCAAGTCACTGACAATGCCCCGTTGCGCCTGAACCTGAACCCCGAGGACAGTTTTATCCGCGCCGGCGGCATCCTGAACTCTGGTGGACAGGATGAAACAGTGGTACTGAATATCCCCTACTCGATCCAACGCACCGCAGACAGCGCCTATCTCGTCAGTCGCGAGACGCTTGAGACAACAGATACCTACACCCTCCAGGACGGTAACCTGTTGTCACGAGATGACCTGCGCGAAGAGGCACAGGATCGGGCCCGCCGTGAGGCCGTGCGCCAGATGATCGATCGTCTGCGTGCTCTGCCGCTGTCGGGGGATGCTGCCGCTGTTACGCCCACGGCTGCCGCCCCCGGTCAAGCTGAAGCCAGCACTCCGCTCGAGAGCCGCGCCACCGAATGAAGGTTTTCGCCGACAAACTGCCTGACGCTCTGGCCAAATCACTGCCCACCGTGGTGATTGTTGCCGGTGACGAGCCGCTACAGCACATGGAAGCCTGTGACCTGGTACGTCGCAAGGCACGGGAGGCTGGCGTCGAGGAGCGAGACGTTCTCGATGTTGAAGCCAACTTCGCCTGGGGTCGGCTGACCGAGTCGGCCGCGAGCATGTCGTTGTTTGCCTCACGCAAGTTGATCGAACTCCGGCTCGGCAAGTCCAAACCCGGCCAGGAAGGCGGCAAGGCGCTCAAGGAGTACGCGGAGAATACCGCAGCAGGCAGTGACAATATGCTGCTGGTCAGTTGCGGTCGCCTCGATGCTCGCGAGCAGAAGAGCGCCTGGTTCAAGGCGCTCGACAAGGCTGGCCTGTTCGTCCCGGTATGGCCGGTCGATGCCTCGCGCCTCGGCTTCTGGTTACGCGACCGGGCTCAGGTTCATGGTCTCAATCTACCGCTCGACGCCGCACGCCTGCTCGGCGAGCGCACCGAGGGCAACCTGCTCGCCGCCGATCAGGAACTGCAGAAACTTGCGCTGATGCTGCCACCAGGCAGTCAGGTCGCACCTCGTCAGGTGGCGGGTGATGTCGAAAGCAGCGCGCGCTACGACGTCTTTACGCTGGTCGAAGCCTGCCTCAAGGGAGAGCGCGAACGCCTGATTCGCATTCTCGCGGGCCTCCAGGCCGAGGGCACCGAAGCCCCCATCGTACTGTGGGCGCTGACAAGGGAAATCCGCATTCTGTTGTCGCTGCATCAGCACCTCGATCAGGGCCAGAGCTTCGAGCACGCCTGCAAGGCCCAGAAACCGCCGATCTTCGACAAACGCCGCCCCTTGTACCAGGAGGCCATTCGCCGCCTTCCTCTGCGTCGCCTCCACAAGCTGTTGATGTTTGCCCAACGCCTCGACCTGTCCATCAAGGGTGCCAGCGACCTGCCGCTGCATCAGGGATTGCAGGACCTTGCCCTGACCCTGGCCGGTGGCCGCGGCCTACTGGCCGAGATGCCCTCTTCCTATCGAGTCGGTTGATTCCGAGCCCCGATCCAACCTGAGTTGCAGATAACGACACCCTCCGTTCGACGGTGGGTGTCGTTTCCATGCGCCCGATACGCGAAATGTAATGGCACAAAGCCTGCTTTGCCAGGCGATGCATTACCTCTTTCAATCCCTCTCCAGGCAATGCTAGTGTCAACTTGTATCCAGGTTACCATCAGGCTCTGTCTGCTGACGGCTCCCATCAGGGGCACAGCACAGACGGGGGCAGAATGCTGCCACCGAAGGCCTGTGGACACACGCCACTGACCCTACACGCCAAACGGAAAAGGACCTACATGACCCATATCCCCGCCAGCATGCATGCCATGCTGCTCACCGCCCATGGCGACGTGGACAAACTTGTCTATCACGACGACGTGCCGATCCCCCAGCCGGGACCAGGCGAAGTATTGGTACAGGTCACCGCTACCGCCAAGAACAACACCGACCGCAAGGCACGCGAGGGGCTCTACCCGACACGCGACAAGCTGGATGTGACGTCCTTCGCCATGGGCGGTGAACCGACGCTGACCTTTCCGAGGATTCAGGGCGCCGATATCGTCGGCCGCGTCGCTGCAGTGGGGGAAGGCGTCGACAGCGCTCGCATCGGTGAACGCGGCCTGCTGGACTTCAATATCTATGCCGACCAGCGTCCCGATATCAACCTGACACCGGACTACTATGGCCACGGTGCAGATGGTGGTTTTGCTGAGTATGTGGTGGTCCCGGCCGCTCAGTTCCATCATGTCGCCAATGCTGAGCTTGCCGATGCTGAGCTGGCTTCCATGGGCATGTGCTCCTACCAGACCGCCTACCACATGATGACCTCGGCGGGCATTCGCGCCGGCGAGCGCGTGCTGGTCACCGGTGCCAGCGGCGGCGTGGGCACCGCGCTGATTCAGCTCTGCCGCACCGTCGGCGCCATCCCTTACGCCCTGAGCCAGCCCGACAAGGCGGAAGCGCTGCTGAAACTCGGCGCCGAGGCGGTATTCGACCGCCATCATATCGATAAGCTGGAAGCGCTGGTGCGCAAGGCCACCGGCGATCGTCCCATCGATGCGGTCATGGACCTGGTGGGTGGCGAGATGACCGACCGCTTCATCGACACCATGATCTTCGACATGCAGGCCCGCGACAGCTATCCCCGCCTGTCGATTGCCGGCGCCAGCGGCGGCAACCTCAGCGAGATCATGTGGACGCGCATCTATCTGTACCAGGTGCAGATCTTCGGCGTCTCCCACGGCACCCGTGAAGAAGCCGCACAACTGGTGGAGTGGATTCGCAACGGCCAACTACACCCGGTGCTGCATGGCGCCTTCCGACTCTCCGATCTGCATCAGGCCGAGCGCTACTTCGTCGAACGCAGCAAGGGCTTTCTCGGCAAGATCGTCATCGTTCCCGATTCTCAGTGGCAGGAACATGGCGCGCCCTTCGCCATCACTCCCAACTGACCTCAGCTACCGGCCAACCCGAGAGCCTTCCCGTGCGGAGGCTCTCCCTACAAGGAAATGCAACGCCATGCCCAGCTTCTCGCTGATGGACACTCATGCTGGTGGTGATGTCAGCCGCATCGTCACGGGCGGTATCAAACCGCTACCCGGCAACACCGTACGTGCACAGATGGAATACCTGCGTGACGAAGCCGACGGCCTGCGCCGCCTGCTGCTGACCGAGCCCCATGGTATCCCCGAGATGTCAGTCGACCTGCTGGTGCCCCCCTGCGACCCCAGGGCTGCTGCTGGCTACATCATCATGGAAGTGATGGGCTACCCCATCTATTCCGGCTCCAACACGCTGTGCACCGCCACCGCGGTACTCGAGACAGGTATCGTGGAAAAACGTGAGGGCCGCCAGAGCTTCAACCTCGAAGCGCCTGCCGGACTGGTCCAGGTCGAGGCCGAGGTCCGCAACAACATCGTGCAATCGGTGACCTGCGAGGGTCTACCCAGCTATATCGACACCCACCGTGCCCTCATCGAAGTCCCCGGCCTCGGCGAAATCACCTACAGCGTGGCCTACAGCGGCGGCTTCTACGCCATGGTCGATGCCACCGAGCTTGGCTTCAAACTGGTACTGGAGGAGCAGGAACGGTTGGCCGCCTGCGCTCATGCCATCGTCACCGCCATTCAGCTCAAGCACAGCTATAGCCATTACCATCTCGGCGATGTCGGCCCACTGCCCTTCCTGCATTTCATGGGGCCTGTGGAAACCATCGGCCCAGGCCGCTACCGCTCACCGTCCGCCACCTACGTGCACCCCGGCGTGATCTGTCGCAGTACCACCGGCACCGGCACCTCTGCGCGGCTGGCATTGATGAACCTGCAGGGTGATCTCAAACCCGGCGACAGCCTGGAAACGGTATCGCTGCGCAATACCCGCTTCACCGGCACCATGCACAGCAGCAGCCAGCTGGGCCTGCATCGCGTCGTGGAGAACACCATCAGCGGCCGCAGCCATGTGCTCAACCAGACCAGCATCAATATCGACCAGGACGACCCGATGATCGATTGCAGCGACCTGCTCAAGGTGATCGGCAACGCCTGAAGGGAAGCAAGCCACCCTACCCAAGGCAGAACTCGACACCCACTCCAAAGCGGGGCTGACACAGCCCCGCCTTGCAGTACCCACTTGAAAGCCGTCCGCGTGCGGCTCCCTCACCAGCATCGTGCGTCTCTCCATCGACTTTGGTAGCAACACCACCAAGTTACACTTTACGTAAACGTAAACCTTGCATAGCCTGTAATCACTATCGTGTGGCAGCGCTATCGACATCTCATTCCATTGCCCGCACTTGCGCCAGAAACCGGGAGCTCATCATGCATAACCCTTACACCCCTCTGGATTTCGGTCTCGATGAGACCCTTGTCATGCTCCGCGACCAGGTCAACGCCTTTGCTCGTGACGAGATTGCACCGCGTGCCGCCGAGATCGATGCCAATAACGAATTCCCCAACGATCTATGGCAGAAGTTCGGTGACATGGGCCTGCTCGGCGTCACCGTGCCCGAGGAGGACGGGGGTAGCGGCATGGGCTATCTGGCCCACTGCATCGCCATGGAAGAAATCTCGCGTGCCAGTGCCTCTGTCGCCCTCTCCTACGGCGCGCATTCCAATCTGTGCGTCAACCAGATCAAGCTCAACGCCAGCCCCGAGCAAAAGGCCAAATACCTACCGAAGCTGATCAGTGGTGAACACGTCGGTGCCTTGGCGATGTCGGAGCCGGGTGCCGGTTCCGATGTGGTGTCGATGAAGCTACGCGCTCGCAAGGATGGCGACCGCTATATCCTCAACGGCAACAAGATGTGGATCACCAACGGTCCGGATGCCGATGTGCTGGTGGTCTATGCCAAGACCGATCCCGATGCCGGTTCGAAAGGCATCACCGCCTTTATTATCGAGAAGGGCTTCAAGGGCTTTTCGACCGCACAGAAGCTCGACAAGCTCGGCATGCGCGGCTCGAACACCTGCGAGCTGGTCTTCGAGGACTGCGAAGTCCCCGAGGAGAATGTCCTCGGTGAGGTCGGAAAAGGCGTACGAGTCCTGATGAGAGGACTCGATTTCGAGCGCACCGTGCTCGCCGCTGGCCCCATCGGCATCATGCAGGCTGCCATGGACGTGGTGGTGCCCTATATCCACGAGCGCAAGCAGTTCGATCAGGCGATTGGCGAATTCCAGCTGGTGCAGGGCAAGATCGCCGACATGTACACCACGCTCAATGCCTGCCGCGCCTATCTATACGCGGTGGCGGCTGCCTGTGACCGCGGCCGGGCGTCGCGCAAGGATGCCGCTGGGGTGATTCTCTACTGCGCCGAGAAGGCCACCCAGGTCGCCCTTGACGCCATTCAGTTGCTGGGCGGTAACGGCTACATCAATGAATACCCCACCGGGCGCCTGCTACGCGATGCCAAACTCTACGAGATCGGCGCCGGTACCAGCGAGATTCGCCGCATGCTGATCGGCCGGGAAATCTTCAACGAATCCAGATAACGGATATGAGCCTTCAGGGAGTCACAGGTCACAGAGTTTCTGTTGTTGCTTATCTCTGACCTCTTATCTCTGAGCTCTTATTTACCTCTTATTTATCTCTTATCTCGGAGAGATACATGGCAATTCTCGATACCAGAATCAACCCGCGCTCCGAGGACTTCCAGGCCCGCGAATCGGCGATGCGTGAGCAGGTCGAGCGCCTGTTCGAGCTGACCGCCAGCGTGCAGCAAGGCGGCGGCGACAAGGCCCGCGAGCGCCACGAGTCGCGGGGCAAACTGTTTGTTCGTGATCGCATCGATCACCTGCTCGACGAAGGTTCACCGTTCCTCGAGTTCTCGGCACTGGCCGCGCATGAGGTTTACGACAGCGATGTCCCCGCCGCCGGGGTGATTACCGGCATTGGCCGCGTCAGCGGCGTCGAGTGCGTGGTCGTCGCCAACGACGCCACGGTCAAGGGCGGCACCTACTTCCCGCTGACAGTGAAGAAACATCTGCGTGCCCAGGAGATTGCCCGCAAGCATCGTCTGCCATGTATCTACCTGGTCGATTCCGGCGGTGCCTTTCTGCCACGCCAGGACGAAGTCTTCCCGGACCGCGATCACTTCGGACGCATCTTCTACAACCAGGCGACCATGTCCGCCGAGGGCATTCCGCAGATCGCTGTGGTCATGGGTTCCTGCACCGCAGGCGGCGCCTATGTCCCGGCGATGGCCGACGAGTCGATCATCGTTCGCGAACAGGGCACGATCTTTCTCGGTGGCCCGCCGCTGGTCAAGGCCGCCACCGGGGAAAGCATCAGTGCCGAGGATCTCGGCGGCGCCGATGTGCATACCCGTATCAGCGGTGTGGCCGATCACTACGCCGACAACGATGCCCATGCGCTGATGCTGGCACGGCGTTGCGTGGCCCGCCTCAACTGGCAGAAACGCGGCAGCCTGGCGATGGTTGAGCCGCGGGCGCCGAAACATGCCCCCGAGGAGCTGTACGGCATTGTCGGCACCGACCTGCGCAAGCCCTTCGATGTACGTGAGGTCATCGCGCGTATCGTCGATGGCTCCGACTTCGACGAATTCAAGCGCTACTACGGCGATACACTGGTCACTGGCTTCGCGCATATCCATGGCCACCCGGTCGGCATCGTCGCCAACAATGGGGTGTTGTTCTCGGAAAGCGCGGTCAAGGGCGCGCATTTCATCGAACTCTGCGCCCAGCGCGGCATTCCACTGGTGTTTCTGCAGAACATCACCGGCTTCATGGTCGGCTCCAAGTACGAACACGAAGGCATCGCCAAGCACGGTGCCAAGCTGGTCACCGCGGTAGCCTGCGCCAAGGTGCCCAAGTTCACGGTACTGATCGGCGGTAGCTTCGGTGCCGGTAACTATGGCATGTGTGGCCGCGCCTACGATCCCAACCTGCTGTTCATGTGGCCCAACGCACGCATCTCGGTAATGGGCGGCGAACAGGCCGCAGGTGTGTTGGCCCAGGTCAAGCGTGAGCAGATCGAACGGAGCGGAGAGCAATGGTCCGCCGAGGACGAGGAAGCCTTCAAGCAACCCACCCGCGAGCAGTACGAACACCAGGGGCATCCCTACTACGCCAGCGCACGGCTGTGGGATGACGGCGTGATCGACCCGGCGCAGACCCGCGACGTACTTGGCCTGTCACTGGCCGCGGCGATGAATGCCGAGATTGAAGACACGCGCTTCGGCGTGTTCCGTATGTAAGCCCCTTGCTGCGCAAGGGGAGCTATAAGCCTGAAGCTGTAAGCGGGAAGTTCGCGGCACGCTTCGAAGGTCTGGCTGGGGTTCTTTCAGCTTGAAACTTACAGCTTGAAACTTACGGCTTACAGCTTTACCGATGAGGTCGCTGTATATGACAGACACAACAAGCTTTGCAAAGCTTCAGATCGACTCCCGCGGCGTTGCCTGGCTGACCCTGAACCGCCCCGAGATTCACAATGCCTTCGATGACGCGCTGATCGAGCAGATCAATCAGTACCTGGATGAGCTGCGCCAGCAGGCCGAGCGCAACCAGGTTCGCGTGCTGGTGCTGGGTTCCGAGGGCAAGAGCTTTTCCGCCGGTGCCGACCTCAACTGGATGAAGCGCATGGTCGACTACAGCCTCGATGACAACCTCGCCGACTCCCGCAAGCTGTCGGCGATGATGCATGGCCTCGACACCCTACCCTGCCCGACCATCGCCCGTGTCCAGGGCGCGGCCTTCGGTGGCGCGGTGGGCCTCGCCGCCTGCTGCGATATTGTGATTGCCGCCGAGCGCGCAAAATTCTGCCTGTCGGAAGTCCGCATCGGCCTGTCACCCGCAGTGATCAGCCCCTACGTCCAGCGCGCCATCGGCACTCGACAGATGCGCCGCTATGCGCTGAGCGCCGAGGTCATGGATGCCGATACCGCCCAGCAGTTGGGCCTGGCCCACCAGGTGGTCGCCAGTGATCAGCTCAATGCCGCTATCGACAATATGCTCGACACGCTGCTCGGCACCTCGCCCCAGGCCAGTCGCGCCACCAAGGCCTTGCTCGCAGAGGTGGCAAGTGCGCCGGACAGTGACGCCACCCGCGAGCATACCTGCCGCGTGATCAGTGAGCTGCGGGTCAGCGACGAAGGTCAGGAAGGTCTCGCCAGCTTCCTCGACAAGCGCCCACCAAGCTGGCAGGACGCTATTTCTCAAACGCCCGCCTCCGGGACACCGACCACCCCCTCGGAGCCACGCTCATGAGTGTGACTGACATGCCTATCAGAACGACTCCCTTCGATACCCTGCTGGTCGCCAACCGTGGTGAGATCGCCTGTCGCGTGATGCGCACCGCACGCCAGATGGGGCTGCGTACCGTGGCGGTCTATTCCGATGCCGATGCCGATGCTCGCCATGTCCGTGAGGCCGATGAGGCCATCCGCCTTGGCCCGGCCCCGGCCCGCGAGAGCTATCTGGATATCCAGCGGGTACTCGACGCCGCACGGCGCAGTGGCGCTGGAGCCATCCACCCCGGCTACGGCTTCCTGTCGGAAAATGGCGAGTTCGTCGATGCCTGCCAAAAGGCCGGTATCGTCTTCGTCGGCCCGCCTGCCTCGGCGATTGCCGCGATGGGCGACAAGTCGGCGGCCAAGGCACGCATGACCGATGCGGGGGTGCCGCTGGTCCCCGGCTATCATGGCCAAGATCAGGCGGATGACGTATTGCGCCGCGAAGCCGATAGCATCGGCTATCCGGTACTGCTCAAGGCCAGCGCTGGTGGCGGCGGCAAGGGTATGCGCGTGGTCGAGTCCGGCGATGAGTTCCAGGCCGCACTGGACGGCTGTCGCCGCGAATCCCGAGCCGCGTTCGGCGACGACCGCATGCTGATCGAGAAGTACCTGACCCAACCGCGCCATGTGGAAGTCCAGGTGTTCTGCGACAGCCACGGCAACGGCGTCTATCTGTTCGAGCGCGATTGCAGTGTCCAGCGGCGTCATCAGAAGGTGCTGGAGGAAGCGCCGGCGCCGGGTATGAGCGAAGAACTGCGTCGCGAGATGGGCGAAGCAGCGGTACGTGCCGCACGCGAGATCGGCTATGTCGGCGCCGGTACCGTGGAATTCCTGCTCGACGCTCCTCAGGATCAATCTGAAGCCCAGCAGCGCTTCTACTTCATGGAGATGAATACCCGCCTGCAGGTCGAGCATCCGGTAACCGAGATGATCACCGGCGAGGACCTGGTGGAGTGGCAGCTACGCGTGGCCATGGGCGAGCCGCTGCCGAAGGAGCAATCGGCACTGCGCATCGACGGCCACAGCTTCGAGGCACGGCTGTACGCCGAAGATGCCGACAACGACTTCCTGCCCGCCACCGGTCAACTGACACGCTTTGCGCTGGATATGCAGGGTGCGGCCCTGAGTTCCCACCAGGTGCGCCTCGACAGCGGCGTGGAAAGCGGTGATAGCGTGTCGATGCACTACGATCCGATGCTGGCCAAGCTGATCGTGCACGGCGCGGATCGCGACGCCGCCCTTGCCACGCTCAACCGTGCACTCGCCGCCCTCGACATCCAGGGCGTGGTCACCAATCGCGGCTTTCTGCAGCGCCTCGCCAGTCATCCCGCCTTCAAGGCAGCCGAGCTAGACACACGCTTTATCGAGCGCCATGCCGACACCTTGTTCGCCCAGCAGCAAACCAGCGCCGAGCAACTGGCCAGTGCCGCGCTGATTGCCCTGCACCAGTTGGCTGCCGAGCGCGAAAGCCAGTCTCCCTGGGATCGCCATGATGGCTTTCGCCTCAATGGTCCGCGCCAGATTCGTATTGCCCTGAGCGATCCTGGCGACGCCAGTGAACCCGACCCCGACAGCCTGACGATCGTCGAAGGACGCCATGCGGCCGATGCCGATGCCTGGCAGTTGAGTATCAAGGGGCGTCAGCGCGAGGCCATCCACTTCACCGCCAGCCTGACCGATCTGCCCGGCGATGCGCTGGCGGTCACCCTCGACGGCCATCGTCGTCGCCTGCAGGCACGTCGCGATGGCAATGTGATCGTCATGACCGCCGCTCAGGGAGAAACCCGCCTGCTGTGGCGGCGTATCGACGCCATCGATGCCGGCGCTCGTGAGTCGGAAGCCTCGCTGACCGCACCGATGCATGGCACCGTGGTGGCACTGCTGGTCGAACCCGGTCAGAGTGTCAGCAAGGGCGATGCACTGATGGTGATGGAAGCCATGAAGATGGAACACACGCTGAGCGCCCCTGCCGACGGCAGCGTCGACAGCTTCCATTTCAGCGCCGGAGACAATGTCGGCCAGGGCGATGTGCTGCTGAACTTCAGCGCCAACGACGCCAACGGATAGAGGAGAATCGCAGCGATGAGCTTCCCGAAACATGTGCGTCTCGTTGAAGTCGGCCCGCGCGATGGTCTACAGAACGAATCACAGCCGATTACCACCGCCACCAAGCTGGAGCTCATCGAGCGTCTAGCCGCAGCGGGACATCGCTACATCGAAGCGGCGAGCTTCGTCTCGCCGAAGTGGGTGCCGCAGATGGCGGATCACCGCGAGGTGGTTCAGGCACTGATGCAAGGGGGACAGGCTCGGCCCGGCGTGACCTACTCGGCGCTGACGCCAAACCTCAAGGGGCTGGAGGCCGCACTGGAGTGCGGCATTCAGGAAGTGGCGGTGTTCGGCGCGGCCTCGGAAAGCTTCTCGCAGAAGAACATCAACTGCAGCATTGCCGAATCGCTGGAGCGCTTCACGCCGGTGGTCGAAAGAGCCCTGGCCGAAGGCGTGCGCGTGCGCGGCTATGTGTCCTGCGTACTGGGCTGCCCCTATGAAGGCGATATCGATCCCGGCCAGGTGGCCAGCGTCAGCCGCGCGCTGTATGCCATGGGCTGCTACGAAGTCTCGCTGGGTGACACCATCGGCACCGGCACCCCGCTCAAGGCCAAACGCATGCTTGAGACCGTGGCCCGCGACATCCCCATCGACAAGCTCGCCGCCCACTTCCACGACACCTACGGCCAGGCACTCGCCAACCTCTACGCCGTGCTCGAGGAAGGCATCTCCGTGATCGACAGCTCCGTGGCCGGCCTGGGTGGCTGCCCATATGCCAAAGGTGCCGCCGGCAACGTCGCCAGCGAAGATGTCGTCTACCTGCTCAATGGCCTCGGCATCGACAGCGGCGTCGATCTCGACAAGCTCGCTGCCACCGGCGACTGGATCACCCAAACCATTGGACGGCCCAATCGCTCCAAGGCGGGAGTAGCACTAACCAGCCGCTGAACAGCGGCTGCCCGCTCTCTGCACAAAGGTTGAGCTCGACGGAGGCATACACGCCACCACTGTCCGCACTGCCGGTTTGGTGCACTTCGGGTTCCCGATCGCACCGGAAGCCGGGCAACCAAGGACGTCCTTTGCAGCGAGGTAGGCGAATGAGAGACCACGACCAGGATGTCAACGTCGCTGTCACGCTTTAGGCATTGTGCGAAAAGTCGGCGAGCGATGATCAGGCAAGGCGGAACCAATCGAAAAAGCGCAGTTTTCGCGGTGTAAATGAGCATTTTTAGATTGATCCGAACACCTCTTGAACAAACGTAGAAACTTTTCGTACAGGGCATGCTTTTGTTCTTCTGGAATCTCTGGCTCTACCATCTATCTCAGAATTTCTTTCGCCCTAACGTCGAATTCAGCGGCTTGTCTGCTGCAATGCCTTGTTAGAAGCGCTCATCGCATCCAACTCACTGGGATCACGCAAATACATTTTTACCAGTTGGCGTTTATTAAGCCCTCTGTTGCTAAGCCCTATATCCTCACGGATAGCTTTATACAATTCATCTACAGCAAATAGTACATTTCCACCAGACTCAGACACCTTCTGAAAGTTGAGCTGAGCGTTTATTACCTTCGGAGAGCCCCACAATACAATATTTGTTTTTAACTCTAGCATAAAATCAACGAGCTCCTGTGGAGATGGGGGTTCTAACGAGACATCCTCATTATTCTCAGCCGTCATTTTTGCAACCATGTCTAGGAAACCTTTATAAAGTTCCACTTTTCTTGCTCGGTGGGCTTCTTCGATTTCTCTTTTCTTGATTTGTGCCTGTGTATAGAGAGCACCGCCGACACCTACCAGGACAGTAGCCATTGATCCAACAACCGCTGCAGACACAGATGGGTTTGCGCTTTCCAAAAACGCCAGCAATCTAGCCAATATTATCCAGGAAAGGTAACCTGCACCAATGATCAGCCCTATACCAAATAGAGTAATTACGGCTTGTGATATCTTGGGAGATCTACTCATTCGTTTCCCTTATAACGCTGCCAGAAGAGGCGCGAGCTTGCGAGCGTCCGACAGCCGAAGGCTGTGTAGTGCTTCGCTTGGTTATGCATTTTGCAGAACCTGAGATATGGTCTGCGTCGAAATTGAGATTGCTGCTGAAACGGCCGCTATAGAGTTCCAGAATGACTACGCATGAAACGTTACGGACATATCCTAATCAACTAAATAAGCACCAGATAAGTTCGGAGTTCCTCCCTTTCTCTTGGCTTTCAATTTACGCCGCACAACCTCCTTCTCTGGGCTAATATTTATGACGTTTTCCCGCAGCCAACAAGCGGAAGAAACAAAGCAAGAAGCAATATCGATCCTTGACAGAACATTCATATACAAGCTCAGGCCCTAGGATATTAAAACATGTACAATGCATTTTCAGCAGCAACCTTTACGCAGCAGCGCGGAGAAAATGGCGCCCGATGGATCTGAGTTATCCCCAGAAAATAATTAAAACTATTTATTACAACACCAGTTTCTTAATTAGCCCGCCATAAGTGAAAGCACCATGCTAAATACAAAACCTACGACACTTGACATAAGGTAACTTTTCCATTTAGCCTGCCAGCTATTAGCTTCATCAATTTTTTCGTGTAAAGACTCAATTATTTTTGTTTGGCTCTCAATGGAGTGTGTAAGAGACTCCATGTGTTTCGGAGATGGGACCTCGGGAAGCCTCGACATGATCTGGCTCCAAGCCATTGGTTGCGTCATGCTTCCTGTTCGTACATATGCGCCGCCATCAGCGAGAACAACGTCTTGAGTTGATTTAACTTCAATGATTGCTACCTTGAATATGATCCGCACATCAAAAAAATTAAGATTCGTTTGGACTTGGGGTGTAATCTTTTGGATAGCCTTATCATAAATTCTCGTGAGCGAGATTTCTTCTACACCAACAACCTCATCTCAACTCTCTTTAAACCCAACCAATATCTTGCCGCCATCAGCATTTGCAAAGGCACAGATTAGCCGTGACAAGTCCAAGGGGTTTCGAACCGATTCTTTGATTTCCAGAGTCTGGCTTTCCCCAGTAGAAATTAAATCGAAAACATCCTCACACAAAACCCACTCCTTTGGTTTCTAAAACTTTATATCACCGACATACGAAGTGCAGAACAGACTGTCCGCGCGAAAGCAATCACCATATTAAAACCTGAACCTCCCTTATAAAACATGGTCTAACGACCACCTCTTTATCAATTTTTTGGTCAAAAAAATATCTTTCCCCTTGAACAGACTGTTTTTATAACAACCCTATCGCCAAGAGTAAACCAAGGTTGTCCAGCATAGTGGTCAAAGGCAATTTTTTTCCGCATCTAAAGATACCGACCAAGCTTGGCCATATTCTTCTTCTATATATTCATCAATATTAAACCCTCTACAAATAGCGACTTTTTCATCTAGAGCGCAAATATCATTTGGACAGAACTTTTCAGTTATTTCTATCTTTGAGTACCAAGCTATATTTTATTTACTTGTATAGAGAAAGTGTAATCCACAACAAGAAGAAGTTAAAAAGCGTTTCTCAGGCTATCAAACTCTTCAGCCACTTCAGCTACGGCTATCGTTTCTACATAACTTTGTTCGAGTATATTTAACTTACCCTTGCCGCCTTGCGCTTAGCACTTTCTCTCGCCATCGACTCTATAAGATTGACACCTTCTTTACGATATATAGAAAAAGAACCTTCATTCGACTTTTCCTCAATAGAGCAAATATCCATTTTTATCATTTCGATGATTAAATATTGGGTTTCTTCGGCGAACAATCAGGCTGTCCTTCTGACAAGCACATAACGCCCGCAAAAAATGGCGCGATCTTGCGAGCGTCCAGTGACCGTAGGGATCGAAATTAATGGCCTCGTTATACGCGAGCATCAGTTCTGAATCCATCCATATAGTAGATGCTGTTATGACTCCATTTATCAATCCCGTATACATTCACACTAGGCGCCACAATTATTGATATTGACTCCGCCCCGTGGAGCGGCGGAATAATCACTTCTCGATCCACGTAGTACACGCCATGATCCCTTATTTTTACTTCTTTTAGGTAACTGGCTGCCGCACCATCTTCCCAAGATTTTATCTCCGCTGGCGTAGCTGGTTTTGCGATAGAAAAAAAATGAAGCTTTATTGACTCTAAAAGAGACTGAGATTGCTCATTCGCGCGCTGTATATCATGATTCATACTCCATATTTGCGACTGCGTACTATGAAGCTGCATCCTGAGAGTTTCAGTTTCGCTAGTAGTTTCTGTCTTGGTTTTAACAGCCTCAATCCTTTTAACAGACTGCTTTATCTTTGCACAACACCCCGTTACCGCATCTGTTAAATCAAATTCTTGGTCATCGTAAAAACTGGCAGTAACCCCTGCAAGATCAGTGGGTAGACGAAAAGTTTTCTCGGCAGACTTGGGGACCAGAATAAAGCACTTCTCTAATCCCAACGCACCAATAAACATACCCAACTCTAGTACAACATTATCCCTTACCGAGCTATATTCCTTTTCTCTAATTATAGTTTTGTCGTCGGAATGAAAAACAAAAACAGCATAATCAGCTTCTTTTGTTTTTCCTATCAGAGTCGTGATGGTAATAGACGACAAATCAAAAGCATTTTCCCAAAACTTTACTCTCATTTCTTGCTCTAGCTTTATATGCACTGCCTCGGCAACTGATATGGCTTCTGATGATGAAGCAATAAATATTGTAGGCTTATCACTCATGACAACTCCCTTGTACTAATTAAAGCGTATAACAAGCATTAAATAGAAAAATAGTTTATCAATTTAAACGAACACCCGCGCTTCACAAGCTTATTCATTTCTTTATATTTTGCATAACCATCTAACATTAAAAAAAATAGTCACCCCTACAGTTTATCCAAAACTCGCATACTTGCGCGTTTTTCTCAAGCCATGCGGATGAAGCGCTACAGCCCTCGCACCGAGAAGACTTACTGCTACTGGATTCGCTTCTTCATACGGTTCACGGGATGCGCCATCCCGCCAGCATGGGGGAACCTGAGGCCCACGCTTTCCTGGTGCACCTGGCGATCCAGCGCCATATCGCGGCGACGACGTAAACCCAGGCATTGAGTGCCCTTGTCTTCCTTTATCGCCATGTGCTGGAACAACCCTTGGGCAAGATTGGTAATCTCTCGCGCGTCAGGCGCCTACGCCGGCTACCCCGATGCCAAAGGCGCCGTCGGCAACGTCGCCAGTGAAGACGTGGTCTATCTGCTCAATGGACTCGGCATCGACAGCGGCGTCTGAAAGCCGTCCGGAGACCGCAGTCCGCTTACTCTTCTACAACTTGTTAAATGGCTCTAGGCACACGGTCTGCTTGAGCCACAGTTTGGTTGAGTCGCCGGAGTTTGTTGAGAGATACTTGAAATTGGCCATTACTTGGTAGCCGCTTACCTTCGATTTGCTCCCAAACAAGGGCTCCTGGCCCGTTGTATATCTCCTCAAATGTACCGTCGCGCAGGATCTTGATGATGATCGTATGCTGCGGCTGACTCCGGAATGCAACAGAATTGGATTGCGTGGCTTTGACCTCAACTTCCAGGCCGGTCTCGGTGACAGCGTCATAGCCTTTATTGGATGCTGTCTTCAACTCAAGATTGTATGCGTCAGCCACAAGACACTCACCCAAGCTGCCAACCATATGACCGTCCGGGGTAAAGTTCCGGCCCGGAAACATCGCCTCCAATTCGTTGACGGTGGCGTAGAGTTGCTTGATCAAAGCACGAAACTTATCATGATCCATCATACAATTAACGCTCAAAGCAAGCGTGCGGTTCGCGTTGCCTTGTTTTTTTTATGTTTTTTTGCATATTATTTTTTTCCACAAAGCCCTAAGATTGATACCGAATCCCACGAAGTTCGGTTTCAATTCCACTATTTCTTCCTCGGAATTTTGTACTTCGGGATTAACTCCCGCCTCATTACCTTTAGCTTTAAGACCTTCAACACCTTTAATCTTGGCTAGAGTTTCTTTTGAGGTCTTGTTGTTCTCTAAATCAATATCTTTTGAGTCTTCTATGTCGAACATTGGCATACGCTACCCTCTTCCTCTCAAGTATTCAGTATACCATCTGACTATTTGTGCAGCAGTAGACAGACGGAAAGATGTGCTCATATAACTATCGTCATCGGTGCAATTGGAGGCTTTTAACCCTCTGACTCTTCTCGCCTTTACACCTGTATTAACATTAAAAAATCTTGCACCAGCGATATCAACATCAACGCTGTCAGAAACATCAATGCCAGTTTCAAGGCCAGAAAAGCCGCAATCTATTATTTTAATTTCCTTACCGCCTTCAACTTTTATTCCAACCGACACAGAACTCTCCTCTAAACATACCAGGTATTAGATAGCGAACTCGTTTACCAGCTTGAACGAGCACGCGCGTTTAACAAACTTATCCACTTCCTTGCATCATGTATGACTATATGATATTTAAAGGAAATATAATCACCCCTACCGTCTATCAAAAATTCGCGTGCTTACACGTTTTGCTCAAGGCATGCGGGTAAAGCGCTACAGTCCCTGCACCGATAAGACTTACTGCTACTGGATTCGCTTCTTCATACGGTTCCACGGGGTGCGCCATCCCGCCAGCACGCGGCTTTGTAGTGGAGGCGAAGCCGCAACGAAAAATCCGTCGCTGTGCCTAGCCTGGTTATAAGGCATGATTCTCCCACTGACTTCTGTTTATCTTGTACAAAACATGCTCACAAAGCGGGTTAGAAGGATCTAGTTCTGGATGCATAAAATTGCTGGCATAGGTCATTCCGAGTTTCTTCATGACGGCCTGAGAGCGAATGTTGCTCACAGTCGTAAAAGAGACCACCTCGTCTAAACCCAGATGATTAAAAGCATACCGCAGTGACTCGGCGGCAGCTTCTGTCGCGTAACCCATACCCCAATATCGTCTCGCCAAGCGCCAGCCAACTTCGACACATGGTGAGAATGGCATACAATCTGTGGGTATGTTCAACCCGACAAATCCCATAAATTTTCTTTGACTAGGAGCCTCTACAGCCCAGAGCCCCCAGCCTCGTTCAGCAATCAGGGATTTGATCTTTTCACCCATGCGGCGGCTTTCATCTTGCGTTAATAGCTTCGGAAAAAACTCCATAACTTCTCGATCCCCACACATCTTTGAAAAATCTTGGAGGTCGTCACCATTCCATTGTCGAAGTACTAATCTTTCCGTTTTCATCATGAGCAAGATGGTTCCTTATAACGCCAGCCATAAACGGCGGCCCGACAGGGGCGTCCGGTGGAGGCCGAAGGTCGGAACGATTTTGATGGCCTTGTTAGAGACCTAGATGTAATCGATAAATTGACCAACGCGCGCATACCCATAAATCTTGTACCCGTTTTGTATCTTTTCCCCTGGAACATGTATCGCTGAAAGCTCCGCTAAAACAGCTCGATCTTGCTCTAGCGATGTGGTCTCTATCTCTACCCACTCGATTATTTCATACCCGCATTCACGAAAGTGACAAAACCATTCTCCATCCCAAGGAGCTAGATAGCCATTTTCAATGCAGCGCGTACGAAAGCGCGGTGAAAAATCGCCTAGGTTATACATCGCAAGACGAAGCTCATTCCACTTTGTACTGTTCATGATCGGGGTGAGATCCATAGTGCCCTCTAACGCCCGCATTTACGGCTGGTTTGGAGCGAAGCTGAGAACCAGTCCGACAACATGCGTTTGTTACACGTTGCTACTATACGTGTAACGCCTTGGCCACCAGAAAACTGGGTGCGTAGCGAAAAACTTCCCGAGTGCAGCAATTTGTTGGTTTTCATGTCAGACGAGACGCTCGCATTGCTTCAACTTGTTCAGCCAAGTCTTGTACACACCTGTTTGCCTCATCGTATTGACCAGCACGATATTTCAAAAACTCAATGTTATATGCCTTTCGCATCGACTCCTCTATATCTGGAATAATATCATCACCAACCAACGCATAATGAGGATGAGTACTCTTTGAAAATATATTTGAATTTTCTAATATAAGCTGAATATCCGGGTCCGACATACTGTAGCCGAGAAACAGCAATGTATTGGTCATAAAAAGGGAGTTAAGGATTGCATAGAACTCATGATTTTCTTGCTTAGCCCTAAAATATTGCGATCTACTAAGAACAATCTTTGAAATATCATTTACGCATCCATGTGCCTTAACGATTACCCTTACAGGAGACCTCAGGTCTGTAGCTAGGTGTTGCTCGTAGTACTTACAAACATTGTATCCATCTTGAGCAATGCCTGTCCTGCAGTATGCATCGTAAATATCATCATAGTTGGTAGTGACTACAACCTTTGGATCAATTTCCAACGTAGACTCATGGATACTAGACTTTTCATATCTAGGTTGAACAAACAGTTCCCTAATAGCGCGAGTAAAATCCGCAGCCGGCAGCTTGTTAAGAATCACTTCAGCCGCATCCAAATATTTTTCTCTCTGTATCAGAGAATCGATAGTTTCTGTTCTATCAGGAGCGGGTATTCTATCTTTTAGATTTTCAAGAAATCTTGGCCATGTCGGTGGGCTATTTCCATCCATTGCGGACAAACATCCAGCAGAAGCCCCTGCACCCAAAAAAACAATACAGCGTCGTGCCGCCAGTTCTTCGACAAGAGAAATTGGCCAATCCATTATGCAGACTCTCCAAGATTTGCATAAAGATTTTTCGCAATCTTTTTAATTATTTCTTCATAATCCTCCCTTTGCTTGTATTGTGCACCGACTAGACCATCGCTAGACTTCAAATCGAGAATCGGCGTTGCAACTGACTGTGCTAGCGGAATCAAACTGTAAAGGTGTGGAATATCACCCAGCTTCGCTGATTCCGTGGATGTATTTTCACCAAAGAAAGGCCCCATAGATTCTTCAATAATACTTGGGACTGAATTAATAATTTGCTCGTAGGCTTTAGTAGGCCTTCGGACACCTTGTTTCGATTTGGTAATATACTGCTGCATGGTGTAACCGAGGTACCCATTCAGGACACTTGGCCTTTCTTTAATATTGTAATTATCTAGTCGCCCCGGGTTTCTTTGTTGCGACAATCCTATGCTATTTTCATAAAGATCAGCCCAATGCTCTACCCAGCTTGCAATATTTCTAACGCCTAGAATACTGAAAATATCAGCACCCATTGGCGTAATAAAATAATCGCAACCAATTAAAACACTGCGATTTATAGACCCCAAGCTGGGCCCTAAATCGAAGAACACTATGTCATAATATTCTTCAACATTTGCGCAGAATTCGGTATTCCAATTGTTCTTCCGAATCCCTCCAATATCGCCTCCTAAAAGATCATGCCATGCAGCGCCCAATCTATCTTCGACAATAGAGAATCCAGGGTGCCCTGGCAAAAGATCCACTTCGAATCTGTTTTTTGAACTGAGTATAGGATTTATTTCCTTTGATATTTCAGAGTCCCCATCTTCTATTGGCCTCAGAATATCTCTAATCGTTGTAATTGACGTTTTATGATCTGAGTTCCAATAGAAGTCCGTTGCAAACTCTTCCCCCATAATCAATTGACTGGCATTACATTGGGGGTCGCAATCCACAACTAGAACCCTCTGCCTTTTTACCGACGCGGAAAATGCAGCAAGGTTGCAAGTTAGTGTCGTTTTACCAACTCCACCTTTATTGTTAAACATTGCTATGGAGATCAATATACTTTACCTCACATTTGGTTAGAAATACTTAAATTGCTAACAAGTATTAGATAGCAAGGTTTTTTGTTAACCTGAACGAGCACGCGAGTTTTTCTCAATCCATTAAAGCTTTATATACGTACAAAGATCAACGAATATGAGTATGGACATGCACAGCAGATCGCCGAAGCAGATGGCTAGGGACAAGGCGATCATGCGGGTGAAGCGCTACAGTCGGTGCTTCATCATATTCGCACTTCGTCCGTACAACGAACGGTCAAGCAGGCAATGAAGGCAGCCACACTGCCTCGTCCCGGCTCCTGCCATACACTACGGCATAGCTTCGCGATGCAGTTGCTGAGCCAGGGTACGGATAACCGTAAGGCACGGGAATTGCTGAGCCACAAGAGAGTCAAGACACCCCAGCTCTATACGCACGTGTTGCGCAGCGAGTTGGCAGGTATTCGTAGAGTCGGTCGGGGCTTGAGGCACGCTACCGCCTCCCACCCTGCAGGTTTCGATTACCCTGCGGCAGTTCCCGGCGTATCTTGATTATGTCGTTATTACGGCGCTCTCGGTCGCCTTGAATTCGAGCTTACTCAACCACGTTGGCAAGGGCAAAACGACGATGGTAGTGGCAGTCATGAAGATGTAGCACACGCTCAGTGCTCGAGATGGATACACACACTGCTCGTCACCTCACTTGCCAACCACTTGCCTATCACCTGTTCAACCGGTGTAGAGCCCTGCTCTGAGTCGACCCTACATCGGTCATGCCCTATTCTCTGGCGTAACGTATCCAGCACGTATTTCCGACCGCCAGGGAGGCAAGCCCACCAATGACCACGCTTTTTATCTTCTGTCTGATAGGCGCTTGCGGCATCGGCGCTCAATGGCTGGCATGGCGCTGGAAGATCCCTGCAATCGTGGTCATGCTGGTCGTCGGCCTGCTGATCGGGCCGACCACCGGTGTTCTGCAACCGCACGCGGTGTTCGGCAATCTACTCGAACCGTTGATCGCCGCCGCGGTGGCGATGATTCTGTTCGAAGGGGGCTTGACCCTGCATCTGGCCCGTCTGGCCGATGCAGAGGCTGCCGTGAAGCGCCTGGTGATCATCGGCGGCCCTCTTGTGTGGGTACTGGCCACCCTCTCCGGTCACTATATCGGCGGGCTGAGCTGGGCCTCAGCATCAGTTTTGGGCGGCATTCTGATCGTCACTGGCCCCACGGTAATCATGCCGTTGCTACGCCAGGCCAGTCTCAAGCGTAGGCCGGCAGAAATCCTGCGCTGGGAAGCCATCGTCAACGACCCGGTCGGCGCGCTTGCTGCGGTACTCGCGTTCGAGCTGGCGATTGTCTCCTATTCCTCCCACTCGCTATCCATCACCCTCGGCCACATGCTGCTCGGCATTGCCATTGCCACCGCCATCGGCTATCTCGGCGCCTGGTTGTTGATTCTCGCGCTGCGTAAGGGCCATATCCCCGAATACCTCAAGGTTCCGGTGATGATCGTCTCCGTACTGGTCATCTACACCATTCCCAACGCCCTGCTCCACGAAAGTGGCCTGCTGGCAGTCACCGTGATGGGCATGGTGCTGGGCAATTCTTCCGTCGCATCGCTGGACGAGATCCGCCGCTTCAAGGAAAACATCACGGTACTGCTGGTATCCGCGGTGTTCATTCTGCTGGCGGCAGATGTCGACTTCGCCACCCTGGCATCGCTGGGCTGGCGTGAGGTGTTGTTCGTCCTGATGGTGCTGTTCGTGGTGCGTCCGCTGGCCGTGTTCCTGTCACTGATCGGTACCGGGCTGCCGCTATCCGAGAAGCTGATCGTCGGCTGGATTGGTCCAC
This sequence comes from Halomonas huangheensis, assembly GCF_001431725.1. Taxonomy (NCBI): domain Bacteria; kingdom Pseudomonadati; phylum Pseudomonadota; class Gammaproteobacteria; order Oceanospirillales; family Halomonadaceae; genus Halomonas; species Halomonas huangheensis. The sequence continues at coordinate 1,800,373 of NZ_CP013106.1, read as the reverse complement.
GTGGTGTGGTGGCGGTTGCCATCGCTGGGCTGTTCGGTGGACGCCTGGTGGACCTGGGCGTAGAAGATGCCGCGATACTCCCGCCACTGGCGTTCGCGATTGTGGCCGTTACCGTGGTGCTGCACGGCTTCTCCCTCGAGCCGCTGTCGCGCCATTTCAATCTCAAATCGACCGCGGTCAAGGGACTACTGATCGTCGGTGCCAATCCCTTCAGTCGCAAACTGGCAGAGGCCATTCAATCCACGGGCCGGCCGGTGATGATTGCCGATCGCAACTGGAAGCGAATCCGTTCGGTGCGTGGCCATGATATCCCCTGCTACTTCGGTGAAATTCTCTCCGAGGAAGCCGAGCTGGATATCGAGATGAACCAGTTCGACTCGGTGGTGGCATTGACCGACAACGACGATTACAACGCGCTGGTGTGCGTCAACTATGGCCCTGAGTTTGGCCGCCATCGCGTCTTCCAGTTCGCTCCGTCCCGAGGCGATATCGGCGACAGCGCTCACAAGGCACCGGAGACTCTCGGTGGCTATTATTTCGGTAATGGTCTCGACTACGACACTGCCATCGAGCGTATCAACGCGGGTTGGTGTCTACGCCTGACTCGCCTGAGCAAAAGCTATACCTTCGAGGATTATCGTCGCGATAACCCGGAGGCCCGAGTCATCTCCGCCTATTCTGAAGGCGGCAACGTACGCGTGATGACGCGCGATACTCGTTTCGAGGCCGACAGCGACGAGACGCTGCTGGCGCTGGTTCCGGATGACACCAGTGCCGACAAGGCTCGCCGATACGAGGCACGCCAAGCCGACACAAGGCCCTCCGCGAGCGATGACGAGCAGGGTTCACCTCAGCCGGATGGCTAACCCGCAGGAGGCAACATGCTGCGACACTACAATGAGCCGACTCTGGGCATACCGAGCTTTCCCGGTAGCCATCTGGTCATGGACGATCACTACATCTATCTGTCCGGCCTGACCGCCGCCGACCTGCCGGATGGAGCGGCGCTACTCGGCGATATCAGGGCAGAGACTCACCAGATAATGGAATATCTGTCACGGCTGCTGGCCCATGCTGAGTGCACACTCGACGATAGCGTGCGTGTCGATGTGCACCTGACGGACCTCGCACTGCAAGCGGACTTCGATGCGGTATATGCGCGATGGTTTTCTGCACCGTTCTACCCCACTCGAACCTGTACCGTCTCTCCCCAACTGGCGGGAGGCGCCAGTGTCGAGGTTACCCTGATGGCACGACGTCCTCAGCAGCGTTGATCGAAGTGTGAAGCACCCGCGCCGAATTGGCAGCGCTTTCCGATATGCTGGAGCCGGAAAACAACAAGATGGCACGGAAATGGATATGAATGTCGGTGATAAGCAGCTGACCCAGCGCCTGCAGCACGCCAGTGTTCTGATCGTCGATGACGAGCCGGGAATGCGCAATTTCCTGGTCAAGATGCTCGCCCCACACTGCCTGGTTGTCGCCGAGGCTGAAGACGCGGTGCAGGCCGAGGCGCAACTCAATCATCGTCATTTCGATGTGATGATCCTCGACAACATGATGCCGGGACAACGCGGGATCGAGTGGTTGGCAGAACAACGCGGGCGTGGCGGGTTTACCGACACCATCATGATCACCGCCTATGCCGACCTGGAAACCGCGATCGAGGCCATGCGCGCAGGGGCTGCTGACTTCATTCTCAAGCCCTTTCGCTCCAATCAACTCCTGAATGCAGTTGGCCGCTGTCTCCAGATGGCTCAGTTGCGACGCGAGAACATGCTGCTGCTGCGCGAACTGGACAGCAAGGACCTCGGTCAGCAACGACGCGAACTGGTCGGTTCATCATCCGCCATCACGGCCACCCGCGACCTGCTGGCACGTATTCGTGATGTCACCACACCAGTCCTGATCACAGGGGCCTCGGGAACCGGCAAGGAAGTCGCTGCTCGACACCTGCACACCACCTCCCAGCGAGCGGCTTACCCCTTTGTGCCGATCAACTGCTCGGCCATTCCTGCCGATATGATGGAAAGTGAACTGTTCGGTCATGTCGCAGGTGCCTTCCCGGGCGCCAACAGCGCTCGCGAAGGGCTGTTGCCTTCCGCTCGGGGCGGTACGGTATTCCTTGATGACGTCGCCGGGCTGAGTTCGTCCGCCCAATCCGCACTGCTGCGAGTGCTGGAAGATGGCACAGTGCGTCCCGTCGGCGCAGAGCGCGAGATTCCACTCGATCTACGTTTTGTGCTGGCCACCAGCCATGCGCTGGATAGAGAGGTGGTGGAAGGTCGTTTTCGTGAAGACCTGTTCTTCCGCATCAATATCATCGAGCTACGCATGCCGGCCCTGACCGAGCGAGACGGCGATATCATCGAGCTGGCAGAGCGGTTTCTGCGCGAGATTGCCGCCCGCCTCGGGTTGCCTCCACTGCAGATCGACACCACCACTCGCGCAGCGCTGCTGCGCCATGACTGGCCCGGTAACATCCGAGAACTACGCAACTTCATCGAACGCTCACTGATCTTTGGCCGTTTTCCTCTGGAGACCCTCGCCCTGCCGACGACCTCAACGCAGAGTATCGCCCCCCTGAGTCAGGTCGAACGACGCGAGATCCTGCGCGCTCTCGAGGCCACCGCCGGTAACCGCTCCAAAGCGGCGCGTCTGCTCGGCGTCTCACGCAAGACCATTGATCGCAAGTGCACGGCCTGGGGGCTGTAGCGGATGGCAAGGTCACGACCATTGCTGCACTCGGTGCGGGTACGCCTGCTGGTGATCGCGCTATTGCCGATGCTGGTGCTGTTTCCGCTATTACTGGGCGGCACCATGCTGCGCTGGTCAACCAAGCTCGATAATCTGTTGATCGTCAAGGTGAACAGTGACCTGACCATCGCCGAGCAATACCTCCAGCACCTACTGGACAACTCAGCCAGGCAGCTCGATGCCCTGGCTGCATCGGAAACCTTCTCCGTCGCTCTGGAATCGAACGCGGCGGATGCCTGGCTGGAACAGCAAAAGCACCGACTCGGCCTGGACTTCCTGTATCTTGCCGATGGTCGCCCGCTGGCCTCCGGCTTCATTCCCGACCAGTGGCCAGTGATCAACGACGCGCTTTCCGGCCGCCCGCGCAGCGCCATCGATATCCTCGACTCGCGGCAACTCGATGCCCTTGCTCCTGGTCTCGCAGAGCGTGCCTCCATTCCACTGGTGCCCACCGAGGCCGCCCAGCCGACGGACCGCAGTATCGAACAGCGTGGCATGATCATTCACTCTGCGGCTCCCGTTCCATCGGTCAACGGCAAGCGTCAGGCGCTGGTCGGCGGATTGCTGCTCAATCGCAACCTCGGCTTCATCGACACCATCAACGCACTGGTCTATCGAGACCGCTCGCTACCCGAGGGTAGTCAGGGGACGGCGACACTGTTTCTCGACGACGTACGCATCTCCACCAATGTTCGGCTGTTCGAGGATGTGCGCGCCCTGGGGACCCGTGTGTCCACAGAAGTTCGCCAGCGTGTGCTGGACGAAGGAAAGACCTGGCTTGACCGCGCCTTCGTGGTCAATGACTGGTATGTCTCCGCCTACCAACCCGTGACCGACAGTAAAGGCAAACATGTCGGCATGCTGTACGTCGGTTTTCTCGAGGCCCCGTTCCGACACGAGAAGATCACCAGCATCGTGGTTCTGTCGGTGATCTTTCTGTTTGTCGCCGCTATCTCGGTACCTATATTCCTGCGCTGGGCGGGACGCATCTTTCGCCCACTGGAGCGCATGACCCAGACCATTTCCCGTGTTGAGGCAGGTAATCTGGATGCCCGCAATGGCCCCCAGAGAGGTAGCGGCGAGATCACCCAGGTGGCAGGCCACCTCGATGGGCTGCTGGATGCCGTTCAGGAGCGCGATCGCCAACTGCGTGGCTGGGCCGAAAGCCTGGAGCACAAGGTCGAAGCACGCACCCAGGACCTCCAGGAGGCCAATCGCAAGCTGGAGCATGCCACCGAGCGCCTGATCATGTCCGAAAAACTCGCCGCGGTTGGCGAGATCAGCGCCGGTATCGCCCATGAGATCAACAATCCAGTGGCAGTGATCCAGGGCAATCTCGATGTCGCCCGCGAACTACTCGGCGCCGAGACCGAAAAGGTCGATACCGAGCTTAGGCTGATTGATGATCAGATCTACCGAATCGGGGTGATTGTCTCGAAACTATTGCAATTCTCGAGCCCAACCGAGTATTCCGGCGCCACCCATCTGATCGTGCCTGCGCAGGTAGCACGTGATTGTCTGGTACTGATCCAGAGGCAGTTCGACAAGGCTCGAGTCACGGTCAAGACAAACCTATGCTCTGAGCGCGCCGTGCTGATGGAGCAGACCGAATTGCAACAGGTCATCATCAATCTCGCACTCAACGCCATTCATGCCATGCCCGAAGGTGGAACGCTGACGCTCAGTGTCATCGACGAGGGTAACGATGTGGTGATTCGTCTCGAAGATACGGGTGTCGGCATCTCTCCCGAGGTGCTGCGGCGCATATTCGACCCCTTCTTCACTACCAAGCAGGCCCAGGGCACGGGGCTGGGACTGTCGATCAGCCAGCAGCTCGCCGCACAAGCCGGTGGACGAATCCTGGCCACCTCCACTCCCGGCGCAGGCAGCCGTTTTGATATCGTGCTGCCTGCCGCCGATATCAGCTGAAAGGGACAAGATGTCCCGATTTTCGACTCGCGCCCTTCTCCGATGGACAAAATGTCCCAAAGACTTTGATGAATGCCGTCTCCGGCGGACATAATGACAATAACCTATTGATATTAATACTAAAGATAGCTGGCGACACCTACCAACGACTATCAGACTTCCTCTCGGACAACCGTGACCTGCAGCGTCTTGATCAACGACGCTCAAGAAGGAGGATGCATGAACAACAACAAGTCACCCGGCGGCCGCCTGGCCTTCCTGCGCAAGGAAAACATCGTCGCCAAACCCGGATTCAATCGCTGGAAGGTACCCCCCGCCTCGATCGCCATTCACCTTTGCATCGGCTCGGTCTATGCGTGGTCGGTCTTCAATCTGCCGCTGGCGAGTGAAATGGGCGTCGTCACTCCCGCCGCCGACGACTGGAGCCTGTCATCGGTGGTCTGGATCTTCTCGGTGGCGATTGTCTTTCTCGGCCTGGCGGCGGCCTTTGCGGGCAAATGGCTGGAAGAAGTCGGGCCACGCATGGTTGGCGTAGTGGCAGCGATTCTGTGGGGCGGAGGGTTCATCATCGGCTCGCTGGGTATATCACTACACCAACTGTGGCTGATCTACCTGGGATACGGTGTGCTCGGCGGCTGTGGACTTGGCCTGGGGTACGTCTCGCCAGTGTCGACACTGCTGCGCTGGTTCCCGGACCGCCGTGGCATGGCAACTGGAATGGCGATCATGGGTTTTGGTGGCGGTGCAATGATTGCCGCTCCCGTCAAGGATTGGCTGCTGTCGCTCTACTCCAGCGCCCCGGTGTACCTGGGTACCGAGTCGTCGGTGAACGTCATCACCGAAGGCGGCCGCCGCTTCGCCGAGACCGCCACAGGTCAGGTCGAGGTTGTGATCGCGTCGCTGGAACAGGCAGCAGCCTACGGTGGTGATGCCGGTGTCTATGTGGTCGGCACCGGCAACACCGGTGCTGCGGCAACCTTTCTGACGCTGGGCATCGTCTACCTCTGCGTGATGTTGATCGCGTCCTTCATGTATCGGGTACCACCTGCGGATTGGAAGCCGGAGGGATGGGAACCGGAGCAGAAGACCAATCGCATGGTCACCTCCGAGAACGTACAGATCGACCAGGCATTGAAGACACCGCAGTTCTGGCAGATGTGGTTGATGCTGTGCTTCAACGTTACCGCCGGCATTGGCGTCATCGGCGTCGCCAAGACGATGATGAGCGAGATCTATGGCACCACCATGCCGATGATCGTGACTGCCGCCTTCGCCTCGACCTATGTGTTGATGATATCGGTCTTCAATATGTGCGGTCGCTTCTTCTGGGCCTCCACCTCGGACTATATCGGGCGCAAGAACACCTATCATTGCTTCTTCGTACTCGGCACCCTGCTGTACCTCTCGCTGCCGTTCCTTGCCACGGCCGGAGCCGAGAGTGCCAATGTGATCTATCTGATCGGCTTCTATATCGCCACCATGATCATCTTCTCGATGTATGGCGGTGGCTTTGCCACCATTCCCGCCTATCTGGCGGACATGTTCGGTACCATGCATGTCGGCGGCATACACGGCAGACTGCTGACTGCCTGGTCGGCTGCCGGGGTACTCGGCCCGCTGGTCATCACGTCACTGCGTGAGGTATCGGTGGGCAAGGCCATTTCAAACCTGGCCAGCAAAGTCGACCCGGCGGTATTTGCGCAGAAATTCGGTGCCTCGATCGATCAACTGGAACAATTGGTCGCCGCGAAGACCGTGACCGTCTCGAAGCTGATGGAAATCGTCCCGCCCGGCACCCCGGACCCAACCTCCAGCCTGTACAACACGACCATGTACTGCATGGCTGCGCTACTGGTGATCGCATTCTTCGCCAACCTAATGCTGCGTCCCGTCAATGAGCGCCACCATCACCGTGAGCAGACACTGCGGAGCGCCGAGCAACAAGGCTGAGCGACAGCCAGGCAGATATGCAAAGGGCCGACGCCTCCCGCAGGCGTCGGCCCTCCCTTCCAGTAGCTCCTTCCGACAGACTCCTGTGAAACAAGCCTGAGCACCGGGCCACACCATCACAGGACACATCTAGCCCAATATCAGAAACACACAGGCAGCTGTCATGGCGCCCATGGTGCCGTTGAACCAGCGCCAACTGGTCGGCGACTTGAGCGTACGTCCTACCGCAGTACCAAAACCCGCCCATAGTGAAATGCAGGGAAATGCCACCAACTCGGCAAATGCCGCAACGATCAAGGCATTGAGCCACGGATTACCGGTCTCCGGCAGAAAACTGGCCATCAAGGCGATGCCCATCACCCAGGCCTTGGGATTGGCGAACTGGAACGTTGCCGCCTGAAGGAAGGTCAACGGGCGCGCGCCCTCCTGGCGAAACTGCGGCGGCGGTGCCGTGGCAATCTTCCACGCCAGGTACAGCAGGTAAACGCTGCCGACGATCTTGAGCGCCGTCTGCACGACCGGGAACCGCTCAAAAATCATCCCGAGGCCCATCGCCACGCTGCAGAACAGTACAAAACATCCGGCAATGATCCCCAGTAGATGTGGGATGGTACGCCGAAATCCATAGTTGGCCCCGGAAGCCGTCAACATCACGTTGTTGGGTCCTGGCGTCAACGTCATCGACATCATGAACAAGGTCACCGGGACAACAAAGGACAAGTCAGACATGGCCTTCCACCTTTTCTTCTGCAACCATGGAAATTGAACCCCTACAATATTCAGATATTGCGCTACAATCTGTGGCACACAAGCAGCATAATAGGGCCAATTCTGACGTCAAAGGTTTTATTGTCACCATGACAATCTGGATACCGGAACTCGACTCAGCCGCCAGCCCAATGCCTCGCTATCGCCAGATCGCAGAGGGCATCGGCAACGCCATCACCGCTGGCCAGCTCAAGGCCGGTGAACGACTACCCCCTCAGCGGCACCTTGCCGATGCCCTGGGCGTCACCGTCGGCACCATCACCCGTGCCTATAACGAGGCCCAGCAACGTGGCTGGGTACAATCCCGTGTCGGCAGCGGCACCTATGTGCATGGTGATGAAACCTCCGGCTCCGATTTCACTCTGCTCACGCATGAAAGTGCCGATGGTGACAATCCGAGTGGCATGATTGATATGAGCCTGAGTTTCGCTCCTTACCACAGCTGGCGGCATGACAGCCTGCGCGAAGCTCTGCAGTCGATCTGCCATGACCCGGCAGCGATTGCCATGGCCAGCAGCTATCAGGCGGATATCGGCAACCTCGCCCACCGCCAGGCGTTGGGAGCCTGGCTCGAGCATCTGGGCTTCCCCACCAGCGGCAGCCTTGTCGTCACCCAGGGCGGGCAACATGGTCTGGACCTGTGTCTGCGTACCCTGACACGCCCCGGAGAGCTGGTCGCCGCTGATGCGCTGACCTACCCCGGGTTCAATGCGGCTGTCCGCCATGCCTACCTCAAACCGGTCGGCATTCCTCTTGATACCGAGGGCATGGATGTCGATGCCCTCGCCCGCCTATGTCAGCGCCAGGTCCCACGCCTGGTATATGTGACGCCGGATCAGAACAACCCGACCAGTATCAGCATGAGCGAGGAGCGTCGTGAACAGCTCACTGCCCTCGCCAGACAACACGATTTCTGGTTGCTCGAGGATCATGTCCAGTATCTGCCACGCGAGGACCGGGGCACATCACTGCTGGAATTGGCTCCGGAGCGTACCCTGCACGTGTTCAGCACCTCCAAGGTGCTGTCCGGGGGTCTGCGCACCGGTACGCTGCAGGTACCCGACAGGGTGAGCCAGCGAATCGCCAGCTCCCTGCGTGCCGAAACCTGGATGGCCCCTCCACTGATGGTCGAAGCAACCTGCCGCTGGATCACTTCGCCGAATGCCGATGAACTGATTGCCTGGCAGACCAGTGAGCAGCAATACCGCCAGCAGCGTGCCTTCGAGCGCCTCGCTCGCTATCACCCCCAGGGGCAACTACGCGGCTCCAACGTCTGGCTACCATTGCCGGAGGGGCGACGCTCCAGCGAAGTCCACGCGCTGCTCGACAGTGCCGGGGTACGCGTGTCCACCCCCGAACCCTTCTGCACAGGAAGCGAGCCCGCACCCCAGGCCATTCGATTGTGCGTCGGCGCACCGCGCACCCGCGAACAACTCGACCGGGCACTGGATATCATTCTGGAGGTCCTGGAGAGCGGCGATACCAGCCCGTGGAATACGCTCTAGAGCCTTCAGCCACCACAGCTCGAGCACCGGAACTCGCACATCACTCCATGTGGCGCAATGATCCCGGTGTCTGCCCCGTCGCACGCTTGAAGGCACGACTGAACGCGGCCTGAGAACCGTAGCCCAACCGCCAGGCCACCTGGTCGATCGACATGCTCTTCTCGGTGATCCACTGCCTGGCGAGGCGCATACGCAACTGCGTCACGTAATGTAAAGGCGAGACACCCAGTGCATCGCGGAAGCGCTCGGCGAACACTGAACGCGAGCTACCCATCTCCACAGCCATACTGGCCACACTCCAGTCACGACCAGGCTCACGATGCACGGCGGCGATAACACCGCCCAATCGCGGGTCTCGCAGCGCTTCTACCCAGCCGCCAACATCGCCACAGCCGCACTCCACCCAGGCACGAACGATGCAGGCCGCTACCACATCGGCCAGGCGCGACAGGATGGCCGCCGCGCCAACCCGTTCCAGACGAGACTCACGCTCCATCGCCTCCAGCATCGGCAGTACCTCGGGGTAACGCGACAGCAGCGTACCGACGTGCATGACTCTCGGCATCAGCGAGATCAAGGGATGCATTCCGCCCAGGTCAAATTTCATCCGTCCACTGAAGATACGTACATCCTGGCTACGGCAGGAGTCCTGCGGACATTCCGTGACACAGCTGAACGCATCGCATACCGGAATGGCCTCGATGGCGTCTATATCGCGACTCGCCACATCCTGCGACGACAGCAACTGGTGACCGCCTCCTCGAGGCAATAACACCGCATCACCGCTGTCCAGCCTCAGGTCATCCGTGCCTGCCGTACTCAAGAAGACTGGCCCCTGGGCGACAAAATGAAACTGCGCACAACTGCTCAGGGTATCGAAACGGACCCCAAAAGGTGGCGCCATCTGTATTCGACGGTACTCGAGTCCGGCGAGACGCATACCCAGCAACAGCTCGCTGATCCACTCACTCGACGCACCGGGAGGCGATATTGGATTCGCCAATCCGGACGATTGATCAAACATTCGAGACTTTCAATGATAGTTAGTATGAGCCAGCTACTTTACCCTGCTTTCCATCCCGATCCCAAGTCACGGAAGGAAAGATAATGAACCACGAGCTCTGCATGGCGTCACCTACACAGGATGCGCCCCCACAACAGGCCGCATCAGCATGGGGGGCGGTGGTGTCACTGGCACTGGGCGTGTTCAGTCTGGTGATGTCCGAATTTCTACCGGCCAGCCTGCTGACACCGATGGCTCACTCGTTATCAATCAGCGAAGGACAGGCAGGTCAGGCCGTGACCACCACCGCCCTGGTCGCACTGGTTTCCGGTCTGCTGGTAACCTCGATGACTCGTGGCCTCGACCGTCGCCAGGTACTGCAGGGCTTCTCGGTTATTCTGATCGTTGCCAACTTGACGGTGTATTTCTCGCCCAACCTCGGCTGGCTGCTGTTCGGCCGCATTCTACTGGGTATCGCCCTGGGCGGCTTCTGGGCACTATCCACGGCGACCGCCATGCGTCTGGTACGTGAGCACGATGTGCCAAGGGCCCTATCGCTGATCTTTACCGGCGTACCGATTGCCACCATCAGCGCTGCGGCACTCGGCAGCTTTCTCGGCGACCTGCTCGGCTGGCGCAATGTGTTTCTGATCGCCACCGCTGTTGCCGTTATCACGTTGTTGGTGCAGATCCTGACGCTGCCCTCGATGCCGCCGCAACGCCCTACTCCGCTACGTACTCTGGTCGATGTGATGGTCAGGCCGGGAATTGGCGTAGGGATCCTCGCGGCGATGCTGGTATTCTGCGGACATTTCGCGTTCTTCACCTACCTGCGCCCGTTCCTCGAGCAGATTTCCAGTGCTGGTATTCACAGCATCTCCAGCACACTGCTGGCCTTCGGGCTGGCCAACCTCACCGGTACGCTGCTGGCCGGTAGATGGCTGGAACACCACTTGCGATTGACGCTGCTGAGCATGCCGCTGGCGATGGGTGCCATTGCCTGGCTGCTGGTAACGCTGGGAGGTCTATCGCTGTGGACAGACGCCCTGATGATCACACTGTGGGGGCTGGCTTTCGGTGCGGTGCCGGTAGCATGGTCCACCTGGCTCACGCGTGTTGTCGCTGATGAAGCGGAAAGCGCCGGTGGTCTGCTCGGCGCCTCCATTCAGCTGGCCATCGCAACCGGTGCTGCCGTCGGTGGTGTACTGTTCGATACCAGTGGCGTGTTGGGAACCTTCGCCTTCAGCGGCGCTCTGCTGGTGGCTGTGGCGCTGCTGATCGCAACACGTGTCCGCACTCAGCCACAAGCCCAATCAGAAGCGCAGCAAGAAGTCATCCACCAGTAGCGGCCAGCATGTATCGCTGATAGATACCAGACCTGCTCGACCGCCAGGGGGCTTGATGTTCGAACTCTTGCGACGCAATGCGCTACGATAAGACATATCCCGCAAGAGAAATTTCCGCACCATGTGGCATCAGACAACCCTGCGCCTTGCGCCGCGTCAGCGCGGCTTTCATTTGATCACCGATGAGATCGTCAAGGCCATGCCAGCGCTGGCCGAGGCTCGAGCCGGTCTGCTGCATGTCTTCATCCAGCACAGCTCGGCCTCTCTGACCATCAACGAGAACGCCGACCCGACGGTGCGTCAGGACTTCGAGAGCCACTTCAATGCGATGGTGCCGGAAGATGCCCCCTACTATCGTCATACCTATGAAGGCAGTGACGATATGCCGGCCCATCTCAAGGCCAGCCTGCTGGGTTCGAGTGTCAGCGTCCCGGTAACAGAAGGACGCCTGGCGCTGGGTACCTGGCAAGGTATTTATCTATGTGAGCACCGCGACCAGGGTGGCGCCCGCCAACTGGTATTGACGCTGCATGGCGAGCGCAGCCGCTGGCGTCCGGAAAGCGGAGCACCCGATCCCTACCGGGTGCGCTAACCACTCTTGACGCTTATTCGCCCGGTGTGAACGAGAAGCCAACCGCGAACCGGTTCCAGCTGTTGATGGTCACGATCAAGGCACTCAGATTGACACGTTCCTCGACGCTGAAGTGCTCTGCAAGCTGCGCACGCTGGGCCTCACTGGGGGCATGGATGGCCAGTTGCGTCAGCGCATCGGTCCAGGCCAGCGCGGCCCGCTCACGCTCACTGAAACAGCGCGCCTCGTGCCAGGCGGCGATCTGCGCGAGGCGGTCTGGAGTTTCCCCCACGCGGCGAGCGTGCTCATCATGCATGTGCAGACAGAAGGCACAGCCGTTGAGCTGAGAACTACGCAGCAACACCAGACACACCAGGCGCTCGTCCAACTGCTGAGTACTGGCCTCATAGAGTTCGCGCAACGAGCGGGTAATCTGGGGCTGCTGTGCGTAGAACTGCTCACGGGTAAGTTGTACAGACATGGTCACGTCTCCTGACAGTTTGACCCTGCCATGATCGCGAGATGTCCTCAGCGACGATTGTAGATTTGCGACCATTTTCGCCGCCGATATGCTCCGGGGGGTTCACCAACGATACGCCTGAAGGCGTGAGTGAGATGCGCCTGGTCATGGAACCCGGTATCCACGGCAATCTCGGCAATCGCCGCCGTGCTATCGGTCAGCGCCTGACGCGCGGCCTTGATGCGCCAGGCCAACGCCAATTGGCCAGGTGACATTCCGACCTGACGCTCGAAGATACGCTCCAGCCCACGTCTGGTGATGCCAATGCGACTCTGCCACGCAGCAACCGGTACCTCGCTCTGGGTCAGGATCGGCAGGACACGTTGCACCGTATCGATGGCGAGTCCAGCATCATGCGCCAGTCGACACAGGAAGGCATCCAGATGCACCAGGCGCTGCCCCAGCGTCAGCAACTCGGCGAGTTCTTCGGCCAACGGGGTAAGCCATGACGGTTCACCATCGAGCACTTCTGCCAGGTAGCGTCCTCGTCGTCGGCCTCCGGCCAATTGCCAGGCGCCACCGGGACACAATCTCACTCCCATGGCTCGATGACTGACCGCAAAACGCCGAACCCCATGGTACGGCCGCGCTTCCCAGTATCCCTCCGGCTGTGTGGAATCCAGCCCCTCGAAGAGCAAGGTAGTTCCGCCGTCAGCATAGCCATGCGCTTGAATGACCGACGGTGCCTGGCCTTCAGCCAACCAGTACAGGTCGACCCAGGGCCGCAACTCCGGTGACGGCAACCATCGTCGTACACTCAGATCAGGCAGCACCAGCGGCGGCAACTCGACCAGTTGCAACGCGCCGCTCTCGGCCGGGATCGCCACAGGACGGTCACGATCACCTTGTTGCGTCATTGCCTACCTCGCCATCGGTATATTTCTCGAGGATACACTGATGCAGCCTGCGACTGTCGCGCAGAGTATCTTTTCAACAACAACAATAATTGCACACAAACCTTTAAAAAATGCGCCACACCAGCTGCACCGGGGTAACGACAGGCGTATACTTTGCTGCGCTGCACAGCCGGTCCCGATCTGGTACCTGGCTGGCCTCGGAATCCGCGTTGTTGCGAAGCGCTCCGCATTGCGTTGAGCCCGCCGGCGCTGCTGCCTCTGCCAGCCAGTAGACAAGAAACACCGGCAAGCACTTTCCCCTGCCCGATCCTGTGCCGCCGGGCAGGCGTCATCCTCAGGATTAGATGCTTCGATGGACATCTCTGTATCGCTCACCTCGACCGCCCTGATCGCCTCGCGCCGATCAGCTCTCGAGTCAGGTGATGTCAGCCCCTGCCATTGCCGGGCGATACATACTCCCCTCCCGAATTTCAGTGCTCCGCCGCATCTCGGCCGGACACTCCCAGCTCATCCATTGACCCCAGAGGCTCCCACTAATGTCGGTGTACGCCACTCTATGCCTACTCGCCGTGATGGCGATGGTAATCTCATTGATCAACGAAAGGTTCCTCAAGTTTCAGACGACGATCGCCATTACAGCCGGTGCACTGGTGCTTTCTCTGATCATTGCGATTGCCGGCCATGTCAGTTGGGTTACCATTGATAACCAGGCTGCAGATGCCATCAACCAGTTGAATTTCGAGGATTTCCTTTTAAAGGGAATGCTCGGATTTTTGCTGTTTGCCGGCGCACTTGGCACCAAACTTCCTCATCTGCGTGACCAGAAATGGGAAATCGCTGTACTGGCCATGGGCAGTACACTGATATCCACCTTCTTCATCGGCTTCGCGCTGTGGGGGGTCGTGTCACTGCTGGGCATTGATTTCGACTTGATCTACTGCCTGTTATTCGGGGCCTTGATCTCGCCTACCGATCCGATTGCGGTGCTGGCCATCGTCAAGAAGATGAACGCCCCACGTCGTATTTCGACTCAGGTGGAGGGTGAGTCACTGTTCAATGATGGCTTTGGCCTGGTGGTCTTCGTGACCATTTTTGCCATTGCGTTCGGTGACACACAGCCTACATTCCTCAGCGTCTCACATCTGTTCCTGCAGGAAGCGGTCGGCGGCATTGTCTACGGTTTTGTGCTGGGGCGGGTGTTCCACTTCCTGATCAAGCAGACCAATCAGCACTCGATAGAACTGATGCTGACCATGCTGGTGCCAACATCGGGCTATGTGTTTGCCGAGGTCCTCCACGTATCCGGGCCGTTGGCAATGGTCGTAGCGGGTCTGATCATCGGCAACCGCACCCGCAGCAAGGGGTTCTCCGAGGAAAGCCGACAGCAGCTCGACCATTTCTGGGAACTGGTCGACGAATTCCTCAATGGTGTGCTGTTCCTGCTGATCGGCATGGTCATGTTGGCATTCTCGTTCCATCCCGAAGACTGGGTACTGGCGTTGGCCGCCATTCCACTGGCGCTGGCCGGTCGTTTCGTCAGCGTACGCACCGTCTATTTCGGCTTCAATCGGTTCCGCACCTACAACCCCTGGTCGGTGCCGATTCTTACCTGGGGTGGCCTGCGTGGCGGCCTCTCGCTGGCGATGGCGATGTCAGTTCCCGCCGGCATCATGGTGGTTCCCGACAAGGGCATCGATGTGCGTGAGATCATTCTGGTGATGACCTATTCGGTGGCAGTGTTCTCGATTCTGGTTCAGGGCTCCAGCATCACTCCCATGATCAAGCGCGCCAAGGTCTGGGAGCAGGACAACTTCCGCAAGCCCAAGCGTTAGCAACCGACGATTCCAGCTGTCGCAAGAAACCACGGCCCGGGCTTTTTATGCCCGGGCCGTTCCGTTCAAGGCACTGGAGCCTACCGCGGTGGTACAGCCTTGATCAGCAGATTGCGAGGTGTCAGCTCACGAGCACAGAATTCGGACAGCTCGACATCGAAGCCGGCCTCCTCCAGCCACAAGACTCGATCGAGGACCAACCAGACTTCCAGCGGGCGGCGAAACAGGTGCCGCACCAATTCGTAGCGATTGGTGTCCCGCAGGCGCAGCCACCCTCTGCTTTCGTAATGCGCCCAGTCGATCTCACCGGCCAGTTCGATACCCTTCCGGTGCGCCGCCCAACGGCAGAAATCCGCGAATTGATCCGGCATGCGTCCATAGGCAAGGCTCGGTACCGGAAGGTACTCATCACGCCCGCGTTGTTCACGCTGCAACTCATCGAAGCCCAGCCGCCAGGCATTGCCGCGCTCGCGCTTGCGTTGCTCTCCGCGTGATGCGGTTACGGTTTCCTGCACGGCCATTGCCAGATGTTCCCGGGTCAGCTCCAGCCCCAGATTACGGCTCAGCGCCTGCCCCTCGCGCGATAGTGGCCGATAGTGTTCAGCGCTGGTCCGCTGATAACAACAGGGTGCCAACGTCAGCGAGGTCCCGCGCTCCCGCACCAACTCCACCAGCCGCACATGCAGATCGCCACAGGCATGTAGCGCCGCCACCGCACCGCCTTCGGTGAGCCACTGTTCCACCTCTGGCTGCATGACATCGTGGCAGACCATCTCGACAGCGAGTTGTTGATGATCGGCCAGATGTTGACCGTCAACACACAAGGCCGGCTGCCACTCCAGTCCCACCACCGGCTGCTGTTGCCAGCGAGCCATCAGCCGTCCGAGATGCCCCTTGCCGGCGCACCACTCCACCAACCGCCCCTCGCCAGGCATCATCACATGGGGTGCGAAAGCTTGCATCTGCTGCCACTTGCGCCCACTCACGTGCTGCGCCCAACTGTCGGGAAAAGAGCTCATAATGCCCTGGGCCGGGCTCACTTGAGCCAGCTCCCGCAGTTCCGTCACCGGCAGCCATTGCGCTAGAGGCGTGCCTGTGTAGGGCTCATGCTGCAGGCGCTGACAATCATCGTCCTCCAGAGCCGTCAGACAGGCACCGATTGCCTGCGCGGCCTCGATCTGGTCCGATGATGCTCCAAGCCAAGGCGAATGACGGTGCACAAAGGGCGCCGGCGCCCATAACCACTGCCAGCGCACCAACAGTTCGGTCAGATGGGCAAAGCGCTGGGCGTGATCAAGAGGCATACTCTCTACTGCTCCGGGGTATTTGCTGAATGAAGGGTCGCTCTGCCGCAGTGTGTCGCATCCTGCTCATGGGCACTCGCCATGTGACAAGCCCTGCGAACACTCATTCTTTCTGCACACAACCAGAAGCTATGGTACCCCGGCCACTGAAGGAATGTGACCGTGCTGGGCCATGTATAGCCTTCGGCGTAACGAGAACGCGATGCCCTCAAAGGGGCAACCGATATGGATTTCAGGGGTTTCAATCAGGAAAGGGAGCACCACCATGGTTAGACTCGGGGCACAGGCCAATCAGCAGGCCGGTTTTTCCGCTCGCTACCGGCGAGACCTGATATTGACGTGCCTGACAACGGCCCTGCTGCTGACCGCTAACCTGTCCGCTGCGGCAAGCCCCTGCGCCACACCCGGCCAATGGCTGACACCAGGTACCGGTGCCGCGGGACCTCAACCGTCCATGGGCTGGCAAACCCTGGCCAGCCAACAGGTCGTGCTGCTCGGTGAACAGCATGATCAATCGGCCCACCACCGTTGGCAGTTGAACACCATTGCGGCACTTCACTCACGGCAGGCGGATATGGCCATCGGCCTCGAGATGCTGCCGCGTGACGCTCAGCCCGCTCTGGACCAATGGGTCGCTGGCGAGCTGAATGAGCGGCAATTACTGGATAAAACCCACTGGTATCGCTACTGGGGCCGCGATGCCGATCTCTACCTTCCGATCATGCATTTCGCCCGCGATCACCGCCTGCCACTGGTGGCACTCAACGTCACTGCTCAGCAACGCCGTGAGCTGACGGAACCGAGCAGCGAGCAGTGGTCGCTCGAGCAACGCCATGGCGTACCGGTTCCCCTGCCGCCGAGTGCTCATTACCGTAGCCGTTTGCTGGAAAGCTTCCAGCAACACACTACGGAGCAACTGAGTGACAGCGTCAGTGATGCCTTTATCCGTGCGCAACTGGTCTGGGACAGTGCCATGGCCGCTAGCCTGGCCAACGCCAGTCACCAGCACCCGCTGGTGATCGGCATCGTTGGACGGGGTCATGTCGAGTACGCTGACGGTATTGCCCATCAACTGGCAGGCCATGGCATCACTGCTGTCAGTGGACTGATTCCCCTTGAAGCCAACGAAGCCTGTAGCGCGCCTCATGAGCTCGCCGATGCAGTATTCGTCACCGAACCGCACAGCTCCCCCACAGCAACTCCGACACTCGGTATCGACCTTGAGCAAGAGACAGACTCACTGGTCATTGCCGAAGTCGCAGAAAACAGCCCCGCACAATATGCCGGCCTGCAAGCCAGGGATCAGGTACTGCGTATAGCCGGTCACGAGGTCAGCGAGCCGGCGGAAGTCCGCGCCATGATGGACCGCGCTCTGCCGGGTAGCCTGATACCGGTGGAGGTCCTGCGCGATGGTCAATGGCGTCAGCAACTGGTGACTTTACCGGTGACGCCGTAGTCACTGGCTGCGTAGTTACTGGATGCGTAGTCACTGGCTGGCACGGTCGAGCTCGGCCAATCGACGTTCCAGTGCATCGAGCTGCTGCTGACTGAAGACTTCAATGCCATGGGCTCGCAACAGTGCCGCGGTAACGCCTTCGCCCTGCTGCCGGACACCACTGAAGTCACCGCTGTAGATACTGCCACTTCCGCAGGATGGGCTGCCTTCAGTCAACAACGCCAGACGGCAGCCATGTCGGTTGGCCGCCTCCAGTGCCAGATGAGCACCACGCACGAAAGCTTCGGTCGGGTCATTGTGATCGGCATCGAGAATGCGTGCCTCGCCGGCCAACACATCTGCCCCGCTGGCTTGCTGAATCTCGGCGGCAGGTCTGGGAGTCGGCAGGCCGCCAGCTACTTCGGGACAGACCACCACCAGACGCCGCTGTTGTTGCCAGTGCCGCAGACGCTCATCGGCCAGCCACTTGTGCCCGGCGTCATAGCGCACTGGATCGCCCATCAGGCAAGCGCTGACCAGTATCCGAGCCAGCCTGATGCCATCATTGTGCTCATGGTTACTCTGCACGATTTCGTCCTTCTTCCATCCCTTTCACCGATAACAGTGGCTCATCGGGGGTGCCTCACAAGAGCGCTCATGCTAGCCTTGCCGTTTCATTTTCCCCAGGAGCTTCCCCATGGTACAGGCCACTGCCCGTCATATCCTCGTCGACACCGAAGAACAGTGCCTCGCGCTCAAGTCCGAGATCGAAGGCGGTCGCGACTTCGCTGATGTGGCTCGCAACAACTCCAACTGCCCTTCCGGCCGTCAGGGCGGAGACCTCGGCAGCTTCGGTCCCGGTCAGATGGTACGCGAGTTTGATGAAGTGGTTTTCTCCGGTGACCTGAACAAGGTTCACGGCCCGGTGAAGACCCAGTTCGGCTATCACCTGCTGGAAATCACCAGCCGCGGCTGAGTCCACGCCAGTGCCCTCCGGCCCCGCGTCTGCGCGGGGCCATCGTCATTCCCCTCTTTCTTTCTCTCTCTTTCCTCCTCCCACTTCCTTCTTTTTTTCAGATCGACTCGTCTCCTCGTTTATAACGTAGAAGTTTCCCATCAAGCGGCTATGCTGGAACCGATTACAGCGCAACCAGGGAGCACACCATGCCCGCAATGGATACCCCTCAACGCTACGGTACCCTTACCCGAGCCTTGCATTGGGGCGTTGCCGCACTGGTAGTCTGGCAACTGACAACCGCAACAGTCACCTCGCTGGCAGAAGATTCCTGGCTGGACGAGCTACTCTGGGCCACCCATAAACCAACCGGCTTCAGCATTCTTGTGCTGATGGTATTGCGCCTCGGCTGGGCACTGGTCAATCATGCACGACGCCCTGCCAGCGTCAGCGCACTGGCCAGACTGGGGCATATTGTTCTCTACGCGCTGCTGTTGGTGATTCCGAGCATCGCCCTGCTGCGCCAGTATGGCTCGGGGCGTAGCTTCGAGCCCTTTGGATTACCACTGATGTCCGGCTTCGAAAGCGGCAAGATCGAATGGCTGATGGCGCCGGCCAACCTGTTGCACGGCTGGTTGGGCTGGACCCTTTTCGTGCTGGCACTGGTACACGTATTGATGGCATTCCATCGCCGCTTCAGTCGCAAGGCCGAAGATGTATTGCCACGTATGCTGGACGTACCACCACGCCACTGAAGATCACCACCTCGCCGATCACAAGCAAGCTGGTGCCTCTTGTATCCTCTGGAGTCATGTATCGTGCAGGAAGCAATGATCGAGATCGAAGGGCTGCGCAAGGTCTATGCCAGCGGATTTGAAGCGCTCAAGGGAGTCGACCTGAGCATTCGTCGCGGCGAGATCTTCGCGCTGCTCGGACCCAATGGCGCCGGCAAGACCACCCTGATCAGCGTGGTCTGTGGACTGGTCAACCCCAGCGCAGGCCATGTGCGCGTCGGCAGCCACGATATCCTCGAGGAGTTTCGCGAAGCCCGCTCACGCATCGGTCTGGTGCCACAGGAACTGACCAATGAAGCCTTCTCCACCGTATGGGATACCGTCAGCTTCAGTCGTGGGCTGTTCGGCAAACCGAAGAATCCCGGCCATATCGAGAAGGTACTGCGCTCCCTGAGCCTATGGGACAAGCGCAAGAATCGCTTGATTACGCTCTCCGGAGGCATGAAGCGTCGAGTGCTTATCGCCAAGGCACTGGCACACGAACCTGAAGTGCTGTTTCTCGATGAGCCAACTGCAGGCGTCGATGTAGAGCTACGCCGCGATATGTGGGAAGTGGTGCGTGGACTACGCGATAACGGTGTGACCATTATCCTGACCACCCACTACATCGAGGAAGCCGAGGAGATGGCCGACCGCATCGGCGTCATCCGCAATGGTGAACTGGTGTTGGTCGAGGACAAGCATCAGTTGATGCGCAGCCTGGGCAGCAAGGAACTGACACTGCATCTGCATGAACCCGTCTCGGCGGTGCCGACAGCGTTGGAGAGATTCGACCTGCGCCTGGCAGAAGACGGTCATGCACTGGTCTACAGCTACGATGCATCGCGAGAGGACAGCGACCATCAGGGAAGCATTGCCGACCTGCTGGCCAGCGTGGAGTCTGCTGGTCTGAGCTTCAAGGATCTTCACACTCGCCAGAGCTCGCTCGAGGAAATCTTCGTCAATCTGGTCAGGGAGCGCGCATGAATCTCATCGCCATCAAGTCCATCTACGTCGCCGAGATGGCTCGAGCCATGCGTACCGTAGCGCAGAGTATCGTATCGCCAGTATTGTCGACCTCGCTCTACTTTGTGGTGTTCGGTTCCGCCATCGGTTCGCGCATCAGCCAGGTCGGCGGCATCGAATACGGCTCCTTTATCG
The DNA here is from genome assembly GCF_001431725.1 of Halomonas huangheensis. Classification (NCBI taxonomy): domain Bacteria; kingdom Pseudomonadati; phylum Pseudomonadota; class Gammaproteobacteria; order Oceanospirillales; family Halomonadaceae; genus Halomonas; species Halomonas huangheensis. The sequence goes on along the minus strand of NZ_CP013106.1, from coordinate 1,779,707 downwards.
TGCCGGGCCTGATCATGCTGATGCTGTTGACCCAGAGCGTATCCAACGCGTCCTTCGGTATCTTCTTTCCGCGCTTCACCGGCTCGATCTACGAGATTCTCTCGGCGCCGATTACGCCGCTGGAGATCGTTATCGGCTATGTCGGTGCGGCGGCCAGTAAATCGATCATCCTCGGCCTGATCGTGCTGGCCACCGCCAGCCTGTTCGTGCCCTTCAGCATTGCTCACCCGCTGATGATGATCCTGTTCCTGGTGTTGACCGCACTGACCTTCAGTCTGCTCGGCTTCATCATCGGCATCTGGGCGGACGGCTTCGAAAAACTGCAGCTGGTCCCGCTACTGATCATCACCCCGCTGACTTTCCTTGGCGGCACCTTCTACTCCATCGATATGCTGCCGCCGGTATGGCAGACCGTGACCCTGTTCAATCCGGTGGTCTATCTGGTATCCGGCTTTCGCTGGAGCTTCTACGGCGTCGGCGATGTCAGCATCTGGGTCAGCCTCGGCATGATTGTGCTGTTCATGGTGATATCACTGGTGATCGTTCAGGCGATATTCCGCAGCGGCTATCGCCTCAAACCCTGATCGCCAGCAATCCTGATCTTTTGAGACCGTGAGTTCGAGCTGACTGCACAGCAGTCAGCTCGATCGCTATGCTATCATCGGCGGCCGTTTCCACCGCTTCACCGAGAGGGTTCCATGCCGATCAACGCCTGTGTCATCCAGCGTCTCGACAAGTCCGATAGCGACACGCCAGCGCGTCAGATTCCCGCCACGGAACTCCATCCCCCCAGTGAGGCGCTGGAAGGCCTGATTCAACGCCTCGCTGATGCCTACCACGGTAAATCGAAGCGCTGGGGGCGCTTCAGGGATGCATCGGCCACCCCAGTCGAGCAAGCCAGTAGCGATGACGATACGCCACCGTGGCAGGATGAAGATGGCGAGAACGACGCCTCCGGCGAAGCCCCTAAACTGGTGATCAACAGTCGTTTTCCCACCGACCTGGAAGCCTTCGTTGCCGGCAACGGCGACCTGCTCAGCCTGGCCAATGGCTTCGCTGAACAACTGGCGCGAGTGATCGATGCCCACCTTCCACTGGGCGGTCACTTCATCATGGTCGACCAACAACAGGGCGAGACACGCACCCTGTTCATGGTGCTGGTGCATCATCGTGATGGCTTCGTGATCGACGGCGACCAACGCGTGGCGATCAGCGGCCAGATCAACCACAGTCAGATGTCGTTGGCGGCGCGAATCAACCTGACCCAATGGCAACAAGGCGGTGAATCCAGCCAGTATCTATCACTGCTGGCGGACCGCGGTGGGCGCAAACTGGCCGATGATATGCAGGCACTGCTGGGCGCCTCGGATGGCGTCGATCCAAAGAGCGAGACCCGTACCCTGCTCAAGGCGTTCAGCGATTATGTCGAAAGCGAGGACATGGCCGAGGAAGCTTCACGTGAGAAGACCGATGCACTGATCGACTATGCCAATGATCAGGCCAGCCGCGGCGAAGCCATGACCCTTGAGGACCTCTCGGCGTTGGTCGACGATGACAACCCGCGCGCCTTCTTCGATCATATCCGCAATGCCGACTATGGACTGTCGCCGGAAATCCCACCAGACAAGCGTACCCTCAACCAGTTCCGCCGCTTTACCGGCCGCGCCGAGGGCGTCTCGATCAGTTTTGATTCTCATCTACTGGGCAACAGCATCGAATACGATGCCGAACGCGACCGCCTGATCATCAAGAAACTGCCCAACAAGCTGAAGGAACAGTTGCAGAGTAAGTAGTAACTGAGTCAGTAGCAGCCATGTCAGTAGAAACCAAGCCAGTAGAAACCAAGCCAGTAGAAACCAAGCCAGTAGAAACCGCCCGAGACTCAGCCCACCTCTACCACCAGGCCGAGCTGTAGTTCCTCCGGCGGGCGCTCTCCCGGGTAGCCCGCCGGATTGCATAACACTCGAGTCCCATGCACATCGCAATCCACCGGATCATGGACATGACCATGAATCCACAATGCTGCCCGCCCCATCAGCTGTTCCAGATCGGAGGCGAAGGCCGGTGACAACACATCACCTCGGTAACGCGGCGGGATACTGAGCGGCAGTGGCGCATGATGGGTAACCACCACACAGGGCCCGTCATGCGGTTGAGCCAACTCGTGGCGCAACCAACTGAGCGATTCGCGATGCAGGCGTACGCTTTCCTCCGGAGAAAACACCTCGCCTTGCGGCTGCTCGATCACCGCGTAATCCGGCATCAGGCGCAGCGCCGCCGAGAGGTTGGCAAACGGAATATCGGTGCGATCTCCCTCGGGGCGCTCATCGTAGAGCGCATAGTCGGTCCATAGTGTACTGCCGAGAAAACGTACGCCCTGGAGTTCCACACTGTTGTTATCGAGCAGATGAATGCGCAGTTCATCGGCGCGCTGACGCATCTCTCCGCGTAGTGCATCCATGCGATGCTGGTAGAACTCATGATTGCCCGGCACATAGATCACCGGGGTATCGGCAAAACGCTGGGCAGCCCACTCCAGTCCAGTGAGCCCGACATGGATGTCGCCCGCGAGCACAACCACATCACAATCAACCTCGGGAATCTCACGCCCCTCGGCGAAGTGCTCGAGGTGCAGGTCGGACAACACATGCAGACGCATGATGGTCTCCGCTTATGGTGTCACGCAATGCGTGAACTCATCGCCAACTTGACGCCCAGCGCCACAAACAGCGCTCCCAGTCCACGCTCGCACCATAGTCCGAGGCGTGAGCTACCCCGCAATGCCGTAGCAATACGCGCACCGGCCAGCACCAGCGGAGGTTCGATAATCGCGGCCACAGCAATGATCAGCATGCCATGCAGCGCCAACTGCAGACTGACCGGACCGGCACCGGGCACGACAAACTGGGGCAGGAAGGCAAGAAAGAAAATCGCCACCTTGGGATTGAGCAACGAGATCATGATGCCCTGACGATAGATATCCCGTTGGCGACACTGGGCCACCTCAGGTGGGACTTGTTCCGCTGATGACGGACGTGCGCGCAACGCCTGAATGCCCAACCAGACCAGATACGCAGCACCGATCCACTTGACGACGGAAAACGCCACAGCCGAGGTCATCAATATCGCCGACAGGCCCAACGCCGCCATGGCAACATGCACGGTCGCACCACTCCAGACACCGAACATCGCCGCATAGCCACCGCGTTTTCCATAGCGTGCGGTCTGTCCGAGAATAAATGCCATATCCGGGCCCGGAGAAAGATTCAGCAGCACAGCAGCGGTGGCAAACGTCGTCCAGTGAGCCAGAGAATACTCGAACATCGTCCTGTGTCCTGGTGGAGTGAAGAGAAAGCGTCCGTCCAGACTATGACCGCTCTCGGCGGAAGTCCAGCGGCGACGAAGCCTGTATTCACCGGACTTGAATCAAAGCGAATCGCGCGGCTTACCTCGCTGGACACGCAGGATATCGGCCATCACCGACAACGCAATCTCAGCGGGTGTTCTGCTGCCCAGATCCAGGCCGATCGGCATATGCAAGCGCGCCACCTCGTGCTCACTCAGGCCACCAGAGCGACGCAAGCGATCGGCACGCGCTCGAGAGGTGCGCATCGATCCCATCACACCGATATAGAAAGCCGGGGTGCGCACGGCCTCGATCATCGCCAGGTCATCGATTCGTGGGTCATGGGTCAGCGCCACTATGGCTGTGGCTGCGTGGCAATGCCCAGCGGCAATGAAAGCCGATGGCAATTCAGGACGGACCTGTACTCCTTCAACCTCGAATCCTCGCAGTTCCTCCTCGCGCGGATCACAGACAATCACCTCGAACCCCAACCCCACGGCAAACTGGGCACAGGCCTCCGCGACAGGCGAGATGCCGGCAATCACCAGGCGTGCCACGGGCGCCATGCGAATCTGAGCCGCGCCGCGTTCGGTATCCACCATCACCCGGGGCCCAATACCGGTATCCTCAACGAAGTGACGGTCACCGTTGCTCAGGTCAACACGACGCGCCAGCGGCTGATGCCCCTTCAAGGTATCCAGCAACACTTCCAGATGGACTCTGGTATCGGTGTCCGGCGTCAGGCGTTCGATCAACACATCGAGAATGCCGCCACAGGGCAGGGTGATCCCCGCACCATCGGCACCGCTCGCGCCGTAGCGTAATGTGGTGACAGGAGCGGAGAACTCGCCGTTGGCCAGCCGTACGAGGAAGTCATCCTCCACACAGCCCCCCGACAACGAGCCAAGATGACGCCCATCACCACGAACCACCAGCAATGAGCCCGGCGCACGGGGCGAAGATCCGTAGGTGGCCAGAACCGTGCATAACCACAACGTTTCGCCCTCGCGCGACCAGGCCAGTGTCTGCTCGATAACACGCAGATCCAGATGCTGCATGCTCAACTCGCCAACTGATTGCCGATCGGTAGACGCCGGATTCGCTGACCAGTCGCGGCGAAGATCGCATTCACTACCGCAGGAGCCAGTGGCGGTACCGGAGGCTCTCCGATCCCGGTGGGGGCCTCCGCCGAAGGCACAATATGTACCTCGACTTCCGGCATCGCATCGATTCTCAGCGGTTGATAATCATGAAAGTTGGACTGCTCCACTCGCCCCTCGGTCAGACGGATTTCGCCGTACAGCGCCGCAGTCAGGGCGAAGCCGATGCTACCCTCGACCTGAGCTCGGACCACATCAGGGTTGACTGCAATGCCACAATCCACGGCACAGACCACTCGATCCACACGCACACTGCCATTGCTCTCGACGCTGACCTCGGCCACCTGGGCAACATAGGAACTGAACGACTCATGCACCGCGATGCCTCGTCCGCGACGCACGCCCTCACTTTCTCCTTCAGCCAACGGTGAGCCCCACCCCGCCTTCTCGGCAACCAGCTCCAGTACGCCTGCGTGGCGCGGATGATCACCGAGCATCTCCAGACGCCATGCCACAGGGTCCTTTTCGGACTCGGCTGCCAGCTCATCGATGAAGCACTCCGTCGAGAATGCCGTGTGCGACGAACCTACCGAACGCCACCACTGGATGGGCACTCCGATATCCGTTGGTGTGTGCAGTTCCACCTGTAGATTGGGAATGGCGTAGGGAAGGTTGGCTGCGCCTTCCACCGAGGTGATATCAATACCATCCTGAATCATCCCTTCCTCGAAGGGTGAGCCCAACGCGATGGACTGACCCACCAGCCGGTGACGCCATGCCACCAGTTGCCCTTCGTCATCCAACCCTGCCCAGAGGCGGTGATGGAACAGCGGGCGATAGTTGCCGGCACGCATATCATCCTCGCGGAACCAGACCAGTTTGACCGGTGCCCGGCCATCAATGGCCTTGACGATGTTGGCCGCCTCGAGGACATAGTCGGCCCCCTTGGCAGCCCGACGTCCAAAACTGCCTCCGGCGTAGAGGGTGTTGATCTTCACTTGCTCCGGCGTCAGATCAAACAGTTCGGCCAGTACACTCTGGTCATAGGTATGCATCTGGGCGCCATTCCATACCTCGCAGCCTTCATCAGAGAGCTGGATGACACAGTTGAGCGGCTCCATGGCCGCATGCGCCAGGTAGGGCAGGTCGTATGACGCTTCCAGCGTGTGCTCGGTATCCGCCAGCACGGTATCGGTGTCACCACGCTGCTCTGCCACCGTCCCCGGTGACTCGGCAAGCTCGCGATAGCGTTCGAAGATTTCCTCGGTGCCCAGCTTGAAGGCTTCGCTCTCGTCCCACTCCACCGTCAGAGCCTCGCGTCCCTGCCTGGCGCTCCAGGTATCGGTAGCCAGCACCGCGACTCCAGAGGGAATCTCCACCACTTCGACGACCCCTCGCACCTTACTGGCCTCAGTGGCATCGAAGCTGCTCACTTTGGCTCCGAAACGCGGCGGGTGAGCTACCATGGCCGTCAGCATGTCAGGCAGATGGATATCCTGCGTGAATATCGCACGTCCGGTGCTCTTGTCGGCGCTGTCCTGACGACGAATGTGCTGGCCAATCAAGGTGAAGTCGGCAGGGTCCTTGAGTGGCACATCAGAGGGAACCGGCAACTCGGCAGCCGCTGCTGCAAGCTCGCCGAAGCTGGCCTCATTGTCTGACGCCGAATGCTTGACCATGCCCTTCTCGACCACAATTTCTTCGCCAGGCACACCCCACTGCTGTGCGGCAGCGGCCACCAGCATGGCACGAGCGGAGGCCCCGGCCTGGCGTAGCTGCTCCCAGGAGTTGGCAATGGCGGTACTACCACCGGTGCCCTGTGACGGCCCCCAGAAAAGGTTGTTGTAGCGACTGGCGTCGGCCGGGGCGCTCTCGACATCGACCTGCGACCAGTCCGCATCGAGCTCTTCCGCGACGATGGTCGCCAACCCGGTGTAGGTCCCCTGCCCCATTTCCAGGTGCTTGGCGATCACGGTAACCTTGTTGTCTTCACCAATACGCAGGAAAGCATTGGGCTCGAAGGGTTGGCTATCCTCCACCGCAGCCGAGTCACTGGACTCGCTTGCCGCCTGCGCCAGACTCCAGGGAAAATACAGCGCCAGAGTCAGCCCCGTGGAACCCTTGAGAAACCGGCGGCGGCTGGCATTCTCGATATATCGCGTCATGATTCCTCCTCAGGCCAGCGACTCGGCGGCGGCATGGATGGCAGCACGGATACGCACATAGGTGGCGCAGCGGCAGACATTACCGCCCATGGCGCTGTCGATATCCTCATCCGAGGGTGTGCGATTCTCTTCCAGCAGCGCGACGGCGCTCATGATCTGTCCGGACTGGCAGTACCCGCACTGCACGACATCCAGATTCTGCCAGGCCGCCTGTACCGCCTCACCAACAGAGCTGTCTCCGACGCTCTCGATGGTGACGATTTCTCCATCCACCGCTGCCGATACAGGCAGCGTACAGGTACGCACGGCCTGGCCATCGAGATGGACCGTACAGGCCCCGCAGAGCGACATACCACAACCGAACTTGGTGCCGGTGAGCTTGAGTGTGTCGCGCAGCACCCACAGCAAGGGTGTATCCGCCTCGACATCGGCCTCAACCACCTGACCGTTGACATTGAGTGTGACCATCCTCCCCTCCTCACGATGCGAAATCCGGTGACAACAACAAACCGGAGCCGACGCCAGGCCAGCTCCGTGCTTCGCTATCACACAAGGACGTCAACTACCTTAGCAGTCTCTCCCGCAGAGGATTACTGCTCGAAATGGACATACCCTCATGAACGCCACTCATGAATAATGCGTATGTCACTTAGTTCTTATGAAAGGATAGTCGCCATATCCAATAACAGGATGACAGACTGAAGTTCGGCATTGCTCCACGCCGGTCTGACTAGCTCAAGCTGCGGTCCATGTGTCTTGAACTCCTTCCGAGTGCAAGACCCTCAAACCGCATGTCACGGTACGGCGGGCTTCAGTGAGCCGAAGTTTTCATGATTGGATACCATAAAAACTCTACGGACCAATGAGGGAGGCTCATCAATGTCTCGAGAGAACTTCAATGACCTCCACGCATTTCTGATGGTGGCGGAGAAAGGAAGCTTCACCCGAGCAGCCACTGAACTCGGTGTATCCCAATCGGCGCTGAGTCACACCATCCGCGGACTGGAAGAAAGGGTTGGCATTCGGTTACTGACACGCACCACGCGTAGCGTGTCTCCAACCGAGGCGGGGGAACGCCTGCTGCGAACGCTTGATCCTTGCTTCACGGAAATCCAGTCAGGCCTGGCTGCGTTGAGTGAACTACGTGACAAACCAGCCGGCACCATACGCATCTCGAGTAGCGGCCACGCCACAGACAGTATTCTCCTGCCCCGGTTGGCGCCGCTTCTCGACAGATACCCGGACATCAACGTCGAGATCAGCATCGATAATGGACTGACCGATATTGTCTCCGAACGATTCGATGCTGGGGTACGCATCGGCGAACGCGTGGCGCAAGACATGATCGCGACCCGCATCGGACCGGACATGCGCCTGGTGGTCGTTGCTGCTCCGACCTATTTCACTCGCCAACCGCTGCCGGAAGCTCCCGGCGACCTTACCCAGCACAACTGCATTGGATTCCGCTTTCCGACATCCGGATCGCTATACGCATGGGAGTTCGAGCGCAACAGTCGTGAAATAAACGTTCACACGACGGGCCAGCTCATCATCAACGATACCCAACCCATTCTGACCGCGGCACTGGCCGGGCTTGGCGTCGCATTCATCCCGGAAGACATGGCTCGCCCTCACCTTGATGCTGGACGCCTTATGCAGGTGCTGAAGGACTGGTGCCCGACCTTTCCGGGCTTCCATCTCTATTATCCCCACCGCCGCCAATCCTCTCCGGCCTTCTCGTTATTGGTTGAAGCGCTTCGCTATCATGATCCGCGACAGGAGCCTCAACCTCGGGAACACCCACTCAGAGAGACCACATAATGAGCGCCGAAACTGTACTGGGAATGATACTGGCCGCTGGTTACTCGCGGCGCTTTGGCGAGGATGACAAACGCTGTTGTCGACTGCCGGATGGCCGGACATTGCTGGAAAGTACAGTGGCGCAAGCCAACGAAGCCTTTCCGCTACTGCGGGTGGTGGTGCGCGAGGAAGATGATATCCGCGTACTTGGCCTCTCCGGAACAACGCCAATCCTGCGTGTGCGTCACGCCGAATCCGGTCTGGGCGCCAGTTTGGGAGAAGCCATCACACACCTTGAGCAGGATGAGTCTCTACAGCATGTCTCGGCGGTTGCGATCCTGCTCGGCGACATGCCCTGCATCCGGTCAGAGACCTTGCGAGCCATGCAGAGGGAGGCGGGACGTTCACATATCATTCGGCCGTCGTATGCGGGGCGTCCCGGTCATCCGGTGATCATGGGGCGTGATTTCTGGCCGGAGCTGGCGTCACTGAGAGGAGATGAGGGAGGCAAGCACGTTATTCGGCGTCACCAGAATCAGTATCATGAAGTGCCGGTTGACGACGCCGGCATTCATATCGATGTCGATAGTCTCAAGGACCTTCAGGACATCGACTGACCTCGACACAATATGCGAATGCCGTACTGCACCAGGCAGCGCGGCAGCGACTTCCCGCTCGCATCAACAACATCAACAACATCAACAACATCAACAACATCAACAACATCAACAACAACATCGACAACCAAAGGAGGACTTCATGTCCCTACCCCGCCTCGGCTTTATCGGCATCGGCCTGATGGGCGACCCCATGACGCGACGACTGGCCGCTGCCGGCTATCCATTGGTGGTGTGGAATCGCTCACCGGACAAGGCGCGTCATGCCGCCGATGCCACCGGTGCACAACTCGCGACCAGCATTGCCGAACTGGTACAGAGCGTCGATGTGATCATGCTATGTCTGGCCAACACCGACGTGGTCCAAGAAGTCGTCATGGGTGATGACGGCATTGCCCGTCACGCACGTCCCGGTCAGCGTCTGATCGACCTGTCGAGCAGTGACCCCGCCGTTACCCGCGAGCTGGCTGCGCTATTGCGTCACGACAACGGTGTCAGTTGGGTCGACGCGCCTGTTTCCGGCGGCGTAGCAGGTGCCGAATCGGGTAGCCTGGCGATCATGTGTGGCGGCAGTGCCGAGGATGTCGAGGCCGCGCGCCCAATCCTCGAGCCCATGGCCGCCCGTATCACCCATATGGGCGAGGTTGGCGCGGGTCAGGTCACCAAGATCTGCAACCAGATGCTGGTTGGTTGTGCCGCTGCGGCAATCGCCGAAATGGTTGCCATGGCTGAGGCCAGTGGTGTGGATGCCACTCGTCTCTGTGACGCACTCACCGGAGGGTTCGCCGACTCCACTCCCTTTCGCATGCTGACACCACGAATGGCCGACCGCGACTTCGATGCTCCAAAATGGCATCTGCGCACCCTGCTCAAGGACCTCGACATGGCAGTTGCGCAGGCCCAGCGCTCAACCTCAGCGGTCCCCATGTCCGGGCTCGCAGCCCAGGTCATGCGCCAGCAGGTGGCAAGGGGGAACGGAGAACGCGACCCAGCGATTCTGATTGAGGGATATGGAAAGGCGTAAGAAGGAAGAATCTTACCTCTTACCTCTCATCTCTCACTTCTTTCAACTTACAGCTTACAGCTGAATTCCGTACACTCGTTTGAATTCCTGTGAACAGCCGACAAGGACTTCTCTCCCATGGCGTTTGATTCCACGTCCACCTATGTAGCCACCGATGCACTCAAGCAGGCGGTCAATGCCGCGGTGATTCTCGAACGCCCACTGCTGATCAAGGGGGAGCCCGGTACCGGCAAGACTCTGCTGGCGGAGGAGCTGGCTGCATCCCTGGATACACAGCTGATCACCTGGCATATCAAGTCGACGACCAAGGCCGCTCAGGGGCTCTATGAATATGATGCGGTAAGCCGTCTGCGTGACTCCCAGTTGGGTGTCGAGGGAGTCGAGGATGTGGCCAACTACCTACGTCCCGGCAAACTGTGGGAGGCCTTTACCACTGACAGACGTGTAGTGCTGTTGATCGACGAGATCGACAAGGCTGATATCGAGTTTCCCAATGACCTACTGCAGGAACTCGACCGCATGGAGTTCCATGTCTACGAGACTGGAGAGACCATCCGTGCCCGGCACCGACCAATCGTGGTGATCACCTCGAACAACGAGAAGGAGCTTCCCGACGCCTTTCTGCGTCGCTGCTTCTTCCATTACATCGACTTTCCCGACCGCACGACCATGGAGCGCATCGTCGATGTGCATTTCCCGGATATCGCTCCTCGGTTGGTCAGCGAGGCTCTGGAAGTGTTCTTCGAATTGCGTCAGGCACCAGGACTAAAGAAAAAGCCTTCCACTTCCGAGCTGGTCGACTGGCTCAAATTACTGATGGCTGACGAGATATCTCGTGAGGCGTTGTATCAGCGCGACCCAGCCAAGGCGATCCCTCCACTGGCAGGAGCGCTGGTCAAGAACGAACAGGACACATCCCTGCTGGAGCGGCTCGCATTCATGGCCCGGCGCAGGGAGCGTTGAGCCATGTTCCTTGATCTCTTCGACACGTTACAGCGCCATCAGGTGCCGGTATCGCTGCGCGAGTTGCTGGATCTCCACGCGGCGGTTGAGCAGGGGCTGGCTTTTGCCGATGTCGAGGAATTCTATCAGTTGGCCCGTACCGTGATGGTCAAGGACGAGCGTCATTTCGACCGCTTTGATCGGGCCTTCTCGGCATGGCTCGGTGCGGTGGAGAGTCTTGATGCAGCCATTGACGCACTGATTCCCGAGGACTGGCTCAGACGTGAGTTCGAGAAGCAGCTCAGTGACGAGGAAAAGTCGACCATCGAGTCCCTTGGTGGGCTCGAGAAGTTGATCGAGACCTTCAAGGAGCGCCTCGCCGAGCAGAAGGAACGCCACGCCGGTGGCAACAAGTGGATCGGGACCGGTGGCACCAGCCCGTTCGGTGCTTACGGCTACAACCCCGAAGGTATCCGCATCGGCCAGCAAGATTCACGCCATCGGCGCGCGGTCAAGGTCTGGGACGAACGCCGCTTTCGCGACTATGACGATGACCAGGCACTGGGCCCACGCAACATCAAGCTCGCCTTGCGTCGCCTGCGGCGCTTCGCGCGCCAGGGCGCAGCGGACGAATTCGATATCGACGCGACGATTCGCGATACGGCGCGAGACGCCGGTCTACTCAACGTCCGCATGCGCCCACCCCGCCACAACGCGGTCAAGGTGCTGCTGTTTCTCGATGTCGGCGGTTCGATGGATGATCATGTGCGGACCTGCGAAGAGCTATTCTCGGCAGCGCGTGCCGAGTTCAAGCACCTCGAGCATTTCTATTTCCATAATTGCCTCTATGAGGGTGTCTGGCGCGACAACAACCGTCGTCATCAGCAGCGTTTTTCGACCCTGGAGTTATTACGCACCTTCGGCAGCGACTACCAGGTAGTGATTGTCGGCGATGCCGCGATGTCGCCCTACGAGATCACCCACCCCGGCGGTAGTGTCGAGCACTTCAATGAAGAGGCCGGTGCGGTGTGGCTGAAGCGTCTGATTGACCACTTTCCTCAGTTGGTCTGGCTTAACCCGAATCCTCCGCGTTTCTGGGAATTCACGCATTCCACACAGCTGATCCGACAGTTGATCGGTGAGCGTATGTTCTGCATGACCCTGGAAGGCCTCGATGCTGCCATGCGCTCATTGGTCTCGGGACGACCCGGCCCCGGAGATTAGCGATACGGACACCGTAATAGCCCAAAAAGGCTATAACATGGAAAAATAGCCCCTTAAGGCTATAATCAATCCATATACCAACCGCGCGGAACTGCCGATGCCGACGACCAGAATGTCGACGACCAGAATGCCGAAGACCAGAGTTGTGGTTCTGACGGGAGACCTGATCGATTCCCAGCGCAGCACCACTCGTGCGTTGTATGAACAGCTGGATGCCCGTCTGGAAACACTCGCGACGCGCTATAACGGTGCCTGGTCACGCTTCCGCGGCGATGGCTTCCAGATGGTCCTGCAACAGGCCGATGCCGGAATGGACGCCGCGGTGGCACTACGCGCCAACCTGATTGGCTCAAGCCCTGATGATCAACGCTGGGACGCGCGCATCGCAATCGCCACGGGAGAGTCACACTGGACCCCAGAACACGCTCTCGAAGATGCCAACGACGCCCCGTTTATCGCCTCAGGCAAGGCACTCGACCATTTGTCAGACAGCGATGAACATCTGCTGCTGGCCGGCTCCGATGATGCCCAGCAGCTACTGGTTCGTTACCTCGACGAAATGCTCAATGGCTGGTCGACAAACTCCGCAGAAAGTGTGGCACTGTGTCTGGATGAACCGGGGATTACCCAAGCTCGCCTTGCGACACTACTGGGCATCCGCCAACCCAGTGTCCACAAACGCTTGCAGGTCGCGCGCTGGGAGTTGCTCAACGCGACTCTGACGTACTTTCGTCGCCACTGTCAGGACACGCTTCTCAACCGCGACGCCGGTGCTGATCGCGGGCCCTCTACCGAGACGGAGACTCAAGGATGACAGCCGTGGACCCAACGCTTCCGCTCGCGCTACTGCTTGCCCACCTGATCGGTGATTTTCTGCTGCAGCCCAGTAGCTGGATTGTCGATCGGCAGCAGCACGGAGTGCGCTCTCGGCGCCTGATGCAGCATGCCTTGCTCCATGCTCTGCTCGCACTGGCCGCACTGTGGTTGCTGACCGATACCGGCATTGCCGCACTTCCTGTTGCTGCCATGCTAGGCGCCAGCCACTGGCTGATCGATCTTGGCAAGGTTCACCTGGAAAAGCGTCGCCCTTCTCGCCCCTTACTGGCTTTCCTGGTCGATCAACTATTGCATCTGGTCGTCATCGGGGTGCTGTGGCTGATTCTTGCCAGCAGCCTGGCGCCTCTGCAACAGGGGCTGGCGTTGGTGACATCCAGCGACACCCTGTGCGTGGTGATCGCCTATCTGATCGTGACCCGGCCAATGTCGATCATGATTGCCATGTTGATGAAGCCGATGGCCGAGCAACTGCAAGACCCCGGCACACTCAGCGCCGCCGGCGCCAGAATCGGCATTGTCGAGCGCTTGCTGGTACTCTCGTTGACGCTGCTCGACCAGTTGACTGCGGTCGGCTTCGTACTCACTGCCAAGTCGGTATTACGCTATGGCGATCTCAAGAAGAATCCTGACCGCAAGCTGACCGAATACGTGCTGCTGGGCACCCTGACCAGCGTCGCCTCGACCCTACTGCTGGGACTGGTGATCCGTCAGGTGATGAGTCTCGCATGAAGGGGCAACCTTACCCCGTATCACGCTATCCGTGGGTTGCTACCCGGCTGGTGCTGGCCGCCTTGCTATTCCCGCTCCTTACCGCCTGTGATTCCTCTCCTCAAGGCTCCCGGCATGCCTCTACGCTACGCCCAGCGCTGGAGGCTCGCGATGGCTACGTCGTCGATCATCGCCAACCGGCGCGCTCACAAGAGAGTCGAATCCGCTACGTGGTGCTGCACTACACCGACGAGAACCTGAATGACTCGCTGCGTATACTGACCGGCCCCCACGTCAGCAGTCATTACCTGGTACCGCTGCCATTGCGGCAGATGCAAGGGCAACCGGTGATCCATCAGTTGGTCGATGAGTCGCGACGCGCCTGGCACGCCGGATCCAGTTACTGGCGCGGCCATCGCTACCTCAACGACACCTCGATCGGCATCGAGATTGTCAACGCCGGACCGGATGGCCCTTGGCAAGGAGGCAGTCCCGAGCCGCGTCAGGCCGACTGGGCGCCTTATCCCGAGAACCAGACCGACGCCCTCATCAGCCTGCTGCATGACCTGATACGTCGTCATGACCTCGACCCCGAGGATATTCTTGCCCACTCCGATATCGCCCCACACCGCAAACTGGACCCCGGCCCGGCCTTTCCCTGGCAACAGTTACATGAAGCCGGTATCGGCGCCTGGCCGCAAGAACAGCGCGTGGCTGTGTGGCTGGCACGGTTCAGTGCCACGCCCCCCGGCCTGGAGCAGTTACAGCAGGCACTGGCCGCCTGGGGGTACGAGCTGACCGCAAATGGTGTCCTCGACGACGATACCACTCGTACTCTGCGCGCTTTCCAGATGCACTTCCGTCCCAGCAATTATCGTGGCCAGCCTGATGCCGAAACCGCCGCCATCCTCTGGGCGCTTCTGGAACGCTATCACCCGGATCAACTCGCTGAACTATCCCCCACTCTGACCGGCCGATAGTGAATGACATCATGAAAACGCAGGCGCCCCTCACCGACGTTGCGCATCACGTGGGGCTGATCGGCTTGAAAGCGTATTCCCTGGCCCACCGCCAATTGCTGCCACTTCGGCGCGTCCTCGTCACTACCCACCTTCAACGCCAGACATCCCTCCAGAACCACAATATGTTCGATCACTCCTGGTGCATGGGGGCTGGAACAACTCTCGGCACCTGCCGCCAGCTCCACCTCAAACATCTCGAACCCTAGTTGCGGATCAAATGGGAACAGCACTCGCGCCTGCATACCGGCGCTGTCCTCGCCCCACACACGCTCATGACTGTCACGCTGACGCAGTCCTACCGTCAGGTCTGGCCCCTCCAACAGCTCTGAGAGACTGACGCGAAAGCCGCTGGCAATCTTCCATAGCGTCGATACCGTTGGGCTCGACTCGCCACGCTCGATCTGCCCCAGCATGGCCTTGCTCACTCCGGTGATGCGCGCCGAATGATCCAGACTCCAGCCCTGTTGCTGCCTCAGTTTCTTCAGCGTGGCGGCAATATGTGCCGCGATATCCTGCATGCGTTCCTCCTCGAAATGTCGGCCTCTTTTTCTCCAGGTTCGAAGCGCTTTCTTCTCCAGGCTCGACGCCTACGGATTCGGCCCGAGAATCGTTGTGCGCTATAACGCACAGTGCTATCTTTGCCTTTGCAGCGACCGTTATAACGCACAACCATGACACAGCGCGAACGCCTCATGCCTGATAACAGACCTTCCGTCATCAAATCCCACACCTCCGAGCCCTATGCAGCTGGCCAAACGGGTGCTGGCCAGACGCTGCGCCATGACTTCAGCCTTTCCGCGGTACTGGCGGGTTGTGTGGCTGTGCTCATTGGCTACTCGAGTTCCGCCGCCATCATCTTTCAGGCTGCCGCGGCTGCAGGCGCAGACCAGGCGCAGATTGGATCCTGGATGTGGGCGTTGGGTATCGGCATGGGGCTGACCTCGCTGGGATTATCCTGGTGCCATCGCACACCACTGCTTACTGCCTGGTCGACTCCCGGTGCCGCGCTGCTGATCACCCAATTACCCGGCGTACCGTTCGAGCAGGCATTGGGCGCCTTTGTGGTCTGTTCATTGCTGCTGATGATCGTAGGCGTCAGCGACCTGATGACGCGCCTGATGAATGCCGTGCCGGCGTCACTGGCCGCCGCCATGCTGGCCGGTATCCTGCTGCCTTTCGGCCTTGATATCTTCTTGGCCATGGAGGCCGAGCCGTTGTTGCCATTGACGCTGCTGGCCTGCTGGATCGCCGCCCGGCGCTGGCTACCGAGTCTGGCCATCCCGCTGGTGCTGATCGCCGGTCTGGCGCTCAGCCTGGTGTCTGGTCAATTGGACACTTCGCATATCGAACTGGCGTTGACCACCCCGCAATGGACGACACCCGAGTTCTCCTTGAATGTCTGCCTCGGCGTCGGCGTGCCGCTATTCCTGGTGACCATGGCCACGCAAAACCTGCCGGGAGTCGCCATCATTCGTACCGCAGGATTTCAGCCACCCGTCGGGTCGGCATTACGCTGGACCGGTATCGCCTCGCTATTGATGGCCCCTTTTGGCGGCCATGGCATCAATCTGGCTGCGATCAGCGCTGCACCCTGTGTTGGCGAAGAGTCTCACCCGGATCTTCGACGCCGCTATATCGCCGGCATGTCAGCCGGCGTTGTCTATCTCGTTCTGGGCCTGCTCGGCTCCACCGTTACCGCGTTATTCACCGCCCTGCCCGATACCCTGGTGATGTCCTTCGCGGGACTGGCGCTGATGGGCACCCTTGGTGGTGGTCTGCGCAGTGCCTTTCAGGGCGACACAGATCTTGATGCGCCGTTGGTGACCTTCCTGATCACGGCGTCTTCCATCACCCTGCTGGGCATCGGCTCGGCGTTCTGGGGATTGATCGCCGGCCTCGTGGTGCACCTGATACGCAAGAGCCGCCCATAAGGCGGCTCAGAGAGGTTGCAGTTCGGAGGTCTAGCCACAAGTTTCCAGCCAGAACTTCTAACCAGAACTTCTAACCAGAACTTCTAACCAGAACTTCTAACCAGAACTTCTAACCAGAACTTCTAACCAGAGCTTCTAGCCTCCGCCAGACGAGCTGAATCCCGATAGCCCGACATGCGCAACATGGCGAGCGCCTCCTCGAGGCTTTCCACCGCGTCGACACGCACCAGCTCATCCTCCAACTCAACGGGGACGCCAACCCTTTCACTGAGTAGCTGCTCGAGCTCCTCGGTATCCATGTCCCGATCCAGCGGTAAACGCTCAATACTGGCGTTATCGGCGCTCGGTAAATAGATCGTACCGTTGGAAAAGTCCACGGCATAGGCAATCACACCCGGTACGATGTAGAACAACAAGCCTACACCGTTGGCCAGCGCCACTACCGGGTCGATACGGCCGCCGGCCTGACCCTTGCGCTCAGGATGAAAGACCGTGCCACAGCCCACCAGCGACGACAGCGCAATGGTCAGCAACAGACCGGTGACAATGCGTGGAGGACGAACCATTCGAACCAACTCCTCTATACGTTGGATGACTATCGTGCTGGATCACCAAAGCACTCGATAACCAAAGCACTGGATAACAAAAGCACTGGATAACCAAAGCACTCGATAACCATGTTTCTGGATGACGATACTGCCGCTCGCACACGACCATCGAGGTCGCGAAACCGTGAGCAATCTGCCACTCAATTCAAGTGGATGGATATTACCACCGGTTCCGAGGCGATCGAACGTCAAAATATCAACGCTGGCCCGAACTCATGACTTTTGCCGCCACCTCATGATCACCGTACAATGCGGTTCATTCCGTCGCCGTTGTGAACAGGGGCGACCTGTCTTTACGTATTGAAGGAAATTCCGGACCCATGCGTGCCACCGAGCTTCTCATCGCCACCATGAAGGAAACCCCTGCCGACGCTGAAGTCATCAGCCACCAGTTGATGCTGCGCTCCGGCATGATTCGTCGCCTGACGTCAGGCCTCTATAGCTGGTTGCCGCTTGGCCTGAAGACCTTGCGCAAGGTGGAACGCGTAGTGCGCGAGGAAATGGATCGCGCTGGGGCGCAGGAAGTATTGATGCCTGCGATTCAGCCAGCCGAGCTGTGGCAGGAATCTGGCCGCTGGGAACAGTATGGTCCGGAGCTGCTGCGCCTCAAGGATCGCCATGAGCGCGATTACTGCGTCGGCCCGACCCACGAAGAAGTGATCACTGATCTGGTGCGCCGTGAGGTTTCCAGCTACAAGCAGTTGCCGGCCAACTTCTACCAGATCCAGACCAAGTTCCGTGACGAGATCCGCCCGCGCTTCGGTGTCATGCGTTCCCGCGAGTTCATCATGAAGGACGCCTACTCCTTCCATGTGGATGAGGAATCGCTGCAGGAAACCTACCAGAAGATGTACGACGCCTATACGCGCATCTTCACGCGACTGGGCCTCGACTTCCGCCCGGTGATCGCCGACAACGGCTCCATCGGTGGCACCGGGTCCCATGAATTCCACGTGCTGGCCGACTCCGGCGAGGATGATATCGTCTTCTCCACCGAGTCCGACTACGCCGCGAATATGGAGAAGGCCGAAGCACTGGCGGCCCCACTGGGCAGCGACGCCCAACGCCCGCCCCCCCAGCAGGATATGGAACTGGTCGATACCCCCAACGCCAGAACCATCGCCACCCTGGTCGAGCAGCATGGTCTGCCCATCGAGAAGACCATCAAGACGCTGATGGTACGTGGTGAACAGGGCGGTCTGGTGGCACTACTGGTTCGTGGTGATCACGAGCTCAATGAGGTCAAGGCGGAGCATCTCGAGGAAGTCGCGACCCCGCTGACCATGGCAACAGAGGACGAGATCCGTGCCGCGGTTGGCGCAGGTCCCGGCTCGCTGGGACCGGTCGGCCTCGAAATGCCGATCATCATCGACCGCAGCGTGGCATTGATGAGCGACTTCGGTGCCGGTGCCAATACCGATGGCAAGCATTACTTCGGTATCAACTGGGAGCGCGACGCGCCTCTGCCCAAGGTCGCCGATATCCGCAATGTCGTCGAAGGCGACCCGTCTCCGGACGGCAAGGGCGTGCTGGCGATCAAGCGCGGCATCGAAGTCGGCCATGTCTTCCAGTTGGGACGCAAGTACAGCGAAGCCATGAATGCGACGGTTCTTGGCGATGAAGGCCGTGCTATCCATCCGTGGATGGGGTGCTACGGTATTGGTGTGACCCGTGTGGTTGCCGCTGCCATCGAGCAGAACCATGACGACAATGGCATCACCTGGCCGGATGCCCTGGCGCCTTTCCAGGTGGCGATCGTACCGATGAACGCGCACAAGTCACAGCGTGTACGCGAGGAGTCTGAACGCCTGCACGATGCTCTCGTCGGAGCTGGCTACGACGTCCTGCTCGATGACCGCGACCTGCGACCTGGCGTGCGTTTTGCCGACCAGGAGCTGATGGGCATTCCGCACCGTGTGGTGGTGGGAGACCGCAGCCTCGACAACGGTGAACTGGAGTACAAGGGTCGCCGCGACAGCGAGGCGACCATGGTAGCCCTCGACGGAATTGTCGACTTCCTGCGCAATACCATTCAGCGTTGATCTGCTGCGTCGGCGGGCCCCGCGCGCCGACGCTTCTCTCTACTCCACGGTCCACTCCACAGCCTACTCCACGACATCAGTCGCTGCTCTCAAGCAATGAGAGCAGTGCAGAGCTTGCTGCCAAACATCCCGCCAGAAAAAATCATCACCAAAAAAAACCGACCCAATAAGGGTCGGTTGAAAAAAGGGGGGTTCTGAGTCCCCCTCCCCTGACGAAGGACGACAGTTCGGTATCTGCGAAGATGAACGTCGCAAGTGACCATGTATCCCAATGGCGATGGCGACCGAACTGACCATGACGGTCATCGAGAGAGCTGCCTCAACACGGCAATCTCTGCGTGATGTCGATGTCGCTATCCTACTTGCTTCGCCAACCAGCGATAATGATCTGCATCAAATTCACAGTCACCGCCCGTCAATTCATCATAGGGATGGGCAACCAGGTTCATGGCTAATGGTTCGTAGCTCGTAGCTCGTAGCTCGTAGCTCGTAGCTCGTAGCTCGTGGCTCGTGGCTCGTGGCTTATAGCTTATAGCTTATAGCTTATAGCCCTAGAGCACCTTGCGATCTTCAACGGCAGAAGCCTCGGTTCCCGGCGGCAATGGATGCCCCTTTGCCAGTTCTGCGCGTGTCGCGGGACGTACTTCCAGCACCTCGAGCTGCCAGTTGAGGGGCTGGCCCGCCAATGGATGGTTGGTATCAATGGTCACACTATCTCCCTCAACCTCGACCACCGTGACGATTTGAGGACCGGCATCGCCGGGCGTCTGAAAACACATTCCCGGTTTCAGCTCGGATACCGGAAAGGATTGTCGTCCCACCTTGCGTACCAGCGACTCATCACGCTCACCATATGCCTCGGCTGCCGCCAGGGTGACGTTGAGTTGATCTCCCGCCTCGTGGCCTTCAAGAGCGCGCTCCAGGCCTGCCAACAGGTTGTCATGACCATGCAGGTACTCCAGCGGCTCCTCACGTTGGCGCGAGTCATCCAGTACGTCATTGAGCGTATTGGTCAGCACGAAATGCAAGCTCACGACCTGCTGTGAGGCAATCTTCATCTTCAACTCCGAATCAAGTGTGACGGCCAGGATATCTTGGCCAGAAATCTGGCCAAAAGTCTGACCTGAAGTGCTGTATGAGTGTCGGGGAGCCTGCTCAATCGTGGCGCTTGAGCTGCGAAACTGGCATTTCAAGACGCTGCTGACGATGCAACAGGTTGAGCAGCACGATCGCCCTTTCTTCACCCTTGTGACTCTCGAAAACTGCCTGCAGGTCCTTGAAGGGGCCTTCGGTGATATCTACAGATTCACCCTGCCGGAAATACAGTTGTCGCGGATCCTCGCTACGCGTGACACCGTGTTGGCGTAGTAGATCGACCAACTCATCGCTGACCGGGACGGGCATGGCCTTGCCGAATGTCACGATACGCAGAACACCGCGCGTCGAGCGTATCGGACGCCAGTTGCTGGCCACGCGATCGAGGCGCAGAAACAGGTAGTGGGGAAACAGTGGTTCCTGCACCCATTCAAGACGCCCGCGGCGCTTCTTCTGTACTTCCAGCACGGGGTGGAACAATTCATAGTTCTGGTTGGCCAGATGCTCGGCCGCACGGAATGACTCGCCCCCCTTGCACTGAACGACATACCAGCGCGGTGGTTCATCGTCTGGCGTGTCAGTGGTTTGATCGGTATGACTCATGCTTCTCCCATCAATCCCGCCGCAGGCGGTGTACCATTGCCAGGCCGGGCATCGCCAAGGACGAGGCCCGGGTGGGTGGTATCGCCAACGCGGCTCTGTAACAATTCCGTGATGACAGCCGCACGACGCTGTCACCGAACAGCAATGAGCGACGCCTGCATCGTTTCCGATAGCCAAACGTCAGAGTGTGATCGGTGACACTGTCGAGCAACGTCCGTTAAACGAACATTCTAACATCTATGGATCGTGAGCTGCGGCCTCACTGATCCTGTTGACCTTCTTCATGAACAGCCCGGAGTCTTCTACATGCCCGACACCTTACGACAGCGCAACTGGCGCGACAGCCTGGCGATCTACCTCAAGGCTCCCGTCGTCACCATGCTGTTTCTGGGCTTTTCTGCTGGTCTTCCCTTCCTGCTGGTCTTCTCTACCCTGACAACCTGGTTGCGCTCCAGCGGCGTGGAAGTCGCTGCCATCGGCTTCTTCTCCTGGATCGGCCTGATCTACTCGGTCAAGGTCATCTGGGCACCGGTCGTCGATGGCGTGGCCATCCCCCTGCTGACTCGCTGGCTGGGGCAGCGACGCAGCTGGATGCTCTGTGGGCAGGCACTGATGATGATAGGGCTGGTCGGCATGTCGAGCATCGCCGCCGGAAGCGAAGTCAATCAGCTATGGCTGGTGGCAGGCTTTGCCTTGATGGTCGCCTTCGGTTCGGCCACCCAGGATATCGCCATCGATGCGTTCCGCATTGAGTCCGCCGAAGAGAATCTGCAGGCGGCGATGGCTTCCACCTATATCATCGGCTATCGCGGCGGCCTGATCATGGCCGGCGCCGGCGCCCTGCACCTCGCTCAGGACTGGTCCTGGCACTTCGCCTACCTGACCATGGCCGTTCTGGTGGGGATCGGGATGCTGACGGTACTGTTGCGTCCCGAGCCAACACGCCGTTCACGCTCATCCACCTTCCGCAGTGACCCGCAATTGCGCCACTACCTTCGCGTTCACCGCCATAGAGGACGTGCCGCCAAGCGTGTCGGCGCCTGGCTGGTGCTATTCCGCAGCCCCTTTGTCGACCTGTGGCAACGCTATGGCCGATTCGGCTTCTACCTGCTGGCTTTTATCGCAATGTACCGCATCAGCGACCTGGCGATGGCATCCATGGCTTACCCGCTGTACATCGACCTGGGTTTCGACCTGAAGACCATCGCCGATGTCACCAAGGTGTTCGGCGTGATCATGAGTCTATTGGGGGGCTTGCTGGGTGGACTGCTGGTGGCTCGCTACGGCATCGGCCGCATTCTGGTGCTCGGGGCGATCATGACTGCCGCTACCAATCTGGTGTTTGCAGTACTCGCCAATAGTGGCGACAACATTGCCATGCTGGTGATCACCATCACTGGCGACAACCTCAGCAACGGGCTCGCCAGTGCGGTCTTCGTGGCCTTTCTATCGAGCCTGACATCACGCGGCTATACCGCCACCCAATACGCCATCTTCTCGTCGCTGATGACTCTGCCGGGCAAATTCCTGTCTGGTTTCGGCGGTCTGGTGGTCACTGACTTCGGCTACACCAGCTTCTTCGTGATTGCCTCGATAATGGGCATTCCGGCGATCCTGATGGCATGGAACATCTGGCGTCATCAGTTGGTGCCCACCACTGAGGAAGGCACCACCGAGCAGACGCAACAAGGTTAACTGCGAGACACGACACTATTGAGCCAATCGAGCGCACCTGGCGTGCTGCGCCACTGATCCCGCATCAGGGTGCGGTACTGCCAGGCCTCGGCTCTGGTACCGGGCTCAACTTCGGCGCCAGTGATATTGGATGCCACATTGGCTGGCCTGGGATTATCGGCACACAGCAACATGACAGCATGGCCGTTGTGGCGTCTCGCACGCTCCAGCGCACTGGCAGCTTCGTCCAGTTCACCAAGGCGATACAACGCCAGCACCTGCCCCATGTACATACCCAACAGGGCCACCGGCTCATCTTCCGCGGTACTGGCCAGCGCCTCTCGACTGATTTCCAGCGCTTCATCATTGCGACCTTCGCGCAACAGCTGATCCAGTACCAGCTCACGCAGCCCCAGGCTATCGCCATTGTCCAGCGACAGCAGCAGTTCAGCCAGCTCACGTGAGTGTTGACGGGAGCCACGCTCCATTCCCACTACCAATGCCAGGCCGGCACGCAGTAGCTGAGCATTGTCACCACGATCCCAGGAGAAAGGTCCTTCACCGGCCTGACGGATCTGGATCAACCAGCGTTCCAGACGCTCAGCCAGCGGTTCGAAAAGACTCGGCGCCATCCACGGCAAGCTACCGAAGCGACTGGTCAGCGCCAGCGCCAGGGACTGCAGTACGGCCGGTGAGTCCAGTTGCTCCGGGCTGGAGCACAGAACCGGCAGCCACTGACCGGCATTGACCCAGGGGTCGCCGAGAAAGCCCATGGCGGCGTCAGGGTCGACCTCCACCTGGAAGCCCTCATGGAAGGCTGCGTAGAAGGTGTCCTCACGCGCAGAGGAGTGATAAACCAGCTCTCCGTCCTTCTGCTCAACATGCAGCGGAGGTGGTGGCGTCAACTCCGCCAGCAGGGTCTGAAGCCCTACCAACGGCTCGCCAAGGTCCTCCTCGGCACTCAGCAATTGATCCGCCAGTGTGGCACCGGGATTGTCGGCAAGATCGGCAAGAAACTGCAACTGATCGGCGTCGAGCTCACCACTGCGAGTCAAACGACGCAGCCAGAAGCGGGAACGCTCGACGGCCTCCTCCTCATGCCCCTCATGCAGCAACAGCATGGCCTCGATATACGCCAGCGTCGGCGAATCCGGAAGCGCCTGCTGGGCACGCACAAAGGCTGAGCGCGCACTGTCCAGGTCGTCATTGTCCAGATGCATCAGGCACAGACGTTCCAGCGCTACACCACGCAGGAACATCGGCCCACGATCAAGCACTTCGTCGAGTAATGCCTCGCGCTTGCGGTAGAAGCCACGCTCCTGGAACAGGTCGAGAAGAATTTCGAAGGCTGGTTCCGCCTGTTCAGGTAGTCGGTCCCAGTCAGCATTGTCGAACAACGACTCGAGTATCTGCTGAGCGCGACCACGTTGCCCTGATTCCGCAGCGATCAGACCCGCTTCCAGTAGCGCCTGAGCCGGTGCTCTACCACTGGCCAGCGCTGCCTTGAGGGTGTTGCCCTTCCATTCGCGCAGCGACAGCATCCACATCAGGTGTGGCGGCAGATGCCCCGGTAGACTGACAGCGCCACAGCACTGCTTCATCTTGCGGCCCGAATCGCACCAGCAGGGCTCATTACGCCCCGGACGCGCGAGCATCTCGCAGGCAAATCCGAGGCGCTCCAGTGGCGTCTGCGACCACAGTTCCGGCGCCAGCGCTTGCGCCAACGCCTTGTCTCCACCTACTCGCCCCGGGCCTTGCTCCCTCGCCCAACGCATCAAGGTCGGATAACGTTCGTCCTGTCGAATGGCTGCGAGGGCGCCCGAGGCAAAGCCCAGCAGTTGATCCACCCATACTGCCAGCATTGCCTTCTCCAAACTCAAAAAGCGACACAGTCTACCAGCACCAGGCCATCATGGGCAGTTCCGCCCTACGATGCCTGACATGCAGCAGTTCCTGCATACTTGTATCTAACTTAACCAACCCGGAGCCTTCCAGGTTCCCGTCGTGATTCATCGATGCCCATGATATCAGCAGCAGAGCGCTGATAACTCGGAAAGCACCAGGGATCCTCTGAATAATTCCATCCGTGGCATTATTCAGTGACACCAGCCCATTCCTTTCGAGCTCGGTCCAGTCTGGTCGCCACCTGGAGAAAATGGCAGCACGGAAAAATCTCCATCGCCTACAAACCGCAAGACCATGCACTACACAAGCTTCCGACCAGAACTCAACAAGCTTTTGACCAGAGCTCAACAAGCTGCCGACCAGAGCTCACAAAGGGTGCCATAAAAACCGATATGATACTTGTACACAGCAAGTGTAATGGTAAATCTGGCATCGCTTGCAACATACTGGAAGAATATACATATCTCTTTATGGATATCTCGTTTCCATGCGTTTGATCATTGCGGAAAAACCCAGCCTGGCTCGCGCCATCGCCGAGGCATTGCCTGCATCTGCACAACGTCGTGAGGGCTACCTCGAAGCCGGAGATACTATCGTCAGCTGGTGTGTCGGCCATCTTCTAGAGCAGGCCCCTCCGGATGCCTACGATGCCTCCTTCAAGACCTGGCGACGAGACCATCTCCCCATTGTGCCGCAACGATGGAAGCTGGTGCCACGCCCCAAGGCGCGTGGGCAACTCAGCGTGCTGCGCGGTCTGCTCAAGCGTGCTTCCAGCGTGGTACACGCCGGAGATCCGGATCGCGAAGGCCAACTGCTGGTCCAGGAAGTGATCGAGTATCTTGGCTGGAAAGGCCCGATTTCGCGCCTGCTGATCAGTGACCTCAACCGACCAGCGGTGACGCGAGCACTGGCACGCATCGAGGACAATGCCCGTTACCTGCCGCTCTATCGGGCGGCAGAAGCTCGTTCCCGTGCCGACTGGCTGTACGGTATCAATCTGACCCGCGCATGGACCCTGATTGGTCGCCAGGCCGGCCATGATGGCGTGCTTTCCATCGGGCGAGTGCAGACCCCGGTACTGGGCCTGGTGGTCAAGCGTGACGAGGAGATCCGCGACTTCACGCCCTACCCGTTTTACGTCCTGTGGGCACAGCTCGCGGTGTCCGCCGGGCAATTGAAAGCCTGGTGGGTACCCGGCGAGCATCATCGTCTCGATGACCGTGGCCGTCTACTGGAACGCCCCCCAGCGGACGAGCTGGCGGCCCGCCTGAAAGGCGCCGAGGGACGACTCGCGGAGCTGGACCGTCGTCAGCGTCGCCAACCGCCACCTCTGCCTTACTCACTATCGGCACTCCAGGTCGATGCAGCGCGCCGCCACGGCCTATCGGCCAAGGCCGTGCTGGATATCTGTCAACGACTCTATGAACGTCATCAACTGATTACCTATCCACGCTCCGACTGCCGTTACCTGCCTCGAGAGCACCTTGGCGGGATGCCGGCCCTGCTGGCCAGCGCCTGCGCCAGGGACACAGTCCTTAGCAGTTGGCTGAACAACGCCGATATGAGCCTGCGATCCAGGGCCTGGGATGACAGCAAAGTCGGGGCTCACCATGCTCTTTCACCGACCGGAAAGCCCTTTGACCCAGCGCGTCTGTCAAAACAGGAAGCTGACGTCTATCGACTGATCACACGTAACGTACTGGCCCAGTTCTACCCACCGCTGGAAACATGTGAGGTCAAGGCAGAGTTCCATATCCTCGACGAGCGTTTCCGCGCCTCTGGCCAGGAAATCATCGCTGCTGGCTGGAAGCCGCTATTTACTACCCGTGAGGAAACACCGCCGCTGCCCAGCCTGCGCCAGGGAGAAAGCTGCCGGGTTCTGGATACCGAAGTCGAGGACAAGCAGACGCGTCCACCAGAACACTTCACCGATGCCAGTCTGATCAAGGCGATGATGAATATCGCCCGCTATGTCGAGAACAGCGAGGTACGTCGCACTCTGCGCGACACCGACGGACTCGGCACCGAGGCCACTCGAGCCAACATCATCGAGACCCTGATCGATCGCTGCTACCTGGTACGTGAGGGCAAGGCCCTGCGTGCCACGCAGTTGGGAGTAGCGTTGATCCACTCCGTGCCTCCGGCCGTAGGCCGCCCTGAGCGCACCGCTGTCTGGGAGCAACGTCTGGAAGACATCGCCAACCAGGGCGACCCGGCGCCGTTCCTCGATGCCCTCGTTACCGACCTGCATCAACTGGTGGCGGCCGCCGACACTCAGCGGCTGGCACAAGCCCTGGGCGAGGCTCGCCGCCATCAGGGCATTCCCGATGCTGCCGCCCCGCGCAAGCGGCGTCGCTCGACGACCACGCAACGCACTGGCAAGAGCGGCCGTTCAAAGTCCAGCTCCAGCCAGCGCAAGTCTCGCTCCAGCAGCGCCCCTGCTCGACGCCAGCGTCGCTCTCCGAAGGACTCCTGATGAATGCTTCCAGAACCCCAACGGCTGAACGTCTGGAGTCTCCAGATCTACCGGCACCTGCACATATGGTCGTCGGCCCCGGTGCCATTGGTCGTCTGCTGGCACTGTCTCTACAGAGAACGGTGCAGGATAGTGCCGCGGTGAGTCTGTTGGGCCGCCGCACTCTGCCTGAGCAGCAATGTCTGGAGACTCCGGATGGAAAGCGGATACCACTGCGCATCACCACTCTGATGGAACCGAGCCATGCCCCGATTCGCCCGGACATGGTCGTACACCTGACCACCAAATCCTGGGCGACCATGAACGCTTTTGAAACGCTCGCACCACACCTGCCAGTGGATATACCTCTGGTGCTGTGGCAGAACGGATTTCGCGTTCAGCACCCTATCTCCAACCGCTGGATGGGCCCGGTACTCTGTGCCTCGACTACCGAAGGCGCCTATGTTGTTGACGATAGTCACGTTGTTCATGCCGGACGCGGTCATACCGTGATTGGCCATTTGAACGGCCACTATCGTGAAGTGGCCGTGCAGCTCGCCGAGCAATTGAGCCACGCTGGCCTCGCAGCCACTGCGGTTGATGACATCGAAGTTCGCCTGTGGCACAAGCTGGTGGTCAATGCCGTCATCAACCCTCTGGTCGCACGCTTTCGCATCACCAATGGGCAACTGCGTGACACTCCTTACTCCTCTCTGGTCGAGGCAACCCTCGATGAGCTCAGCACTCTGATGCAAGCCTTGAAGGTTCCAGCGCCTCCCAGTACCTCGCTGTACCCCTGGCATGATCTGGTCTGGCAGGTGATTGAACGCACAGCGGCCAATCGCGCCTCGATGCTGCAGGATCTCGAAGCCAACCGACCTACCGAGTACGACGCCATTCTCGGCCCACTGCGTGAAGCCGCACAGACAGCAGGCATAGCAACACCGCAACTGGACAGCCGCTGGCAGGAGTTGGAAGTACGAAACAACCAGGGCTGATCTGGCAGACCTGGTCAGCTAATGCTAATTTGACATGAGGTGTGCGAACGCTCCTCGCAATAATCCTGTCATTCGGACAACGGCCATGCGCCGGTGGCCAAGATGTGACATTGCGAGGGTGTTCGTATTTCATTGGTCATGCAATGCCACTCAGGCACCGCAAGGGATGTGATGTCGAGCCGCTGCGATGCAGCCAGCACGACAAGGGCATGGACCCACAGGATGTCAGTATGTTGTCGTCATCACTCATCGTGAAAAGGATTGTCGTTGCCGCCCTGCTGCTGGCCAGCCTGGCCGGGAGAGTTCTGGCAGCCACAGAAACGGAGACAGAGGCTCCCGCCGAGGGCCCCGCGCTGGAAACCGAAAGCGCGCAACCCAACAGCTCGGGCTTCAAGCCCTCTACCGAACACCCCGCCCCCTCCTTCTCCACTCTCTCTCAGGAAATCGTGCGCCTTGATAATGGTGTGCTACTGCAGGGAGATGAGGTACATACCCCGGATGGGCACACCTCTGGATTTCGTCTCACGGCGGGCTTTACACCCGCACTCAGCGACGGCCTCGATCTCGGTGCCGAACTACGTTATCGCGAGAGCGACAACGTGCCGACCAACGTTGGCGGCGCACATGTTCAGGATGTCATCAGTCTCGGCGGCAGTCTGATTGCCGGGCTACGTGTCGGTGCCTTTGGCCTTTATGGCAAGGCCGGCTACACCCAGTGGTCGAGCGATCCTGTGACGGGTGCCCTGCAGAACGACGCCAACAGCGGTCTAGCTCGTGTTCAGGGCTTTGGCGCCCGCTGGTTGGCGACCACCGGCTGGATCGGCCAACTGGAGATGGAGGAAGTTGACCATCCTCTCCTCGAACATCTGAATATGGTCACGGCCTCGGTTCACGTCCCCTTCTGAGTCACTCTCCTTCTGAGTCACTCTCCTTCTACGTACATTCCACTTCTACGTACATTCCACTTCTACGTACATTCCACTTCCTTGCTCACTTCCATCTTGCGTGAGTGACGCGCGTGCTCGCCCCGAGGATCATCAGGCTCAGAATCATCAAGCTCAGAATCATCAAGCTCAGAACCATTGGATACGGAAACGCCCGGCAAGGTCAGGTGCCGGGCGTTTCTGGATTAACGTTTCTGGATCAACGTTTCTGGATCAACATTGATGAATAAGCGTTTATGGATGGCCCTCTGGATGGGCGGTACAGATCCCCATCAAGGCACGTATCAGCCGGTATTACGCAAGCCTGCCGCAATGCCTGCCATGGTGACCATCAGTGCGCGTGATAGATCAGCGCTGATGGCGCCGTCAGCATCGCGATTACGCTGCAACAACTCGGCCTGGAGGCCGTGCAGCGGGTCGATATAGGGGTTGCGCACTTCAATGGCCTGACGAATCAGTGGTGTCTTCTCCAGCAGTTCCTCCTGCTCGAGAACTTCGAGCAGGACGGAGTGCAGGCGGCGGAAGCGTTCGCGCAGACGACCTCCCAGTGCCTCGAGGCTTGGCTCATCCACCAACCGATGCTCGTAATAGGTGGCAATCTCGACATCCGCCTTGGCGAGCAACATCTCCAGCATATCGAGATAGGTGCCAAAGAACGGCCACTGGTCACGCATCTCCTGAATCACTTCGAGACCACCAGGCTCCTCGATACGCCCCGCAAAAGCTTCACCGGTTCCCAGCCAGGCCGGCAACATCAGCCTGATCTGCGTCCAGGCAAAGATCCACGGAATAGCACGCAAGGTTTCTACACCGCCGTCCTGACGGCGCTTAGTGGGACGCGACCCCAGGGGCAAGCGCCCAAGAGCCCCCTCCGGGGTAACCGCACGGAAGTAAGGCACGAAATCCGGATCCTGGCGCACCACGCCGACGTAAGCATTGTGAGCAGTGTCCGCCAATCGATCCATTTCCCCACGCCATTCCGCCTTGGGCTTGGGCGGAGGCAACAGTGATGCCTCGAGCACGGCGCAGGCGTAGATTTCCATCGAACGCAAGGCAATATCCGGCTGACCGAATTTGAAGCGAATCATCTCGCCCTGCTCGGTCACCCGCAGACTGCCATTCACCGAGCCCGGGGGCTGAGACAGAATCGCCGCATGCGACGGACCACCGCCACGGCCCACAGTACCGCCACGTCCATGAAACAGTGTCAGGTTGACTCCATGACGCTCACAAACCTCTACCAGCGCTTCCTGAGCACGATATTGTGCCCAGGCGGCAGCCAACTGACCGGCATCCTTGGCAGAATCCGAGTAGCCGATCATGACTTCCTGGCGCTTTCCGACCAACTGCCGATAACCAGGCAGTGCCAGCAAACGTTCGATGACATCGCCCGCCCGGTTGAGGTCATCAAGGGTTTCGAACAACGGCGCGATCGGCATTCCGACTCGGCCCCCGACCTCCTTCATCAGTAACGCCACCGTCAACACATCCGATGGCTGCCCCGCCATCGAGATGATGTAAGTGCCCAGCGCCTCACCGTACTCGGAAGCGACCACTGCAAAGGTGTCAAGCGTCTCTCGGGTTTCCGCCGAGCACTCCCAGCGGCGTGGAATCAGCGGACGCGCCGATTCCAGTTCAGCGAGCAGAAAGGCCTGACGCTGTTCTTCACTCCACTCACGATAGTTGCCAAGCTTCAGATCATGGGTCAATTCTTCCATGACCAGGGCGTGGCGACCGGCTTCCTGGCGCAGATCAAGCTTGGTCAGTGTGACACCGAACACCGCCACTCGACGCAGCGTATCGAGCAACACACCATTGGCAATGGTGTCCAGGCCAACATCACACAGTGACCGATAACAGGCCAGCAGAGGTGCATAAAGTTGATCACGCGTCTCAATGACGGGACCCCCTTCGAAACTACGTCCGTCGAGCTGTGCCTTGGCCCAGTCGCGTGTCGCCTCAACCTTGGCCACCAGCCGCTTGAGCAGCTCTCGATACGGCTCTGCGACGTTGCCGACTTCAGCGCGCAAGGCACTGTTGGTGCTCCACATCGACAACTCGGTCTTGAGCTGTTCGAGATCACGTAGATACAGATCTGCTGCCATCCAGCGCCCCAGCAGCAACACTTCGCGCGTCACCTTCGCGGTAACATTGGGGTTGCCGTCTCGGTCGCCGCCCATCCAGGAGGCATAGCGAATCGGTGCAGCATCCAGCGGCAGGCGTTCACCCGCAGTCTCGAGCAGCAGGTTGTCGAGATCACGGTGGAAGTCGGGCACTGCCTGCCATAGTGAATTCTCGATCACCGCGAAGCCCCATTTGGCCTCGTCCACCGGCGTGGGCCGGTCATGACGGATTTCATCGGTGTGCCAGGCCTGACTGATCAGTTCCTCAAGACGTCCCCTGGCGCGCGCAGCACGCTCGGGGTACTCACTCGATGACTCAATTGCGGTGAGGCAATCGTCAATGGCGTCGTACTTCTGGATCAGAGTGCGGCGAATAACCTCGGTGGGGTGTGCCGTCAGCACCAGTTCCACGCGCATGTTGGCTAGCGTCTCGACCAGTTTGCGTGGCGAGTGTCCTTCATTGCGTGCGCGTTCCAGCAGCTCGCCAAGTACCGGCTGCACACCCGGCTTGTAGTCCTCCACACGACGGAAGCGTGCGCGATAATGCTGCTCAGCAATGTTGGCAAGATTGAGAAACTGGTTGAAAGCACGAGTCACCGGCAGCAGATCGGTTTCCGGCAGGCGCCGCAGATAATCGATAAGCTCCTGCTGTCCCGCCTGCTCACCGGTACGCCCCCTCTTGGCCAGGCCACGAATCGTTTCGATGCGCGCAACAAATCCTGGGCCCAAGTCATCGGCAATGGTGCGTCCGAGGCAATCGCCAAGGACGCGCACATTGTCGCGCAGCGATTCGTGAAGGTCATGACTCATTCGGAGACTCCCTTATTCTGTCAGGTGAAGTATCAGTAGCATTCGGCAGGCATTCCCGGATGATCAACATTCCGGCACCTGGTCCTGTTACAAACCAGCCTGCGGGGCTCTACGCCCTGTTCCCATGGAACTTATGCTCTCTGCCCTTATTCTCTCTCCTGCCCCGCGCTATGCTGCGCGGTGGCCTTGTTCAGTCGCTGGTGAGCCAGGCCTTGTTGATATTCTGGTAGGCCTTCATTTGCTGGCGCGCTTGGCAGCCTGCCAGTAATGTTCCATCTGTTCCAGCTCGGCGTCCTCGAGACGTATTCCTTCATCGGCCAACGCCGACTCGAGATAGCGGAAACGCTGCTCGAAACGCTGGTTGGTACCACGCAGACAGCGTTCAGGGTCTACTCCCAAACGGCGCGCGAGGTTGACAGCAGCAAACAGCAGATCACCCAGTTCCTCCGCGGCGTGCGCTTTATCGCCGGCATCCAGCGCCTGCTGAATCTCGCCGAGCTCTTCCTCGAGCTTGGCCATCACGCCACGCGTATCCGGCCAATCGAACCCCACCCGCGCAGTGCGCTTCGAGAGTTTCATGGCACGAGTCATCGCCGGCAGCGCCCGAGGCACATCATCCAATGCTGATGGATATCCATGTCCCGTGTCCACACGTGCTTCACGCTCTCGCTGCTTGAGGCTCTCCCAACGCGAGTTGACCTGGTGGGTTTCTACGTCGGCAGCACTGACTCCTTCACGCCGTGATTGCAGATGGCCGTCGGGAAATACATGCGGATGGCGACGTAACATCTTTTCGGTCAACACATGCACGATATCGTGGAAACCGAAGCGCCCTTCTTCACTGCCGAACTGGCTGTAGTAGATCACCTGAAACAGCAGATCGCCCAACTCCCCGGGCAGTTCATCGAACGCCCGCCGCTCAATGGCATCGGCGACTTCGTAAGCTTCCTCGATGGTGTGGGGAACAATGCTGTCCCAATCCTGTTTGACATCCCAGGGACACCCTTGCTGAGGATCGCGCAGCACCGCCATCAACATCAGAAGGTCATCCAGAGTATATCGAGCACCACTCATCCATTACGTCCTTTTCTACCGCTATCCCGAGGCTTGCCTCGCGCAGCGTTACGCAGTCGTTTGACCTCGATGATGTTGGGCAATTGCTGGATGCGCGAGAACAGTCGTCCGAGCGTTTCCAGCCCATCCACTTCGAGAGTAATCGCCATGCGAGCAATCCCGTCGTCGGTATTGCTGCGAGTATTGATCGACAGCACATTGACCTTGTCCTGGCCGAGCAGCGCAGTGACGTCACGCAGTAGGCCGGAACGGTCCCAGGCAAGGATCTCGACATCCACCGGATACTGGGTCTGTGCCCGCTCGCCCCACTCCACCTCGATCACTCGCTGAGGCTCATCCATACGCAACTGCAGGATATTGGAGCAGTCCTGGCGATGCACCGTAACGCCACGCCCCTGGGTAATGAAGCCGATGATCGAATCACCCGGCACCGGGTTGCAGCAATTGGCCATGCTGGTCTTGAGGTTGCCTACCCCAAGTACCGTGATATCGGTATCGAGGTCTCGTGTCCCTTGTCGGCGCGGCTTGGCGAGCAGACGATCGAGGTGTTCCTGATCATCATGTTCGCCAAACAACTGCTGGGCCTGATGCAACACCTGACCAATGCGCAGATCACCGGCACCCAGTGCGGCATACATATCATCGGCGTTGGTGTAGTTGACCTTGCGCGCCAACTGATCGAGGTTCATGTCCTCGATGTCGAGCCGCTTCATCTCACGCTCGAACAGCGCACGCCCTTCGTCGAGATTGCGATCTCGCGCCTGGTGTTTGAACCATGATTGGATCTTGGCTCGCGCCCGGGAGGTTCGCACAAACCCGAGACTGGGGTTGAGCCAGTCGCGACTCGGAGCACTTTGACTGCCGGTGAGGATTTCCACCTGCTGTCCCGTCTTGAGCCGGTATGTCAGCGGCACGATACGGCCGTTGACCTTGGCACCACGACAGCGATGTCCAACCTCGGTATGCACCCGATAGGCGAAGTCGATGGGGGTCGCCACTCGCGGCAGGTCAATCACGTGACCGTCGGGAGTGAAAACGTAGATGCGATCGGGAGCAACATCGCTGGACAGCCCTTCACGCAGATCCCCAAGATCTCCGACTTCCTCATGCCATTCGAGTACCTGACGCAACCAGGCAATCTTCTCCTCGTAACCGGCACTTCTGGCGTTGGTATCGTGGCCCTTGTAGCGCCAGTGAGCGCAGACGCCCAGCTCGGCCTCCTCATGCATGGCAAAGGTACGAATCTGGATCTCGAGTACCTTGCTTTCAGGACCGATGACTGCGGTATGCAACGACTGGTAACCGTTCTTCTTGGGATTGGCGATGTAATCGTCAAACTCGTCAGGCACGTGATGCCAGCGTGAATGAACGATGCCAAGCATGGTGTAGCAATCATTGACGGTTGGCACCAGAATGCGCACTGCACGAATATCGTGCACCTGAGAGAAATCGATTCGCTTGCGCTTCATCTTGCGCCAGATCGAATAGATATGCTTTGCCCGGCCATCGACCTGATAACGCTCGATTCCCTGAGCGGCCATCAGTGACTTGAGTGTTTCGACTACGTCATGGATATAGCGGTCACGATCGAGACGTTTCTCGGCCAACTGACGGGCAATCTGCTTGTAGTCATCCTCATGCAGGTAGCGGAAGGACAGATCCTCAAGTTCCCACTTCAACTGACCGATGCCCAGACGGTGGGCCAACGGCGCATAAATGTCGAACACCTCGCGCGCTACACGTAGACGCTTCTCGCGTGGTGCATCACGCACCTGACGCAAGGCACAGGTACGTTCCGCAATCTTGATCAGCGCCACTCGCACATCGTCGATCATATTGACCAACATCTTGCGCAGATTGTCCTGTTGGTCCTGCTGCAGCCCGTGCGTAGTCGTCTGGGTGTTGCTGATGGCAGCCATCTGCAATACACCAGCGATCAGCTGCGCGACTTCGTCACCGAAACGCTTTGCCACCTTCTCCAGCGACAACAGGTCCTCGCGCACTGCGCGATACAGAACCGCGGCGACAATGGCTCCCTGGTCGAGACGTAACTCACTCAGAATGTCGGCCATTTCCAGGCCCATCCGAAAACTGGAGCCATCAACCAACCAGCTTCGATGTGGGCGTTGCGCATCAAGCTCCAGCGTCTCGGCCAGATCACAGGCGGCAACCAGATCATCGGGATTCGTCAGCTTGACATCATCCTGCAGGCGTGTGACCCACTGAGCAATATCGACCCGCCCTTCCGCAGTCAGTGGTTGGTCTTCACGCACCTTTACCATTTCAGGTGACTCCTTGGTGACTACTGCTCGCGTTCGAACAGCAGCATGGATTCGAGGTGAGAAGTATGCACAAACAGGTCTGCCATCGCGACACGTCTCACAGCAAAGCCCCCTTGCAACAAATATGCCGCATCACGGGCCAGCGTTGCAGGATCGCAGGCAATATAGAGTATGCGAGTTACAGAGGCCTGGCCTGCCAGGGTGCGGCACACAGCCTCTGCCCCGTCACGCGGTGGATCCAGAACCACAACGTCCGCTGCATGCTCCGCAAACAACGCCGCAACGACTGCGCTGTCATGCAGATTACGCTGGTGCGAAGCTACGTGCAGCCCACAGTTCTCGGCATTGAGGGCCAGGCGTTCCACCATTTCGGCCTGTCCCTCAAACGCGGTAACGCGGTAGCCCGCACTGGCCAACGGTAGGCTGAAGTTACCCAGACCGGCAAACAGATCGAGCAGAGTAGTATCACCAGCGGCAGGGCCCAACCATTCAAGCACGCTACCGATCATCATCCGGTTGACACCATTATTGGCCTGCAGGAAATCATGAGGCTCATACGCCAGAGCCAGATCACCCGCCAGGCTGGGAACCGTGACCGTCAACCGCGGCTCCTGCTGCGGCCATAACCACTCGAGAGCGGGCTGCTCCCGGCCAATCCATTGCGCCAGATGCAGCTGCCGCTGCTGGGCCCAACGTTGCCAACGCTGCTGGTCAGTCGGGTGGCGCCGCAGCTGCCTGACCACGACGCTCGCGCCCTGATCACTGTACAGCAACTCGATATGGCCGACATGACGAGGCGCTTCCAGAGTCGCAAGCAATTGCTTGAGTGTCGGTAGCAGTTCAGACAGTGCCGGCACCAGAATCGTGCAATGCTCCACCGAGACTAGCCTCTGGCTACGCCGCGCCCGGAAGCCCAGATGGATACCACCCTCGGCATCAACTCTGACCCCCAGTCGGGCGCGACGCCGATAATGCTGATCAGCAGTTGCCAACACCTCCACCTCACCGCGGATCTGGATACCCTGCCGATCAAGCAGCTCCGCCAGTACGCTCGCCTTGTGATGACGTTGTGCTGGGATGTCCATATGCTGAAGGTCGCAGCCGCCACAACGCTCTACATAAGGACAGGGAGGAGTCACCCGCTGGCCCGATGGCGTCACCACCTCGCTGATATGGGCTTCGTCATAGCGCTTGCGCGAACGATGCACCGCAATGGCAACAACCTCACCGGGCAGTGCACCATCCACGAACACGGCCTTTCCGTCTGCCCTATGCGCGATGCCACGACCATCGTGCGCCAGCGATTCGATCTCGACTTGCCCTGGAGCAGTAGGTGCCGAGCGATTGCTACGCACCTCACCTCGAGGTGTTGGCGCACCACGCGATAGCCCCGACATCCCGGATGCGGAGCGTGCGGGGCGGCGTTTGCCGAGTGAAGACACGCTAGAGCTCCGGGGCCAACAGGCCGGTCGACAGATAACGATCACCGCGGTCACAGACGATGAACACGATCACGGCATTCTCCACTTGCTCAGCGACACGCAATGCACCGGCCAGCGCACCACCGGACGAGATACCCGCGAGGATGCCCTCTTCACGCGCGAGGCGCCGCATATGATGCTCCGCCTCGTACTGACCGATATCCAGTATCTGATCGACACGTGAGGGCTCGAAAATCCGCGGCAGATACTCACTTGGCCAGCGGCGAATACCGGCAATGCTGGCACCGTCCTCCGGCTGCAGGCCAATCACCTGAATGTCACTGCGCTGTTCTTTCAGGTATCGCGACACCCCCATGATCGTGCCGGTGGTGCCCATCGAGCTGACAAAATGCGTAATACTGCCACCGGTCTGATCCCAAAGTTCCGGCCCGGTGGTGCGATAGTGCCCAAGCGGGTTATCCGGGTTGGAGAATTGGTCGAGGGCCTTGCCCTTGCCCTGAGCTATCATGGTGTCGGCGAGATCACGAGCCTCTTCCATGCCTCCTTCGCGGCTGACCTCGATGAGTTCAGCGCCATAGGCGGCCATGGCCTGCTTGCGCTCCACCGAGGCGCTCTCGGGCATGATCAGCAGCATGCGATAACCCTTCATCGCCGCCACCATGGCCAATGCAATACCGGTATTACCGGATGTCGCCTCGATCAGCGTGTCTCCGGGGGAGATTTCGCCGCGCGCCTCTGCTTCGCTGAACATCGACAACGCGGGACGATCCTTGACCGAGCCGGCAGGGTTGTTTCCCTCCAGCTTGGCCAGCAAGACATTATTGCGACCGGCAGTGATTCGCTTCAGGCGGACCAGCGGGGTATGGCCCACCACCTGTTCGAGGGTCGGAAATTCCATGCAACCTTCCTTGTGGAGTGGTCTGCTGTGCATTATATCGGTGCCTATTGATACTGGACAGGCGTGGGATACTGGACAGGCGAAGGCCCATGCGTTGACATAGAGCAATCCACCTGCACGGACAGCAGTACATGTCGCTCAAATCCCGCCTGATGCTTGCTCTACTTGGTCTACCAATGCTGCTGCTTACGCTGCTGGCAGGGCTCTCGATGTATCAGGAAAATGCCCTGCGGCGCACCGCCATGCAGAACCAGATCGAAGGTGCCGTCAATCTGATGGCACCGCAACTCGGTGAAGCGCTGGCAATGAATGACAGCTCGGCGCTGCAAGCCACCGCCAACCAGTTGATGGACTCGCCCACGATTCGCGCGTTGCGCCTGCAACGGGGTACACAACGGATACTCGAATTCGGTCGTCTGCGTGGCCATGCGCTGTCGACCACCACGCCATCCAGTGAGCACCGCCTGACCCAGTATTATCGTCAATGGGTAATGGTCGTCCCCCTCGAGCAATCGCCTGACGCCTGGTTGATTCTCGACATCGATGCCTCGCTGCTACTGCTTGCCAACTACAGCAATCTTGCTCGAGGGGCCTTGATATTACTGGTCTGCGGTCTACTGCTGTTTCTGGTTGCCTTCTCGATCTCCAAGCGCGTCACCCAATCCATCGACGATATGAGCCAGCTGATTGATCAACTGGCCAACGGGCGCCAGCCTCCACATCTCAACCTGAACCAACCGGCTGAGTTGGCCCAGATGGCAGTACGAATCAATCTATTGGCTGATCACATGGCCAAAGCCCGTGATGACCTACAGCATCAGATCGAAAGCGCCACTCGCGAGCTACAGGAGTCGATGGAGACTATCGAGGTCCAGAATATCGAGCTGGATATCTCGCACCGTCAAGCGGTGGAAGCCAACCGCGTGAAGTCGGAATTTCTCGCCAATATGAGCCACGAGATCCGCACTCCACTCAACGGCATCGTCGGCTTTTGCCGGCTACTGCGTCGTTCTTCGCTGGATCAGCGCCAGCAGGAATGGCTGGACCAGGTACAACGTGCCTGCAGCAACCTACTGTCACTGGTCAATGACGTCCTCGACTTCTCCAAGCTGGAAGCCGGTCGTCTGGTGCTGGAGCAAGTGCCTGTCGATATCCAGTCACTGGTTGATGAAGTCCTTGGTCTTCAGGCGCCGCTGGCCCACCAGAAAGGCCTGCAGCTGTTGAGCCTGGTATACGACGATGTGCCTCCGCAACTAAGTGGCGACCCCCTACGAATTCGCCAGGTACTGACCAACTTGATCAACAATGCGATCAAGTTCACCGATCACGGCGAGGTTATTGTGCGCGTGATGGTCGAGGAAGCGCAAAACGAGCGCATAACACTGCGCCTGAGTGTCAGTGATACTGGCATCGGGCTGAGCGATATTCAGCAACGCAGACTGTTCCAGGCCTTCCGACAGGCAACACCCAGTCATTCGCGTCAGTTCGGCGGCACCGGTCTGGGGCTGGCCATTTCGCGCCAGCTGGTGGAACAGATGGGAGGCTCCATCGGCGTCGACAGCACGCCAGAACATGGCTCCACCTTCCATTTCACCATCTCCCTGACCGGCAACCCGCATCTGGAACGCAATCCCGAGCTGGACCTTCATCAGCACCATCTTTACATTGAGGAGCCACATGGTCCCTCGCGCCGCGCGCTACTGCATTTTGTGACTCTGTGGCACGCCACCACTACCGATGATCCTGACCAGGCCAGTCTGGCGCTGGAAGCCATCAGCGCGGACGATATTGAAGGCGAACGACTGATACTACTGCGCCAACGCCTTGCCACTCGCACCTGCCCAACGCTGTTGATGCTCAACGCAGGGCTTCCGGATCCGGCCAGCCTCACCCTGCCGCTACATGCCGAGATCCTCGCCAAACCAATATCACGCAAGGTGCTGGCCCAGGCTATCGAGCGCCATCTCAACAACCCGCTCACGGAAGTGAGTAACTCCGCACCAACTTCGACCTCCGCGATTGATAGCGGCACACCCGATGCCCGTCTACTCATCGTCGATGACAGCGAGACAAACCGCCTTCTGCTCAAGGAGCTGATCGAGGGTCCCGGACGCGCATTGACCCTCGCAGCCAGTGGCGAGGAGGCATTAGCGCTGGCTCAGCAACAGGATTTCGATATGGTGCTGATGGACATTCGCATGACAGGCATCGACGGTGTGGAAACCACTCAGGCACTGCGCCGCATGAGCGATAAGTGGCGCGAACGCCCGGTCATCGCCGTCACCGCTCATGTTCTGGAATCCCAACGCCGCGAACTGCTGCTGAAAGGCATGGATGATGTATTGATCAAGCCCCTTGACCCGGCGCACCTTGATGAACTGCTGCAGACCTGGCTGGGAATTTCGCTCAACACCCGCGGAGAACCGGCTCCCCAGTTACCGCCAGCGAGCATCGATGAGGAGTTGCCCACCGTAGATATCGGTCTTGGCACGAGGGTTGCCGGCGGGAGAGAAGCTCTGGCGAAGCAACTGATTGCCTCGTTGGCAGCGTCGCTGGAAGCCACCGAACAGGACATCGACAGCGCCATCGAACAAGACGATGAAGAAGCCCTGCTTGATGCCATCCATGCGCTCAATGGCGCCTGCCGCTATTGCGGGGTGCCACGTCTGGCGCTGCTGGCGGAAACCATCGAGACACGCCTGCGGTCACGCGGTATGCAGGAAACGCTGACCATGCTTCCCGACCTCACCAACGCCATGGAGCAGCTACGACAGTGGCAACAGCAACATTCCAGCGAAGTCGAGGCCCTGGGTGCCAATGCCAACGACTCCAGCCTTTCATCAGAACAATGAGCTCAGTCGCCTTCAAGTACCACGAAGGCGACCGCCATATCCGACTCGTCACTGATACTCAAGTGACTGCGAGTGATCCCGCGCTCGGCAGTCAGCCGAGCCGCAGTGCCGGACAGAGCCAACTGTGGCTGCCCGAGAGCATTATGCACGACCTGAATTTCCCCCCAGTTCATGCCTAGCCGCAACCCGGTACCCAGTGCCTTGAGGAACGCTTCCTTGGCGGCAAAGCGCTTGGCCAGCCATGCCGCAGGTTGAGCGGACTCTGCGAAGCGCTGCTGCTCCTGCTCACCGAGTATACGATTCGCGAACCGATCACCATGACGCTCCATAGCGACAGCAAAACGCTCGATACGGGCGATATCGGTGCCAATTCCGAGGATCATGCCACTTCTCTAGCTACATGCCCTGGGCGCAGCAACTCAGTGTTCATGGTCATGCTCGTGCTCGTGCTCCATCCCATCAATCGCCGCGACCAACCCCGCCTCGTAACCGGCAATCATCAGACGCTTCATCTCGGCGACGGCATCCTTGAGGCCAACAAACAGCGCCCGAGCAATGATGGCATGGCCGATGTTGAGTTCATGCAAACCAGGAATGGCGGCGATGACCTCAACGTTGTGATAGTGCAAACCATGTCCGGCATTGACCACCAGGCCAAGTTCCACCGCCATTTCCGCTGCAGCCACCAAACGCTGATACTCGGTTTCCGCCTGCACCGGATCGGCCTCGGCGAAGGCGCCGGTATGCAGTTCGATGGTCGGTGCGCCAGCACGGTGTGCTGCGGCAATCTGGTCGGGGTCGGGATCGATGAAC
This sequence comes from Halomonas huangheensis, assembly GCF_001431725.1. Lineage (NCBI taxonomy): Bacteria > Pseudomonadati > Pseudomonadota > Gammaproteobacteria > Oceanospirillales > Halomonadaceae > Halomonas > Halomonas huangheensis. Next base: position 1,738,373 of record NZ_CP013106.1, on the reverse strand, counting down.
AGGGATACGTCACACCCCGCAGCTGCCAGCCGTTGGCAGGCATCGCGCACCGTCTCGAAGTGCCCGACCACATCCAGCCCTCCTTCGGTGGTCAGCTCTTCGCGCTTCTCCGGTACCAGACAGACATGCGCCGGACGCACTTCCTCGGCTAATGCCAGCATCGGCTCGGTGACAGCCATCTCGAGGTTCATACGTGTGTTGAGCACCTCTGCCAGCAGCCGGACATCACGATCCTGAATATGCCGGCGATCCTCACGCAGATGTACGGTAATGCCATCTGCTCCAGCCTCCTCGGCAAGCAGCGCCGCCTGAACCGGATCGGGATAGCGTGTCCCTCGCGCCTGGCGCAGGGTGGCGATGTGGTCGATATTGACACCGAGTAACAGTCGAGGCGGATACATCACGGGCTCCATAGCACAGGGAAAAAAATATCACTGGGAAAAAATAGCACTGGGGAAAAATAGCACCAGGCAAAGTCATCAAGCAGTTTGTGGAAAAAATGGCCTTCAGGGAATGAGGATCATTGAACCATGTACATTGACGATCTTACTCGCGGTGTTTGCAAACACCCTCTGATGAGGATGCAGAACAAGGGAATCTGCGCATGGTATCACTGCGCTCGGCGACGTTGCGCCATGGTTTGCATCAGTTCGCGAGAGCGTAAGGGCCGATCTCCCAACAACGCTGCCAGTGCCGCACGATTCACCGCCTTGGCAACCCCGGCCAACCCAGGCTCGCTCCAGTCAGAGTGGGACAGCAGCCGCAGTGTGCGGCCATCAATACCCCGAGCGGCCGACACAAAGCCGCGGCTGTTCGCGTCATACTGATAACGGGCCTGTGGATCCAGTGCTTCACCAGCTGGCCCACAGAAGCGTGGGGCAGCGTCCAATGCATCAAGCAGAGCCACTTCCAGGCGCCGCAACCCCGGCGCCCGCCCGGCTGGACGCACCAGATCAGCAAGCAGCGAAGTGTAGAAGGCGAATACTTCCGGTACCGCAAACTCCACCGGCAACAGGCGCGTCAGTAGTTCATTGGCGTAGAGACCACACAGCAACCCCTCACCGACCAGCATTGCAGCAGTGCCACGTGACTCTACCAGGCGTAGACGCTTCAGCTCACGCTCACCCTGCCAGGTGATATGCAGGGGCGCAAAGGGTTGCATCTGACTGCGGGAACGACTGCCAGGACGCTGAACGCCCTGAGCCACGGCACGCACTCGGCCATGGTCCAGGGTCAGCAGCTCTACCAGCGCACTGGTTTCGCGGTAGGGACGTTTGTGTAGCAGAAAAGCGGGTTGTGGCTGCATCACTGAGACTCGGCAACGATCGACAATCAGCTGATCAAGAGACGGGAGGTGATGCCATGCTCGTCAGTCGAGGTCGTAACCGAGACTCTTCAACGCACGCTCATCATCGGACCAGCCGCGCTTGACCTTGACCCACAGATTAAGCATGACCTTGGTGCCGAATGCGCGCTCCATATCAAGCCGTGCCTCGCGGCCGATGCTCTTGATGCGCTCGCCATTCTCACCGATCAGGATCTTCTTCTGTCCCTGACGTTCGACCAGAATCAGCGCACTGATATGGGTGACACGCGGCTCCTCACGAAACTCTTCGATCTCCACTGCCATCTGATACGGCAACTCATCGCCCAACTGGCGCATGACTTTTTCACGAACCAGTTCCGAAGCCAGAAAACGTTGGCTGCGATCAGTGACCTGATCTTCCGGGAAGTGATGAATCCCTTCCGGCAGATGGCGCGCGATCTCCGTCTCCAACTCAGGGACATTGCTGCCATGCTTTGCCGAGATCGGCACCACCGCAGCAAACTCACGACGGGCTCCCACCTCTGCCAGCCAAGGCAAGAGGCTCGCCTTGTCATTGAGACGGTCGACCTTGTTTACCGCCAGAATTACCGGTGCATCGACATGTTCGAGACGCTGCAACACGACTTGATCCTCGTCAGACCAACGAGTACGGTCGATCAGGAACACCACACAATCGACATCATGCAAGGCCTGCACTGCCGCATGATTCATGAAGCGATTGATCGCCTTGTTGCGATCCTTCGCCAGAATATGGATCCCCGGTGTGTCGACATAGATGAACTGGACATCATCCTCGGTCTTGATACCCATCACCTGATGGCGAGTCGTCTGTGGACGCCGCGATGTGATGGAAATCTTCTGGCCAAGGATACGATTCATCAGCGTTGACTTGCCGACGTTGGGACGACCGACGATGGCAACAAAGCCGCAGGTCTGGGTCATAAACTGACTCCCTTGGGGTCCAATAGAGCGAGGGCACGCTCGGCGGCCTCCTGTTCGGCGTGACGGCGGCTGGAGCCGGTACCTACCGTATGCTGTTCGAGCATCTGTATGTGGCACTCTACGGTAAAGACTTGCGCATGCGCCTCGCCTTCCACAGTGGTCACCTCGTAGCGAGGCAAGGGTGACTGCCGCGACTGAAGAAACTCCTGCAGGCGTGTCTTGGGATCCTTCTGGGATTCCTTGAGATTGATGTTCTCCAGCCGCTCGGCGAACCAGCTCAATACTCGCTGACGGACAACATCCATTCCCGCGTCCAGGTAAATCGCACCAATCACCGCTTCCACCGCATCGGCAAGAATCGACTCACGACGATGCCCGCCGCTCTTCATCTCACCTGAGCCCAGACGCAGGCATTCACCAACGCTCATCTCGCGTGCCAACTCGGCCAGTGTCTGTCCCTTGACCAGGCGTGCGCGCAGACGGGAAAGCTGGCCTTCACGCGCCTCCGGAAAGCGCTGAAAAAGCGCCTCGGCAATGACGAAGTTGACGATCGAGTCTCCGAGAAACTCGAGTCGTTCGTTGTTGCGACCACCGAAACTTCGGTGCGTCATGGCCAGTTCAAGGAGCGCAGGGTCCTTGAACTCGTGGCCGATTCGGTAACTGAAGGTGATCAGGGGATTACTCACGACACTCCTGCTGACTCTAGATAATGATGGGGCTGGTGGTCTGGAGGCCAGCGAAGGCTTGCAAGAGCCTCCGCCAGCTACCGAGAACGCGGTAGTTTCCGGGCTCAGGGAATCAACCTCACACTGGTGAAACTCGGTAGACCACCATCCCAATGCATCCACACGGCAAATGCCTTGCCGACAATGTTTTCTTCAGGAACGAAGCCCCAGTAGCGACTGTCATCGGAGTGATCACGGTTATCTCCCATAACGAAATACATGCCCTCAGGCACGACTCGTTCATGCCTCAATACACCGGGCTCTCCTCGACTATTGTAGATATGGTGCTCATGTTCGCCCAACTGCTCGACAAACATCTCCTCGCCAGGCGCACTTTCCGGGTTGGAATCGACCACGGTCTTTCTCACCGGTTCGCCGTTGACGTACAGCTGCTTGTTGAGATATGCGACACGATCTCCCGGCAGGCCAACCACACGCTTGATGAAGTTGACCGACGGATCCCGCGGATAACGGAAGACCATGACATCACCACGTTCCGGCTCTCCAACCTCTATCACCTTGGTGTCCAGCACCGGCAAGCGCAGTCCATAGGAAAACTTGTTGACCAGGATAAAGTCGCCAACCTCAAGGGTCGGCCGCATGGATCCGGATGGAATCTGGAAAGGCTCGACTACGAAGCTGCGCAGTACCAGTACCACCAACAACACCGGGAAGAAGGAGCGCGCGTAATCGACTGGCCAGGGATCCTTGACGCCAGTAGAGACAGCAACTGTACCATCCGCGCCCCCTCCTGCCGCAGCACGTCGACGGGGCCTCCACCAGATCATATCGAGCAACGCAATCAGCCCCGTGACCGCAACCGCGATCACCAACATCAGGGAAAAATCCATGTACGTCCTTCCTAATCGTTCACCTTGAGCACGGCAAGGAAGGCATCCTGGGGAATTTCCACTCGGCCGACCTGCTTCATGCGTTTCTTGCCCGCTTTCTGTTTCTCGAGCAGCTTCTTCTTGCGGGACACATCACCGCCGTAACACTTAGCGGTTACGTTCTTGCGCAGTGCCTTGACCGTGGAGCGTGCCACTACCTGACCACCGATCGCAGCCTGGATGGCTACATCGAACATCTGACGCGGAATCAGCTCTTTCATCTTCTCGACCAACAGCCGACCGCGGGTGTGGGCATGATCACGGTGGATAATCACCGCCAATGCATCGACACGATCACCGTTGATCAGTACGTCGAGACGCACCAGCTTAGCGGCCTCGAAGCGTTCAAAGTTGTAGTCGAGAGAGGCGTAACCTTTGGAGATTGACTTGAGGCGGTCGAAGAAATCCATGACCACTTCGCTCATTGGCAACTCATAGGTCAACTGGATCTGGCTACCGAGAAACTGCATGTCCTTCTGGGAACCACGACGATTCTCGCACTCGGCGATGACGTTACCGACGAACTCCTGAGGCACGAGAATACTGGCGCGTACGATCGGCTCACGCATCTCGTCGACATCCGCCATATCCGGCAGTTTGGAGGGGTTGGAAACGTAGTTGACGCTCCCATCCTTCATCGCCAACTCATAAACCACCGTCGGTGCAGTAGTCAGCAGATCGAGATCGTATTCCCGCTCGAGCCGCTCCTGGACGATCTCCATATGCAGAGTGCCGAGGAAACCGACACGGAAACCAAAGCCCAGTGCATCGGAGTTTTCTGGCTCATACTCAAGCGAAGCGTCGTTCAGCGCCAACTTGGCGAGGGCATCGCGGAAGTCCTCATAATCATCGGCACTGACCGGGAACATGCCCGCATAAACCTGCGGCTTGACCTTCTGGAAGCCCGGCAGACGTTTGACCTCGGCCGTCTTCGCATGAGTGATGGTGTCACCCACTGGCGCTCCATGGATATCCTTGATACCGGCTACCACGAAGCCTACCTCACCGGCACGCAGCATAGTGGTTGCCTTGCGCAGAGGAGTGAAGATACCAATCTCGTTGGCTTGCCAGTCACGGCCGGTGGACAGGATCCGAATCTTCTCGCCCTTCTTCAGGGTGCCATCGAAGATTCTCACCAGCGACACGACGCCGAGATAATTATCGAACCAGGAATCAATGATCAGAGCCTGCAATGGCGCTTCACGATCTCCCCTGGGCGGCGGAATATCACGCACCAGGCGCTCGAGCAGGCCATCGATACCGAGGCCACTCTTGGCAGATACCTGGCAGGCATCGGTGGCATCCAGCCCGATGATCTCTTCGATCTCGTGCGCCACCTTTTCAGGATCGGCCTGAGGCAAATCCATCTTGTTGAGCACCGGCAGGACTTCAAGTCCCTGCTCAATCGCGGTGTAGCAGTTGGCAACCGACTGCGCCTCGACCCCCTGGGCGGCATCCACCACCAACAACGCACCTTCACAGGCATACAGTGAGCGCGACACCTCGTAGGAGAAATCGACGTGTCCTGGAGTATCGATGAAATTGAGCTGATAGGTCTCGCCATCGGCCGCAACGTAGTCGAGAGTTACCGACTGCGCCTTGATGGTAATACCCCGTTCGCGCTCCAGATCCATGGAGTCGAGGACCTGCTCCTTGAGCTCGCGTTCGGTCAGGCCACCGCAATTCTGGATCAAGCGATCAGCCAGGGTCGACTTGCCGTGGTCGATGTGCGCGATGATCGAGAAGTTACGTATATTATTGATTACCTTTCGGTTATCAGTATCTGACATGAAACGTGTTTCCGTCTGAAGGACGCGCTCGGCGACGAGCAGCTCGCCGGAAATCGGCGACGCGTGAGAAAAGTTGGCAACATTGTACCGGCATCCCTCTTGCGGCGCACCCCGCTATCCAGAGCACCGCCACCACAACAGCCATTATCAATGCCGGAAAAGCAGACGCCCGGGCTGACCCGGGCGTCCATGAAGCATATTGCCTTGGCGTGACTATTTGTCGTCCGCGCCCATACGCAGGGCAATGAACAACGAACGGCCATCGCGGTAGATTCGCACCGGTACTGCCCGATCACTCGGCAGATCTGCCACCAGGTCACTCAACTGGCGAGCACTCTCGACGGCCTGGTGATCGATACTCACCAGAACATCACCGGCCCTTATCCCCGTACTGGCCGCGATACCGCGCGGATCAATCTCGACCACACGCACACCGCTGTCGACACCCATCTGGGTCGCCTCGCTATCGCTCAAGGTTTGAACCGCGACGCCCAGGCGAGTCGGTGAGTTGCCACTATCAGAACCGTTGGCGTTTCCGGCCATGTCCTCAGGCCAGTCACCCACCGTGACGCTGACAGTCTGCTGCTCACCGTTGCGCAACAGTGTCAGTTCCACGTCAGAGTCGGGATTCACCCGACCAATCAGCCGTGGCAGCGTATCGGAACGCTCCACCTTCTCACCATTGACCTCGAGAATGATGTCGCCAGCTTCAATGCCATCACGGGCTGCTGGGCTATCCGGAGCCACATCGGCAATCAGAGCACCTTCCGGTTGATCCATGCCGAAAGATTCCGCCAGGTCACGCGACACCGGCTGAATCATTACACCCAACCAACCACGGGTAACATGACCCGAGTCGCGCAACTGACTGGCCACATCCATGGCAACGTTGATGGGGATCGCAAATGACAGCCCCATGAAACCACCACTGCGCGTGAATATCTGCGAGTTGATGCCTACGACTTCACCATCCAGATTGAACAGAGGGCCACCGGAATTACCCGGATTGATGGCCACATCAGTTTGAATGAATGGCACATAGGCATCACGTGGCAAAGTACGGTTTATCGCCGAGATAATGCCCGCCGTCACTGAGTGATCGAACCCGAATGGAGAGCCGATGGCGGCTACCCATTCACCCACCTTGAGGTCATCAGAATCTCCCAACTGCAATGTGGGAAGATTGTCGGCATCGACCTTGAGGACAGCCACGTCGGTCTTCTCATCGGCACCCACCAATTCGGCCTTGAGATCACGTCGGTCGTTGAGGCGAACCATGATCTCATCAGCACCATTGACCACATGGGCATTGGTCATGATGTAACCATCGGCGTCGATGACAAAACCGGAACCTAGAGACTGACGCTCCTCGGCATGACCACCACCGCCGGGAGGAGCGGGGAATCGATCACCAAAGAAGTGACGGAATATCTCGGGGACTTCCGGACCACTAAAGGCTCCGAAGGGAGCCGAATAGCCTTCAGTCACACGAGTCGTCGAAATATTGACCACGCCTGGCGCGGCGTCTTCAACCAACTGCGTAAAATCAGGCAACTCCCTGGCCATGGAGGTTTGAGCAAACACCAGCCCTGCAGCGAGTGTTGCCCATAGGGCCAGAGTACGTGTCATTGGCTTCATGCAAGGCTCCTATTGGAAAGCTATATGCGATGAATGCGATTGGATTATCGTCAGCAGTGCAAGACTGCCAATTTATCTACCGTCGGTATTGGAAAAGGTTCACTACTTAGCTGACAAACTTTCAATATCAGACAGCAGGAACCTGGAAAGGCATGATGGCTTTGGCATCACCACGAAGCAAGAGCGCCACGAAACCAGGACGTTATGAAGCCAGAACGTCATGACGCAGAGTCGGTAGCACTATCGGTATCAGAAAATTGCAGCATCTCGACAACACGCATCAACACGTTTGGCGGCAACTCCCCGACAGCCACTGCCTGCAAGGTTTCATCACCACGCTCAATACGTCGCACGGCAGCATGATTGGCGCCAAGACGATGCAAACCTGGACGTAATGCACCCTCCGCCACCAACGGCTCAACAAATAGACTGATAGTCGCGAGGCCGTCACTGTAGAGCTTGTGACGACGAGGATTATCCTCAGGTGAAGCCAACGCCATCAATGGCTGGGAAATAAAGCCAGCCGGCAACCAACCCGCCTTCCACTCGAGAGCAGCACTGGACGGTGGCTCCAGCAACTCGACTTCACCGTCATATAGGTCGGGCGGGGTCAGCTCAACCAGTTCGAAGGATTCAAGCACTCCTCCCTGGTTATCAAGCAACGCACGCTTGAGGGGAATTCCTGTCGCTCGATCAAGCCAGAGGCGATAGCCATAACGCAGACTATCCAGCGGCACGAACTCGACGGCAACCGCAGCACGGTTGGCAATCCGCTCCTCACCGCGAAAACGCAAACGATAGAGTTCGCTGAGGTGTTGAAGCAAGGCATCAGGAGATGCAGGAGCTGCCAGTTCGCCATCAGTACTCAACTGAAAGCGCATCGAGCCGCCCTCACGCCGCAACGAACGACTGGGACCGTTGAGAAAGAACATGCGGTCGCTTTCGACACCATTGTTGATATCGCGCACCAGCGACAACGTGACGACATCATCATCGACAACGCGTACAGCCCGAGCCTGGTAACGGTAACAATGGGTAGCCCAGATGCTGCGCTCGAACCATTGGTCCGGTGCTATCGCCGGAGGAGCCGACTCCAGCTGACGACAATCATAGACTGTCTGGACTCTGTCGTGGCTTGCAGCAATGCCGGACGGCACCGAAGCGGAACCTTCACCAAATGCGGGAAGCGCCAAGAACCCCAGACCAATCGCCATCAGGCGAGCCAGGTGATGTGCGGTTCTCAAGTGAGGCATATCAGGGTATCCCGAACCGAGGACAAAGGCAGGAATGGTAAACGCCAATCAATCACCAACATTGACTGATCAGCGTTTCAAGGCATGAGATGGAAGAGCTGTCAGTTGCTGGCAGAGCTTACAGACGTCTCACGCAGCATCGGCATCCAGTTATCGGCTGTGCTGAATGCAGCACCTTGAGCATGGCGATCCAGGTAGGATTGCAACAGATATGCCTGCTCCTGATCAGCCTGCCGGGACGATGCCGAGGCAGACGGCGCGAGGAACATTGGCGATGCCACCTGAGCACCAACGGTCATCAGCCCTTTGCCATCACCAGAGTTCTGGCCGGCCTGGAACATCGGCAGATCCATCAGTGAAGGCTGTCCCGCTGACACTGTGGCCAGCCCCGAACCCGACACTCGTCCGGAATCAATACCCGCAGAGCCAGAGCCACTACTGGAAGCCAGACCTGGAGCTGCAGTACCAGCGCCACTCGGGTCGCTCAGCGAACCGTTGTAGAACTGCACACCACCGATCATCATCAGTGATACCGTTGCAGCGATTCCAGCACCTCGCGCCAGACTTATGCCACCACGACGCTCCTGAATATCATCCATCCCGGATTGCGTCACCGGCGCTGGCTCATGTTCAAGCTGAGCCATGATACCGACCGAAAGATCCACGCTGGGATCACTATCAGTCTCGCGCCGCATAATAGAGCGCATCAGGTGATAGCGTCGCCAGCTCATCGCCGCGTCTTCATCGCTGTCCAGCGATTTCAACACTCGGCGCAACTCGAGCTCATCACCTTCATTATCCATCAAAGCTGAAAGCGATTCCCGTGCGTTCAGAGTCATTCTCCACACCTCATATCGACGAAGCGTTGCGCCCCACTGTCATTGATCCCCAAACCTGCCAGGAGTTTCACTCCCGGGGTAACAGAAGCGCGACCGTCCATATTCTCGTCTTTCCAGATACGGTCACTGGGTATGACGCCCATTTTTCTGAACAGTTCATCCCAATTTGAAAAAAATGAGGAAGACATCTTCAACCCACCTCCTCAGCAGCCTTGTCAGCCCTGATTCCACGCAGCAGACCAACAGTGTCAATCCACTAACGACTCGTTGTTACGCGAGGTCGTCACCAGCGGCTGGATATGTTGATCCACAGCCTCACGAGCTCGGAAGATTCGCGAACGCACGGTTCCTACCGGACACTGCATGATCTGGGCAATATCCTCATAGGACATCCCATCAAGCTCGCGCAGAGTAATGGCAGTCCGCAGATCGTCAGGAAGATTTTCGATAGCTTCAAATACCGCAGCCTCGAGCTGATCCCTGGCGATAGCCGCTTCCGGCGTTTCGATATCGGCCAGACGTCCGCTCATGTCAACGATCTCGGCGTCATTGATATCGAGATCACTGCCTGGTGGACGCCGCCCTCGCGAGACAAGGTGGTTCTTGGCCGTATTGATCGCTATGCGATACATCCAGGTGTAGAACGCGCTTTCCGCGCGAAACTTTCCAAGCGCGCGATAAGCCTTGATGAAGGCTTCCTGGGCAACATCCTGCACTTCTGCATGATCATTGATATAGCGTCCGATCAAGCCAAGAATCTTGTGCTGATATTTTTTTACCAACAGATCGAAGGCTCGGGTATCGCCTTTCTGTGCTCTCTCGACTAGCTGCTGATCAGTTTCCCTGCTCGTCATGCGTCTCCTCCCCGAACACGTCGGGACGGCGTCGCAAAGCGGGTGGCAGAGACCTCGTCTTCGTCAGCAAGGGTCCACCTGAAGCCTGGTGGCTGAAATAGGATCATGAGATTCGTCACGCTAAAAGGCACAAGTGTTCCTGTTTCGCAGCCTCGCATCAAGCATCCTTTACGTGGAACCGTTGAGGGGCTGTGACAGCATAAAAACGTCAGGGTTCCTGAACACACAATTGAATTTGCCTGGTGCCCAAGAGATAGTAGACGCCTTACGATACAATGGGGAACGCGATACCGCACCCTCCAGCGCTGACACGATACACACAGGTAGCCCTCATGTCCGACCAGCAGGTCAATAATCTCAACGTTCTCGCCCAGGATGTCCTCGTCACTCCGGAGCAGCTCAAGCAGGAAATTCCGCTCACGCCGGAAGCCGAAGCCACAGTACTCGAGGGCCGCCGCACCATACAGAACATCCTCGACGGCAAGGATTCGCGCCTGCTGATGGTGGTTGGCCCCTGTTCGATCCACGATGTCGATGCCGCACTCGACTATGCTCGCCGCCTGCGTCGGCTGGCCGATGAGGTGAAAGACACTCTGTATATCGTTATGCGCGTCTATTTCGAAAAACCGCGCACCACCGTGGGCTGGAAAGGCTTGATCAATGATCCCCACCTGAACGGCTCCTTCCAGATCGAGGAAGGTCTGCATATCTCCCGCCGTTTACTGGTCGAGCTGTCAGAGCTGGGCCTGCCGCTGGCCACCGAAGCCCTCGACCCGATCTCGCCCCAATATATGCAGGACTGCATCAGCTGGTCCGCGATCGGTGCACGTACCACCGAATCCCAGACCCATCGCGAGATGTCCTCGGGACTGTCGTGCCCAGTCGGCTTCAAGAATGGTACCGACGGCAGCCTCGACGTCGCCGTCAACGCCCTGCAGTCCGTCTCGCATCCACACAACTTCCTTGGCATCGATCAGCAAGGCCAGGTGGCGATCATCCGCACGCGTGGCAATGCATACGCCCATGTAGTGCTGCGTGGCGGCAACGGCAAGCCCAACTATGACAGCGTCAGCGTGGCCCTTGCCGAGCAGGAGCTCAAGAAAGCCGGGATCAAGCCCAATATCATGATCGACTGCTCCCACGCCAACTCCAACAAGGATGCCGCCCTGCAACCACTGGTGCTGGAGAACGTTACTCACCAGATCCTCGACGGCAATCGTTCGATCACCGGGCTGATGGTCGAATCAAATATCGGCTGGGGCAACCAGAAGATTCTCGACGACCATTCACAGATGGCATATGGCGTCTCGGTAACTGATGCCTGCATCGACTGGGACACCACTGTCGAGGCCCTGCGCAGCATGAACGAGCGCCTCGGCCCGGCCCTCAGCAAGCGCCTGTCCTGATTCAGACGACGCTGTAGCAATAGAAAAAGACAGAAAAGACCGCGCCCGCCCTGGATCAACTCCAGCGGCGGGCGCTCTGTTCCTGTCCGAATGCAAGAACGAAGACAACAACCATCAAGCTGTCGGACGATGTACGACCCCATCGATCTCACGCACGAACGGCGGTAACGCATCAAGCAATGCCCGACCATAACGCCGCGTCAACACGCGACGATCGAGTAGCGTGATGCGCCCCTCATCGGCTTCCTTGCGAATCAAGCGCCCACAGGCCTGAACCAGTTTGATCGAGGCGTCGGGCACGCTGATACGCATGAACGGATTACCGCCCTGGCTTTCGATCCACTCGGCGAGGGTCGCACCTACTGGATCATCCGGAACAGAGAACGGCAGTCGAGTGATTACCACATGCGTCAGGTACTTGCCAGGCAGGTCGATGCCTTCCGCAAAGCTGGCAAGCCCAAAAAGGATACTGCCCTTCCCGGCATCAACCTGCGCACGATGGCGCTCCACCAGTTCACGCTTGGGCAGGCGATCCTGGGCCAACACTCGCTGGCGACGCTCCTTGCCGAGGGCGCGCTCCACACCACGGAGCTGGGCGCGTGACGAGAACAACACCAACACCGCCTGCTGCTCGTCGAGTGCCTCGACGAAATCGACGATCGCCTTCTCGTGAGCCTCGCGGTTACTGGGATCGCAAGCCTCGGGAGGCACGCTCAATATCGCGCGAGAATAATCGAAGGGGCTGGGTAGAATCTGGTAACGATAGCGGTTGGCCAGACCAGCGCGCTCCTGCAGACGCTCGAAGCGACCCAGCGCAGTAAGCGTCGCCGAGGTCACCACCGCACCAAAACAGCGCCCCCACAATGATTTCGCCAATGTATGTGCCGCGGATACCGGACTGGCCGAGAAAGATAACTCCGGCTCTCCCTGAAACCGCTCAAGAGTCAACCAACGTGCACGTGGCGGCTCATCCTGCGGATCCTGCTCAGCAAAGGCCTGCCATAACGCGTGGGCTTCGAGCGCACGACCATGCAGCAATGCCAGCAACGGCAACCAGGCTTCGGCCTGCTCCTTCGGCAACCCTGTCGATTTCTCCGGATCGAGACTCTCGCGGAGAATATCGGTCATCGACTCCAGGTTACGGCACAGCTCCGCAAATACGGTGACCAGTTCCCGAGCCTGCTCACGTAGCGCATCCGGCACTACGCCCATGGCAAAGCGGTGATAGAGACTATCCTCGCCCTCCTCCAATCCCTCGCCGCGCTGTGCCAACTGGTGGCCCATGGCGAAGACCTCACCAAGACGCGGCTCAACACCTTCAATGATGACCGGCAACGCCCCCAGCAGGCGGGCCAGAGTCGCCTGCCCACCAAGCCCCTTGTTGAGCTCGGATAGTGAACTACGCAGGTTTCTCAACCAACGCAGACCACCGCCGACGCTGAAACGATGGGTAAAGTGTGAGATCGCCTTGTCCGGAAGGTGATGCCCCTCATCGAACACATACACGCAATCGGCAGGATCCGGCAGCACCAGACCACCGCCCAGCGCCAGATCCGCCAGCACCAGGTCATGGTTGGCAACAATGATGTCGGCACTATCGAGATGGCGCCGCGCACGAAAGAAGGCACAGGCACCGAAATGGCCACAGCGGCGATTGGTGCACTGGCGGTGATCCACGGTCAAGCGACGCCAGTCAGCATCGTCAATCGCATCACCCCAGCTATCGCGATCCCCCTCCCAACGGCCGTTACCGTAGGCATCGCCCAACTCGCGCACCAACGCCTTGAAGTCATCGCCATGCTCGGCATCCAGTGCCTGCTCGAACAACGACAGCGTTGGGTTATCCTCCCCGCCACCGTCCATGGCCTGATCCAGCTTGGCCACACAGATATAGCGACCACGCCCCTTGGCCAGCGCATAGTCGAAAGCCAGACCACTATGGGCCTTGAGCGCGGGCAGATCCTGATAAAGCACCTGCTCCTGAAGCGCGACGGTAGCGGTTGCCAACACCAGCCGCTTGCCCCTTGCCTTGGCGATCGGCAGGGCGGAAAGCAGATATGCGAGCGTCTTGCCGGTACCGGTACCCGCCTCAAGTACACAGACATGCTCATTGCTGGTGCGCTTGCCTGACTCATCGGTCTCGATATTGGCCAGGGTGCGAGAAATCTCGGCAATCATCAAGCGCTGACCGTAGCGCGGAGTCAGCTCGAGGCTATCAAGAACACGCCGGTAGGCGACCTGTATCTCGCTCTTGAGCGATTCATCCAGCATGGAGGCAAATCCAGATGAACAAGCCGGCATAAAGCCGGCTTATCATGATCGACAAGGTGTCAGAGAAGACCTTCGGGGGGATGTTCGCAGGGCAGCTTGTCGCCGATAAAGCGCTCGATCTCGGGCAGCGAGAAGGCATCTTCCTCACCGACGAAGCTGATCGACACACCCTTGGCGCCGGCACGACCGGTACGACCGATTCGGTGCACATAATCCTCGGGATCTTCAGGCAGCGTGTAATTGATCACGTGACTGACATCTTCGATGTGGATACCACGCCCAGCAACGTCCGTGGCCACCAGCACCTGCACCTCGCCCTCGCGAAATTGCTCGAGCGTGCGAATGCGCTGATTCTGCGGCACATCACCAGACAGCATGGCGACGTTGATATCGGCCTTCTTGAGCAGCGCAAGCAGGCTGCGCACCAGATCGCGACGATTGCCGAACACCATGACGCGATCGAAGGCTTCCTGCTGCAACAGCTTGACCAGCAGGCGCTGCTTGTCCTCATCACCGACCATATACACACGCTGATCGATATCCGCGGCATTATCGACGGTCACCGCGATCTCTACATGCGAAGCCTCATGCGTCCACAGGCTGGCAAGATTGAGGATATCCTCGGTAAACGTCGCCGAGAACAGGAAGGTCTGACGCTCCACCGGCTTCGGCGTATAGCGAATGATACGCTTGACGTCAGGAATGAAGCCCATCGACAACATGCGATCGGCTTCGTCGAGCACCAGCACTTCCACCTGACTGAGGTCGATATCGCGCTTCTGCTGGAAGTCCAGCAGGCGACCTGGTGTGGCCACGAGGATATCGACGTTACCGTTGAGGCCGTCGCGCTGTTTCTGGTAGTCCATACCGCCAACCACGCTGGTCACGTTCAGCGAGGTAAAGCGTGCCAGTGCCTTGGCATCCTTCTCGATCTGCAGCGCCAACTCGCGGGTCGGCGCCACAATCAAGCCTCGTGGAGCGCCCGATTTCTGACCGTCCGGCGCTTCTTCCTCGAGGAAGTAGGCCAACATCGAGATCAGGAAGGCAGCGGTCTTGCCGGTACCGGTCTGCGCCTTGCCGACAACATCCCCACCCAGCAGGGTATGTGTCAGGGCTTCAGCCTGAATCGGCGTACAGTATTCGAAACCCAGCGCGTGGATGGCCCGCATCAACGGCAGTGGCAGATCGAAGTCGTGGAACCGCCACTTGCCTGCAACGGCAGGCACCTGAAACTGGCGAAGATCCCAGCTCGACTGGCGGCGCCTCGGCTTGCGACGACGACGCTTGGGCTTGTGGCTCTGGGCCGGTGCGGTGGTCTGATCCGACTCGCTCATAGGCTGTGCAGTTTGTCCGTTACCGAAAGAAGGTGAATCATACAAGCGGGCTATTATATCAGCCCACCCCCCTTCAAGTCCCCCAGGTTGTTGGTGGACAGCGCATAATGCACAGCAATCCCCGCAACCATGCGGCTTGTGGACATCATGTGCGGCGAGTTTCACACCCCTGGCACAAGATTGCTGCCTACTTATGGCAGAATTACACGATCCTCCGCGACCTGAAACTGCTGCGTTACTGGCCTGTCATGGCTCGTCGCCTGTAGCCCGATACTGGTAGAATGTGCACATCGAAAGAGGAGTCGTGCCATGACACGCCGCAAGAAGAGCCGCTCATTGGCGGACAAGGTGACCATTCGCACCGGACGCCGCAAGGATTACCGCCAGTGGCGTCAGGAAAACCCCGGTGAGGTCGCCTCATCGCAGCGGTTTTCCCAGAAGAAAAGCCAGCAGCGCAAGCTACAGGCGGCGCGGCGACTCGAACGCCAGCAGGCTGCGCCAAACATTGCCATCCACAAGGACAACAACGAAACGCCCAGCGGAGGGCAGGATTGATGCGTCTGGTATCGTTCAACATCAATGGTCTGCGAGCACGCCTTCACCAGTTGGAGGCTCTGATAGCGGCCCACCGCCCCGCGCTGATCGGTCTGCAGGAAACCAAGGTCCAGGACAGCGAATTCCCACGCGAGGCCCTCGAGGCCATGGGCTATCACGTCCATTACCACGGCCAGAAGGGACACTACGGCGTTGCGATCATGACGCTGCAGGAACCACAGGAAGTCGTGCGGGGCCTTCCCGGAGATGCTGAGGATGCTCAACGCCGCATGATTGGCGTGCGCTTGACGCAGGCCGATGGTCAACCGCTGTGGATCTACAATGGCTACTTTCCCCAGGGCGAGAACATCAGCCATCCAACCAAGTACCCACACAAGCGGGCCTTCTATGCCCAGCTCAAGCAGTTACTGGAGGAGCGCCACACTCCGGACGAGCATCTTGCGATCATGGGTGACTTCAACATCTCTCCGGAAGATATCGACATCGGTATCGGCGAGGACAACCGCAAGCGCTGGTTGCGTGAAGGCAAGACCAGCTTCCAGCCGGAAGAGCGTGAGTGGCTGAGTGGCATCAAGGCCTGGGGACTCAGTGACAGCTATCGCCTGCGCTACCCGGACTCCACGGAGTTCTACAGCTGGTTTGACTACCGTTCGAAAGGATTCGATCGCGAACCCAGGCGTGGTCTGCGCATCGATTACATCCTGACCACCGCCCCCCTCAGCCAGCGCATCGTCGATGCCGGTGTCGACTATGAGCTGCGCGGAATGGAGCGTCCCTCGGACCACGCACCGGTGTGGACCGAACTTCAGGACTAGCCTCAGGGCTGATTTCAGAGCTGGCTTCAATACGTAAGACCGGCAAGACATGGCCCTGACCGCCGAAGCGCTCAGGGCCATGTCTCGCCAATACCACTCCTTCTCTACTGTTCTGAATCGTGCAGCTCTAACTCGGGCTACTCTGACTCCTGCTGCCCAGGCTCCTGCAACTCAGGCTCGTTCGGCTCTACAGCGCGGCCTGTCTCTTCCATCACCGGCAGCACTTCGGCGGCTCCCGCCTCATCAAGCAGCGCTTGCCATTCCTCTGCCTGCGCCACGCCTTGCTGCTTCGCGTTCTTCAGCGCTTCACGAGCCAGCGATGCGTTGCCCCAGGCGCTGGCCAATTGCCCAAGATGTAACCAGTCAGCCCCCGACCCCGTCTTCTCGGCGAGCCGCTGCCATGCCTGCATGGCCTGTTCACGGTCGCGCGCCAGATGCCAACTCTCGGCCAGCAGGCGCAAATGCTCCTCATCTTCTGGTAGAGCACCTTGTGCCAGGGCATCGTCAAGTATCTCGGCCGCTCGTGCAGGAGTCCCCGCCGCCAGTTGCAGGTGAATACGTCGATTCAGATCCTCGGCCCCATCAAGCAGCCCTTGCCGCCAGCCAGCTTCCCAGATCGCTGCCGCACGCACCGGCTCACCAAGCTTCTGCGCCAACCCTGCCGCCCTGCGCCAGGCTTCAGGGTCGTCCGCGGCTTGATCCAGACGCTGCTGCAACGCCACCAACGCTTCGTCGAGGCGACCACTGCGCTGCATGACCGCGGCGGCGAAGGCCAACTGATCGGCACTCGGCGAGTCGCTCGCACGACGCGCCTTTTCTACCCAGTCTGCAGCAGATTCCCAACTTTCGCGCTCCGCCTCCAATTGAGCCATCTGCCATAACGACGAGGCATCCCCGTCGTTACTGGTCAGCCATTCGCCAAGCAATTCCCTGCCCTGTTCCTTCTGGCCGGCCTTCAGGCGCAGATCCGCTTCCTGGCCCAGCCAACGATTGCGCTGAGCGGCATCGACACCGTCCACACTTCGCGCCTCGGCCAGATGATCCGCTGCCTCGGCATATTTCTGCTGGGACGCCTCGGCCCCCGCCGCCAGTTGTAGATACAGCGCTTGCGCCCAGCGGTCAGAAGCATTGCCCCCCGCCAGGCGCTGCGCCTGGTCAGCCGCCTTGCCTTCCACCACCGCCGGTGCGGAATCCATCTGCTGTTCGAGCGCTCGAAGATCACGGATGGTCCCACCGGATAGCGTCGGAGCCGCCAGCGCGGGAAGTGCCACACCGCTGCCGAGCAGCAGCAATGTCAGGCGCAGCGGAGAGCGCCACGAATTGACTACGTGCATGGGTCGCCCTCCTAGTTGAGCTCGAATTCAAGCCGTTGATTGGCTCGGCGCAGACCTTGCCCTGGCTCGAAGCGCCAACCGGCAATCGCATCGGTTGCCGCACGCTCAAAGGTTCTGCGCGGACTGGAATCCACTACCTGGATACTGCTGCGATCGACGCTACCGTCTGCGCGGATGATGAACTGCACCACCACATACCCTTCCAGGCCACGACGCTGTGCACGTGTCGGATACTGCGGCGGCTCCTTGTGGGTCGCTCGTGCCGAGCTTCCTACATCCACCGGCTCATTGGATGCCGGTGCCGACGGTGCACTACTGGCAACCTCTGCTGCCGCCGGTGCCGGCTGCGGAGATGGCGCAGGTGAGGGAGTGGGCGCCGGTGCTGGCGTAGGCTGCGGCGTGGGCCTCGGTTGCGGCTCGGGCTCAGGCTGCGGTTCCGGCTCAGGCTCGGGCGGTGTTTCCACCAGCTCCGGCAAGGAACTGTCCAATTCACGGACATCCTGCTCAAGCGGCGGCACCTCGGGGTCCGGCAGCTCAATGGCACTTTCGACATTGGTCACCGGGGCCGGCGGCGGCGGTGCTGCCGCCGCTGGAGGCGGAGGTGGCGGAGCCGTTGCGGCCGGAGTGGACTCACTGGGCGTTTCCGCCTCAGGCGCGGGGGCCTCGGAAAGCTCCAGTACGATTTCCTCTCGTGGCTCAACCAGGGCATCCGGTGGAGCTACCAATAGCGCCAGCAGCACGAACAGTGCCAGCGTCAGGAGGCTTCCGGCAATCAGCGCAAACACCCGCCTCATCCGTTGGCGCTCCTCTCGGCGGCCACGGCCACCTTATCGACATCCGCATCGCGTAGACGATCCATGACTTCGAGCAGCACGCCAGTGGTCGCGTTGCGATCCGCCTGCACCACGACAGAACCTTCGTCACTGACCATGCCAGCCACGGTGGTGCCAACACGATGGATATCCACCGGCTGACCATCTACCCAGACGGCGCCTTCCGGGGTAATCGCCACCAACACTTGAACGCTGGGACGCGGTGTGGCACTCGACGACTCCGGACGCTCGATCTCGACGCCGCTTTCCTTGATGAAGCTGGTGGTGACGATAAAGAAGATCAACATGATGAACACCACATCCAACATGGGTGTCAGGTTGATCTCACTGGCGTCTTCCGCACCATGAGACAAACGGCGCCTACGCATGAGCGTCCTCCACGGCACGAGCCAGGCGATCATGCAACCGCTGATCCTCGCGCCGAATGATATGTTCCAATCGAGTGATGAACAGCAGGCCAACCACCGATACTGCCATGCCAGTCAGTGTCGGCAGCGTAGCCCGCGCCACGCCATCGGCCATCGCCCGGGCCTGATTGACCGCTGCCAGCGAGAGACTGTCGAATACCGTGATCATGCCGGTGACGGTACCCAGCAATCCCAGCAGCGGGCAGATCACCACCAGTAGTTTCAACCAGGGCAATGGGCCACGCAGGCCACGAATCAGTTCCTGGACCCAGACTTCACGCAGGGTCATCGCTGTCCAACTGGTATGGTCGTGTCGGGCGATCCAGCGCTGGATCAGCGCCGTTCGAGCTGGACGGTAATGGAAACGAAAGAACCACCAGCGCTCCAACCCGACCGAGAACAGCAGCATCGCCACGATGGCAATCACCACCAATACCGGGCCTCCGGCATCGACCAGCCAGCGCAGAGGTTCAAGCCAGGGCATCATGAGACGCATTCCCGGCCGTTTCACGATTCTGCCTGGCCAGACGGTCCTGCTCGAGACGGTCCGCCAGTACTGCGCTGGCACGCCCTTCCATGGTGCCAATCAGCGAGCGCGAACGTGACGATAGTGCCGTATGTGCAAACAGCAGCGGTACCGCAACGATCAGACCCAGTACAGTGGTCACCAATGCCTGACTGATACCACCTGCCATCAGTTGGGGATCGCCAGTGCCGAATACAGTAATCGACTGGAACGTCACGATCATGCCGGTGACTGTCCCCAGCAGCCCGAGTAGCGGTGCCACTGCAGCAACCATCTTGACCAACGCCTGACCACGTTCGATACGTGGTTGCTCAGCCAACATTGCCTCATCAAGGCGTGCTTCCAGAGCTTCCGGCACGTGGCCCTCACCAAGCGCGTTGAAGCGCTGCAGTACACGCCCCAGCGGATTGTCATTGCGCAGCTCATCAATATTTGCCATCTGGCGGCGCAAGGTAATGCTGACCCGAGCAAGGTAGAAGTACTGGATAACCGCAATCAGCAGGCCAACTGCACCCAATGCCACGATCACCCAGCCGACCGCACCACCTTGCTGGAAGCGTTCCCAAAGCGTCGGTTGCTGTCCGAGTGCCTCGAGTACACGACCGTCGGCAGGATCTACCGGTACCACCACTCCATTGCCATCCGCAAAATCAGTAAGCGTCTTGCTGACTTCAGATGGAGTGTGATCGATGACGGCCAACTGGCCGTCTTCCCCGACGCGTTCGAGCAACTTGCCCTGACTGAAGGCAAGCATGTCGCCCACTCGAATTACCGTTTGCTGCTCAACTACACCATCGCTGCCAGCAACCGGTGCCTCCAGCCTCTCGACACGCGCGGTAGCTGTGGTGAGCTGCATCAGACTATCGGCAACAGATTCGATCTGCTGCACGGTCAGAATGTCATCATTGTCCAGGCGCGCGGGAAGCGCGCCTTCCTGCCCCAGCGTCAACCAACTGTGGCCGAGTTCATCGCGGAGCTCTCCGCTCTCGCCAACAACCGTGGAGAAGACTCCGTCGAGGTCGCTGCCTTCAGCATTACGCTGCGCGTTGAGTTCATCGAGTGCACTTTTCAGCTCTTGCCGCCTGGCTTCCAGCACTTCCCGTCGCTGCTGTTGCTCGGAGAGCTCAGCCTGGGCCTGTGTCAGTGCTGCATCCAGCGCGTCACTGTCTTCAACCAGATCCGTGAGGCGTTGACGGTCACGTGCCTCGGCAGTCTGGCGCGCCTCTCTCAGGGTGGTCAGCGCTTCCGTCTCCAGGGCCTGAGCAGCCTGCTCAGTGTCCTGGGCAGACACATTAGCGGTGATCGCCATCAGCATCAGTCCCACCAGACCACCGCCCAGCACATTCGGAATCATTCGCCTGATCATGAGCGGCTCTCCTCGGGCTGGGAAAGGGGGAGATTCAACAGTTCCGGTGCACGTTGATCGCGTACGATGCTCAGCCCTCTGGCCACTTCCTCACGCTGGCTGGCGGAAAGTGATTGCCATTGCTGATCAGCGGCCTTCCATACCGCACCCTGCTGACCATCGGGTGTCAGGTAATACCAGCCGACACGCCCCATGCGCAGATAATCCACTTCTCGGGGATTCTCTGCCTCCAGGGTACCGCGCCAGGCATCCAGTTCACGCCCGTAATTCAACTCGACACGCCAGGCCGCCAGCACGTGCTCAAGCTTCTCGCTATTGCTGAGCCGGGAACTGGCCAACTGTGATTCGAGTGCCGACACTCGTGCCAGACGTTCGTCCTTCAAGAACGGCATATCCTGCTCGACCCACCGACCAAGCCGCTCGGTCATATCGGAGAGCAGGCCCGGCAAGGCTTCACGGGTCTCGCTCAGCGTGGCGACCCCGTCTTGACGCTCGGCCAGCGTCGCTTCCAGTTCTTCGACCTGAGGCGCAAGGGCATCGTTGTAACCACTCAGGCGACGTGACGTCTGTTCGGCCTGGCGTAACTGCTCAATACGCTCACGCACGCTCTCATCAGCGGCATCGATCTTCTCCTGCAATTCCGCCTGGGATTGCTGTGCCGCCAGCGCCTCCTGCTCCAGTTCGCTCTGAGCCAGGGCCGAGGTGGACAACGTCAGGCCCACCGCCAGAGCACCTACCGCCGAACCCACTCGCGTCAGAGCCAACATTGCCCCCGCGGTGCTGGAACGATATCCCCGATACATCGCCATTCAAAGCTCTCCAGAATGCCATCAGGCGCCGCCCTTGAGGCCTTGAACCGGCCCGACAGGAGTTGCTGGCGGCGCTACGAAATGGCCGAAACGTTACCCTAAACACGAATTATTATCAATGCACACACTAGACAAGGGCGAGCTCAGTAAAAACAACGCCCCCGCCGGATCACTCCAACGAGGGCGCTGGTACCGCACTGACTATGACTACAGCTTGCTGTCCAGTTCAGGCACCGCTTCGAACAGATCGGCTACCAGGCCATAGTCCGCGACCTGGAAGATCGGCGCTTCTTCGTCCTTGTTGATGGCAACAATGACCTTTGAGTCCTTCATCCCCGCCAGGTGCTGAATGGCACCGCTGATCCCCACGGCGATATACAGTTCGGGCGCAACGATCTTGCCGGTCTGACCGACCTGCATATCGTTGGGCACAAAGCCTGCATCAACCGCCGCGCGAGAAGCACCGATGGCGGCTCCCAGCTTGTCGGCGACACCCTCCAGCAGCTTGAAGTTGTCACCGTTACCCATGCCGCGACCACCGGAGATCACCACGCGCGCCGCGCCCAGTTCTGGACGGTCGCTGCTGGCCAGTTCCTCGCCGACAAAGCTCGACAGGGAGTTGTCTACTGTCGCTTCGACCGGCACCACGCTGGCAGAACCACCCTGGCCCACCGCATCGAACGAGGTCGCACGTACCGTGATGACCTTGAGATCATCCTCGCTCTGCACCGTGGCGATGGCATTACCGGCATAGATCGGGCGCTTGAAGGTATCAGCGCTTTCTACCGCAATGATCTCGGATATCTGCGCCACACCCTTGAGCGCAGCCAGCCGCGGCAGCACATTCTTGCCGGTGGTCGAGGCCGGCGCCAGCACGTGGCTGTAATCATCGGCCAACGCGACCAGCAGATCGGCCATCGGCTCAGCCAGTTGATGGGCGAAAGCAGCACTATCGGCCACACGTACCCGGCCTACACCATCAAGCCTGGCAGCCGCTTCGGCGATCGCGCCTACATCCTGCCCTGCGACCAACACATCGATATCACCGCCGATAGCCTGTGCCGCGGCTACGATATGCGCAGTGGCATCCGCGAGCTGACCATCATGATGTTCTGCCAGAACCAGTACACTCATCAGATCATCCCCTCTCAGATTACCTTGGCTTCATTCTTGAGTTTGTCGACCAGCTCATCCACCGAGCCCACCTTGACGCCACCCTGACGCTCGGCGGGCGGCTCGACCTTGAGCAGCTTGACGCGCGACGCCACTTCAACACCTAGATCAGCAGGAGTGGTCACATCCAGCGGTTTCTTCTTGGCCTTCATGATGTCCGGCAACTTGGCATAGCGCGGCTCATTGAGGCGCAGGTCAGTGGTCACCACTGCCGGCAATGCCAGTTCAACGGTCTGCAGACCACCATCGATCTCACGAATGACCTGCAGCTTGTCGCCGTTGACCGTCACTTCCGAGGCAAAGGTGCCCTGAGACATACCGGTCAGCGCAGCCAACATCTGGCCAGTCTGATTGTTGTCGCTGTCGATGGCCTGCTTACCAAGGATGACCAGTTGCGGGCTTTCCTGCTCCACCACTTTCGCCATTGCCTTTGCCGCCCCGAGGGACTCGACGCGTTCGTCGGTCTCGACATGGATAGCACGATCGGCACCCAGCGCCAGTGCAGTACGCAGCTGCTCCTGTGCCGCCTTCGGCCCCACGGTAACCACCACTACCTCGGTGGCAACGCCTTTTTCCTTGAGACGCACCGCTTCTTCCACGGCGATCTCACAGAATGGGTTCATGGCCATCTTGACGTTGGTAAGATCAACGTCGGAGTTGTCGGGCTTGACCCGGATCTTGACGTTGTAGTCGATGACGCGTTTAACCGCGACGAGTACCTTCATATTGTCCTCGCTTGGTTCACCCCGGAACCCTGGATGAAAGAACACAACGGCCGTTGCCGTGCAGCAGTATCTCTGAGCCTGATGCCAACTGCGACCTACAGAAAACACGACCTGCAGAAATGAGTCGCCAGATTATTCCAGAGCCGGTCGGTGCGATCAGCTATTGATGTGGAACAATCTGCTATGAACTTAGATTCTCATACAAACACCTGGATTCTCATGCAAACGCCTGGACTCTCGTGTAGGTGTCTGGATTTTCATTCGAGCGTTTGATCGGGACATGAGAATCACTTTCAATGTGCCACAATCCGGTCTTCGACAACAATCCCGCCACGCCCAGAAGCCGTTTTGAAACCTGATCAGACAGGGTCAACCATCGAAAGGGTGACCCAGCAGCGCTATTATGCCTATCATGGGGCATATCTAGAAGCAAACGACCGTTTAAAATCTGTTCGACGTTAGTGGTACGGACCGACCAATAGCGTCTACCTCAGCATATACATCCCCGAGGAGGAGGAGCTCTCGATGACAGAACAAATAGAACGCGACACCATGGAATTCGATGTTGTCATCGTCGGTGCAGGCCCCTCAGGACTGGCTGCGGCCTGCCGCCTGATGCAACAGGCCAATGAAGCAGAACAGGAGCTGACCGTCTGCGTGGTGGAAAAGGGCTCTGAGGTTGGTGCCCACATTCTTTCCGGTGCCATTCTCGAACCGCGCTCACTGTTCGAGCTGTTCCCCGACTGGGAGAAACGTGGAGCGCCGCTGACCACTCCTGCCCTGCGCGATGAAGTCTATCTGCTCAAGGATGCCGAGAAGGCCCAGAAGCTGCCCAATGCCATGGTACCGAAATCCATGCATAACACCGGCGGCGATATTACGCGCTATGTGATCTCTGCCGGCAACCTGTGCCGTTGGCTGGCAGAGCAGGCCGAGGGGCTGGGCGTCGAGATCTTCCCGGGCTTCGCTGCCCAGGAACCCATCGTTGAAGATGGTGTAGTACGAGGCATCCTGATCGGCGATATGGGTGTGGCCGCCGATGGCAGCCCGAAAAGCGGTCATATGCCAGGCATGGAGTTGCGTGCCCGCTACACACTGTTCGCTGAAGGCTCACGCGGCCACCTGGGCAAGCGCCTGATTCGAGAGTTCAAACTGGATGAAGGTAGAGATCCCCAGCATTACGGTATCGGCCTGAAGGAGCTATGGGATGTACCGGCCGAACAGCACCAGCCCGGCCTGATCGTGCACGGCTCAGGTTGGCCGCTGGACAGCAAGGGCGCCAATGGCGGCTGGTTTCTCTATCATGCGGAAAACCAGCAGGTCGTGGTCGGCCTTATCATGGACCTGTCCTACAGGAACCCGTACCTGTCGCCCTTCGATGAGTTCCAGGGCATGAAACATCACCCTGTACTCAAGCAGCACCTTGAAGGAGGCAAGCGTGTCGCCTACGGTGCGCGAGCCATTACCAAGGGCGGCCTCAATTGTCTGCCGAAAATGACCTTTCCCGGTGGTCTACTGATCGGCTGCGACGCTGGCACCTTGAACTTTGCCAAGATAAAAGGCATTCACACCGCGATGAAATCCGGCCTTATTGCCGCAGAGACGGTATTCGAAGCCCTCAAATCAGGCGATGAAGGTGGCCAGCAGCTGGACTCATTCACCAATAACTGGGAATCCAGTTGGGCATACCGAGAACTCAAGGAAAGCGCCAGCTTTGGGCCAGCAATGCACAAGTACGGTACGGTGGGTGGCGGCGCGTACAACTTCGTCAATCAGCTGCTGGGCGGCAAACTGCCCAATGTCCATGACACCACACCGGATCATGCTGCGCTCAAGCCTGCCGCTGAGTTCCAGCCGATCGACTACCCCAAGCCAGATGGCAAACTGTCCTTCGACAAGTCCTCCTCGGTATTCCTGTCGAATACCAATCACGAGGAAGACCAGCCCTGCCACCTGAAGCTTGCCGACCCCGAACTCCCCGTTCGCGACAACCTGCCGGAGTTTGCCGAGCCAGCCCAGCGCTACTGCCCGGCCGGTGTCTATGAAGTCGTCGAGGATGAGCAAGGGAAACCGAAGTTCCAGATCAACTTCCAGAACTGTGTGCACTGCAAGACCTGCGACATCAAGGACCCGGCGCAGAACATCACCTGGGTGGCACCGGAGGGCGGTGGCGGCCCCAACTATCCGAATATGTAAAAGTCATAAGTCGTAAGAGGTAAGAGTCAAGAGATAAGTGCCTAGCTCCGAGCGGTCCAGTGCTGCCCCACGGTTCTCGAACAAGAGCCTGGGGCCCAGGTTTCAAGCTCGGGCACAGCGTTCTCTTGGCTCTTGGCTCAGCGCTAGCCTTCTACTTCGATAACAGATCGATCTATAAATCTCCTTGAGTCATACCACTCTCACCCTAATAGTGTGCACCCTCACTGTCATCCTGCCTTATTCATCGAGTGGGTGCTGCTGGCAACGAGTCATCTCCAATCTCCAATGCCCAGACAGGTCATGCCCTGGCGATGCCTCAGTCCTCCCGCATCCCTCTCTCAGGCAATCATCGGAAGCACTACATGGCTCACACTCGTCAGATCCTGCTGGCACTGGTTCTGGGAATCCTGGCTGGCGGCGCGATCAACCTGCTGATCCCGGAACTGGCTCCGACCCTGGACCGCCAACTGCTCACCCCATTGGGGCAGGTTTTCCTGCGCCTGCTGCAATTCATTGTGGTGCCGATGGTGTTCTGTGCGCTGGTACTCAGCTTCACTCAGGTCAATCGCGATGAGCATGTCGGTCGCTACGCCGGCCAACTGCTGGGCCTGTATGTGGTTACCAGTGCCGTGGCCCTGGCCATCGGCATGGGCGTGGCCGCATGGCTGACTCCGGGTAGCGGCATCGAAGATACGGCGCCGGCCAGCGTAAAGGCACATGACCCCGTACCTCTGGCGCAATGGCTGGTGGGTCTGGTACCACGCAATCCCTTCGAGGCCCTGGCGGAGGCGAACCTGCTGCAGATCATTGTCGCCGCAGCACTGACGGGGCTTGCCGCCCGCCAGCTTCCGGAACAAAGCCGCCCGTTCATCAAAGTGCTTGAGAGCGGCTACGAAATCACCCTGAAGATTCTGTCGATGGTATTGAAACTGGCACCAGTGGGCGTGTTTGCGCTGATCGCGTCAGTGGTTGCCACTCAGGGACTGGATCTCTTGATCAAGCTGGGGCTCTATGTGGTCGGCCTACTGCTGGCCATCGCCGCAATGGCACTGTTCTACCTGGCACTGATGGCCGTCGCCGGCGCACGGCCCATGGACTACCTCAAGCACTTCGGCGAATCCTTGAGTTTCGCGCTCGGCACGGCAAGTTCCAACGCCACGCTGCCCATTGCGCTGGAGAATGCTCGAGCCTACGGCGCGCCACACCAGTTGACGGCCTTTGCCCTACCCTTCGGCACCGCCCTGAAACGCGATGGCGCGGCAGTCGTGCAAGGCTTCAACGCACTGTTCGTGGCACAACTGTTTGGCGTCGACGTGACCTTGTCGCTGGCCATCACCATCTTTGCCACCGGCCTGTTGGTGTCGTTCTCCACCGCGGGGGTTCCCGGTGCGGGTCTGGTGGCGATGAGTACCGTGCTTTCTGCTGCTGGATTACCGCTGGAGGGCGTCGCGGTAGTCGCTGGTGTTGACCGCTTCACTGATGGCTTCCGTACCGCTCTCAATGTGATGGGCAACACCACCAACGCCATGCTGTTGTCCCGCGTTCGCCGCGAGCCAGAGACGCAAACCGAACAAAGCAACCACGGTTGAGAGCGGGCATCTCCACCAGCGGGGTCAGTCAGCCCAACTCCGCTGGTCGCGCGGGATCCTGACTCCACTCACTCCAGGACCCTACATACAGCCTGGGCAGAGGCCGACCGGCGAGTTGCCAGGCGAGAATATTGTGGCAAGCGGTGACACCAGACCCACAGTAGGCGATGACCTCGTCGGTTCGTGGCAACTCCACGTCCAGCTGTGTCGCGTCCTTGAATCGTCCACTGGCATCCAGGTTATCGGCACAGGGGCGATTGACCGCACCCGGAATATGTCCCGGACGTGGATCCATGGTCTCCTGTTCGCCCCGGAAACGCTCACCTGGCCGAGCATCTATCTTGAGTGCAGGACTCGCCGCCACCGCATCGATCTCGCGTAGGACATCGCGCGAGAATGCCGGCTTCCAATCAGAGGCTGAGGGCGTCTCGCTATCCCCGGACTCCAGTTCACCCTCCATCGCCTGCCAGGCCGACAACCCCCCATCCAACAGCTGCACTCGAGGGTGTCCAGCCCAGTGCTTCAGCATCCACCAGGCGCGAGCTGCCGCCAACTGCCCGCCCATATCATCAAGCACCACCACAGGGCGCTGCGGATGCACGCCGAAATACTGGAGGGTTGCGCTGAAATCCGCCTCACTGGGCAGTGGATGACGACCACCTCCCTGACTGATTGCCGAGAGATGACGATCTAGATCAAGATGCTGGCTACCGGGGATATGCCCTTCGCGCCACAGCTGAAAACCAGCATCGGGCTGGCCGAGCCGGAAGCGACAGTCAAATACCAGCGGAGGCTCAACACTCGTCAGCGCCAGGCGCAACTCGTCGGCCTGAATCAGCGGATGATACATGAAAGTCTCCTCTTTCCAATCCAGCCATTCTGAACACACGTATCTCTTGATTAAAACAGGATAACCAGGTGTGTCAAAGCAGGATCAGCAGGAAGAAAGTCGCTCAATCGGCGCTCGTTGAGCGATCAGGCGGCGTTTGCCGGCTTGATCAAAACGAACCTCGATGACCGGATTGGCAGGATCGCCTTCGACAACACTGACCTCGCCGTCACCGAATACCGCATGACGAATACGCTCTCCAGCGACGTAGCCTGTGCCCATTGCGGACCTGGCACCAGCCGCCTGAGCGACTGATAGATCACTGCCGATCGCCGTCAGGTAGCGGGTTGCCAAGGGGGCTGCAGCCAACTCCAGCGGTGACTGCGGGACATCCGTCGCAGCCAGAGCGACAGCAAGGCGGCAGGCATCTTCACAGCCAGTCTCGGCAATGAAACGGCTGGGTCGATGATCTCCGACATCATGCAGCAGCACCAGCTTCTCGATGGCACGAGTAATAGCGACATAATAGAGCCGCCGCTCCTCTTCGAGTCGCCCGGCATCCAGCGGGTTATCACGGGTATAGTGAGGAAAGTCCTCTTCATTGACCGCACCGACCAACACCAGTGGCCATTCCAGGCCCTTGGCGCCATGCACGGTAGTAATCAGAATACCGTCGTCGCGACTCTCCACCGGCCGGCGCAGCAACTCGATAAAGGTTGCCAGATCGCTGACCTCACGGGCCTGCTCGATCAGCACGTCGAGCAGACGCACATCCTCTTCGCCCTTGTTGCGACTGGCCGCCGCGCGCTTGAGCACCTTCTCGGCCTCGACCTCGGCGATCACGTGTTCGAGCAACGCCTCCGGCCGCAGGCGGCTCAGGCGTGGCAGCTCGCACAGCAGTTCCCAGCGTTTCTTGAGCGTACGCCGCTGATGAGGCTTGAGTCTTGCCAGCAACGGATCATCTCGGCTCGGCCAGCGCTGAGTCTCGGCCAGTCGTGTCACCAGCGCGGCCAACGCCTCACGTGGGACAAAGCAGGTCGGCTGGGAGAATACCAGCAGCAGGTGTGCGGGGTCGCGAAGCAACTGGGGCTGCAATACCAGACACAGATAGCCAGCCAACGCCTCTACCAAAGGCAGGCGGAAGACAAAGCGATCCTCCCGCGCCAGGCGGAAAGGAATGCCCTCACGGAGCATGGTCAGTTGCATCGGCACCGACAGTGTCCAGCTACGCACCAGAAGGCAAGCCTCGTTCAGCCTCCTCCCCTGTTGCTGCCAATGCTTCAACGAATCCAGAAACGCTGCCTGGCCCTTGCGAACGTCAATGGTCGTATCAGGATTGGATGGCGCAGCAACACACAATTGGTCCGCACGCCGACGATTGGCGGCGATCGCCTGATTGGCAGCCAGTGCCAGCGCATGGCCGTAACGGAACGTCGTGGAGAGTGGATAATCGGTGCCAGGGCCGAAGACACGAGTAAAGGTATCCAGCATGGCGTCGGGATGGGCACCTCGCCATTCATAGATGCACTGGTTGGCATCGCCTACCGCCATCACCGCCGCGTCGCGTCCCGCCAGCATGGCCAGCAGGCGCTGCTGAGCAGCATTGATATCCTGGTACTCATCGATAATAACGTGGTCGAGAAACCCCTGAACCCGTTGCTGCAACACAGGTTGTGTCTCCAGCGTCAGCAGCGGGCGATACAGTAGATCGGAATAGGTCATCAGCCGCTGATCAGCCAGTAGCTCCTCAGCACGATGCCATGCATCCACGAAGTGGCTGGTGCCTTCCCCCAGGTCCAGACGCTCATAAAGCAACTGGGGATCCACGACTTCAGCCTTGACCAGACCACAGAAGTGCGCCAACGCTTCCAGACGATCCTGCTCCAGAGCACTATCACGGTCCGCATCGGGGTCGGTAAGTACGTCCAGTGTCGCCTGACGCAGCAAGCGTTCCAGTTGCCAGTCGGCTGTCAACAACTGGCGTGCTTCCAGAGCCCCCCAACGGGTCAAACTCTGGGTCAGACGCAAGCCCAACGAGTGGAAGGTACGCACGTCCGGCAGACGCTGTCCTGCAGGTGCCATCCGAGCCAGTCGGTGCTGGAAATCCTCCCGCGCACTGCGATTGAACAT
The DNA here is from genome assembly GCF_001431725.1 of Halomonas huangheensis. Taxonomy (NCBI): domain Bacteria; kingdom Pseudomonadati; phylum Pseudomonadota; class Gammaproteobacteria; order Oceanospirillales; family Halomonadaceae; genus Halomonas; species Halomonas huangheensis. Next base: position 1,707,817 of record NZ_CP013106.1, on the reverse strand, counting down.
CAGTACCATGATCCGCGTCGGCGCCACCCCTTGTGCCAGCAGATGCAGCACCCTGGCGACCATGGTGGTGGTCTTGCCGGAGCCGGCCACCGCGGCCACACGCGCGTGCCCCGCCGCATGCCCAACAACCGACTGCTGCTCCGGGGTCAACTGCATTCCTGCCCCTCATCCACGCGGCCCAGTGGTTGCCAGTGACCATCGCTTTCCAATCCCAGCCAGTTGCCATCCGGCTGATGGCGTACTTCTCCCTGCTCCGCCAGTTGGTAGAAGACATTACGCCCAAGGCGCGCCGCCACGCCATGGGGCAGATCAACCTCCGGAACCCACTCACCTGCAGGCGTCGGCGTCACCGAAAGCTGGTGCTCCGCCCCAAGAGTCACCTGCTCACCAACATTGGTGGTCAAGATCCAGGCGCCGCCCTTGAACTCGGCAGCCACCACCAGGAAGGCACAATCCTCGACGCGGATGCGCCACTTCTCGACCGGTGTGACCAGGTAATGGTCGCCATCGGCCTCCCGACGCAGAATTCGTGCAAAAAGTTGCACCAACTCATAGCGAGAGAAGGCTGTGCCTTCGTGAACCCACTGACCATCACGTTGGATCACCAGATCCATGTCACCGCTCAGCTCTGGCGCCCACTGGGCAATGGGGGGACGCTCCGCCAGCGGAGCGATGCCGCTCAGAATACGCTCAAGTTGCATCACGCCCCTCCTCGGCCAGCACGCTCAGTGCGACATGCCGGCATTGATCAGTTGCTGGCGAAGCTCATCATCTACCGACGGTGCCGCACGACGAAATAGCTGGTGAAAGTTTGCCGTGGTCTGCATACCGACTTCCTCAACACTGATACCACGCTGCTGTGCGATACACTCGGCGACTTCCACCACCCAGGCAGGCTGATTGGGTCTGCCACGATAAGGTACCGGTGCCAGGTAAGGGCTGTCGGTTTCGATCAGCAAGCGATCCAGCGGGATACAACGTGCCAGTTCGCGAAGTGACTCGGCGTTGCGGAAGGTCACGATTCCAGACAACGAGATATAGAAACCCTGTGCTACGGCCGCGCGAGCCATATCGATATCTTCGGTAAAGCAGTGCAATACACCACCAATATCAGGATCGCTGTGCTCACGGATCAGCGCCAGCGTATCCTCACGCGCTTCACGAGTGTGCACAACAATCGGTAAACCGAGACGGGTCGCCGCCTGCAGATGACGCGCAAAGCGCTCATGCTGCACTTCGCGTGGGACGCTGTCGTAATGGTAGTCGAGCCCCGACTCACCAATAGCGACCGCGTCATGCTCCTCGGCACAGCGAACGATGTCATCGATGCTGGGCTCTTGTTCAAGCTCCTGCAGAGGATGAACGCCTGCCGAGATCACTACATCATCATGGCGTGAGCGAATCTCCGCCAATTCCGACGCCCCGTCGAGGGTCACGCTGATGGCGAGGAATTGTTTGACGCCACGGGCACGCGCGGCGTTCAGGGCCTTGTCGAGATCGCCGTCACAGGTATCCGGGGACAAGCGATCAAGATGGCAGTGGGAATCGACAAACATGCCAAACTCTTTATGTATTAAATCAGTTTATGTAATGAATCAGTTTACGTGATGATGTAGCGAATTGGTGGCCTGGCCACAACAGAACCTGACAGAAGGACTCAGGAGCGCAACAGCGCCGCCCAGCGTACCAGCCAGGCTTCAAGCACCAACTGCGCATTGGGGTTACCGCCCTCGCCCAGCAACCGCCGTTGTTCACGGGCATAGTCGAGCAGACGGAACCAGTCCTGGACCCGCGCATTCTTGACCGCCTGGCGATACAACGGCATCAGATCCGGATTGCGCACATCCCCGGACTCCCCGGAGAGACCAAAACGAATCAGGTCTTCCAGCCAGGCGATACCGTACCACAGGATGTTGTCTACCGACTGACGATCGAGCCGCGCCGCTTCAGCTACCGGCTCGGCACCACGCACCAGTGCATCGAAGGTCTCATGGAGTTGTTGCCTCAACGCCCGGGAGGTAGGTGCGGCCATTTCAGTGGCCAGTAGCGGCAGACCACCTGCGGCACGCCACCAGAATCGCGCCTCTTCGTCACTACCCAGCTGTTCTACCAGCCAACCGAGACAACTATCCAGTTCAGGTATCGCCAGGCTCCAGTGCTGACAGCGAGAGCGTATAGTGGGCAGCAATCGAGATGGCATATCGGATTGCAGGATGAACAGTGTACGAGCCCCCGGCTCTTCCAGACTCTTGAGCAGGGCGTTGGCGGCGGCGATATTCATGGCTTCGGCCGGTTTGATCTCGATTACCCGGTAACCACCCTGTTGAGCAGTCTGGGAGACAAACGTATTGACCTGGCGGATCGGGTCGATACGGATCATCCGCTTGCCTTCCTCCGGCGCCACACGCAGCAGATCCGGATGATATCCCGAGGCCAGCATATGGCAGGAATGACAATTGCCACATGCGATCTCTGCAGGCTGTGCACAAAGCGCCCGAGCCGTCAGGGCCTCTGCAAGCGTCTGCTTGCCAGTACCGTGAGGTCCGGAAATCAGCAATGCGTGAGGCAAACGCCCGGCATCCATCAAACGTACCAACTCGCGCCAACGAGGCAACAGCCAGGGTAATGGCGCTCTCGTCTCGACAGCACTCAGGCCCATTGCGTCATCCGCATGTGCAATTGCTGTGTGATCCGTGCCTGAACGTCGTCGAGGCTGCCACTGGCGTCGATGATCGCCATGCGCTGAGGGTCATCAGCAGCACGCGCCAGATAGGCATCACGCACCCGTTCGAAAAAATCGCGCTGCTCCTGCTCGAAACGGTCTCGGGTCTCACCCTTACGATCCAGACGACCGGCGAGACGTTGCTCGGCAGCATCCAGCGGCATATCCAGCAACAACGTCAGGTCCGGGGTCAGGCCGCGTTGCACGAACTTTTCAAGCTGGGCAATCCGCTGAACATCAATCCCACGTCCGCCGCCTTGATAGGCGAAAGTAGCATCGGTGAAACGATCGGATACGACCCAGGCACCACGCTCCAATGCCGGAACGATCCGCCGAGCAAGGTGCTGGGCCCGAGCCGCAAACACCAGTAACAGTTCAGCATCGCTATCCAGCGGTTCTTGATGATGCGCCAACAACTGCTCGCGAATCGCCTCTGCGCGCGGTGTACCGCCGGGCTCGCGAGTCTGGACGACCTCGATACCCTGGCCACGCAAGAAGTCGACAACGAAGCCCAGGTTGGTCGACTTGCCGACTCCTTCACCACCTTCGAGGGTAATGAAACGACCTCGTCCTGATGTCACTTCCGGGGACATAGCAGCTCCTGTGCCCGCATTCTGTCTTGCCTCAATGCTTGAGCGTCCGATCTCAACGACTGAGCACCCGACCTCAACGGTTGAGGATGTACTTGTTTACTGCATTGTTGTGCTCACGCAATGTGCGCGAGAAGTGATGAGTCCCATCACCGCGTGACACAAAATACAGCGTATCGCCTTCGGCGGGATGCACCGCAGCCTCGAGTGCCGCCTGGCCCGGCAAGGCTATTGGGGTCGGTGGCAACCCATCGATCACATAGGTGTTGTACGGAGTCTCTTCACGCAGATCCGAACGCGTAATGTTGCCCTGGTAACGATCGCCCATGCCGTAGATAACGGTGGGATCGGTCTGCAGACGCATACCACGTTCGAGACGCCGCTTGAATACCCCGGCAATCTCACCACGCTCCTGCGGCGCACCGGTCTCACGCTCTACCAAAGAGGCCATGATCAGCGCTTCATAAGGCGTATCATAGGGAAGGTCCTTGTCACGCTTCTGCCAGAGATCGGCCAGCAGACGATCCATCCGAGTCAGCGCCTGACGTAGAATTGCCTCATCACTGACACCCTTGTGGTAGGTGTATGTATCGGGGAAGAATCTACCTTCGGGATTGTCGCCATCGCGTCCAAGCAGCGTCATCAACTCGTCATTGGAAAGCTCGGCAGTCCGATGGGAGAGCTTCTCGGCGGAGTCCAGTGCCTTGCGCATCTGCTCAAAGGTCCAGCCCTCGGGAATAGTCACGCTGTAGGTCACTACGTCCGCGCTGGCCAGCCGATCCAGAACATCGAGGCCACTCATACCCGGCTCGAGGCGGTACTCACCAACTTTCAGCGCCGGCACACGATCGGGCTCGATGCGAGTCAACAGTTTGAATGCCCAACCAGAGGTCAACACACCCTGCTGCTCCAGCTGGTCTATAACGCTATGGAAGCCGGCCCCCTGGGGCACTTCATAGAGAACAGGCTCGTCCACCGCAATCGGTGCGGTGAGCTGCAATTGCCAGTATCGATATCCAGCAAAGGCTGCTGTCAAACCAAGCACCAACAGCACTACCAGAGCCTTGAGCGCTATGCGCATGAGTTTTCCCTTAATTGCCAGCGGAAGGCATTCTCGCCACTACCTTCAGCGATTGACGTATTCGAGCACCTGCCAACGGTTGGCATATTCGACAGCACTCAGCGGTCGCTATACCCAAGCGCCAGGTGTGCCTGATGTTGGAAGTCACGATGTAGCTGACCGACTTGCCAGCGGCCAAGTTCCCTACCATCCGCATCTTCGAGCCGAGTAACAGGCCAGATACCCTGGACGCTGTTACCGACCCAGAGAGCCGCACAATGTGCCAACCGGCCCGCCGTCAGGCTGTGTTCCTCGACCATGGCCGAATCCATCAGCGCCTGACGCAATGTCCCGGCCACCCCGCACTGATCCAACGGCGGCGTAAAAACCGGCAAGGCGGTAGATGCCTGCGGAGACCAGAACACATTCATGCTGGTTGCCTCGACGACCAGGCCCTCAATGTCCATCATCAGGCCTTCAGCAACACGGGAGTCCTGCCATTCACCGCGAGCGAGCACATTCTCCAGTCGCGCCATATGCTTGATCCCGGCCAGCAGCGGCTGGCGTGCCAGCCGTGTACGGCACAGCCGCACGCTGACACCCTGCCAACGCTGTCTGTCGGGAGCAAAATCAGAGGATTGCCACACCAGACGCGGTTCCGCCGATACCGGCGGTGCATACCCGCGTCCGCCGCTGCCGCGGGTATAGATGAGTTTGAGAACCCGGAGACCGTCACTCAATTGTGCAGGAAGGTGATTCAACTCGGCTTCCGGCGGAGGCACCATGCCCAGCACCTGACAACCACGCCGCAGCCGTGCCAGATGATATTCCCACAGTTGTGGTTGACCATCCCGCACCAGCACTGTTTCGAACAGACCGTCGCCGTAGGCCAGACCACGGTCGTCGAGAGGCAGTTGTGTCTGATTCACAGGACTCACGTCCTCATCAGACCCGCTTGAACACCAGGGTACCGTTGGTGCCACCGAAGCCGAACGAGTTGGACAGCGAGACATCAACCTTCGATTCCCGTGCAGTGTGCGGCACATAATCGAGTACACAGCCTTCCTGCGGGTTATCGAGGTTGATGGTCGGCGGCAGGACGTTATCGCGAATGGCGAGAATGCTGAATACCGCTTCCACTGCGCCCGCAGCCCCCAGCAGATGGCCGATCATCGACTTGGTGGAGCTGACCGCAACCTTGCTGGCGGCGCTACCCATGACCTTCTCCACGGCACGACTTTCCGCCAGATCACCAGCAGCTGTCGAAGTGCCGTGAGCATTGATGTAGTCGATCTCGGACGGATCAATAGACGCATCCTTGATCGCATTAGCCATGGAGGTCGACGCGCCACGACCGTCTTCTGGCGGCAGAGTCATGTGGTAGGCATCATCACTCATGCCGAAGCCGATCAGCTCGGCATAGATGTTCGCGCCACGTGCCTTTGCGTGTTCGTATTCTTCAAGCACCAGCACACCAGCACCGTCGGAAAGCACGAAGCCATCACGATCGCGATCCCAGGGGCGGCTGGCAGCCTGTGGGTCGTCGTTGCGCGTCGATAGCGCTCGTGCCGCCGAGAAGCCACCGAGCCCCAGCGGAGTGGTCGCCATTTCGGCACCACCGCAGACCATCACATCGGCATCTCCGTAGGCAATGGTTCGCGCACTGTAGCCAATATTGTGAGTACCGGTGGTACAAGCCGTGGTGATCGCAATGTTGGGACCACGGAAACCATGCTGAATTGCCAGGTTGCCGGAAATCATGTTGATGATCGACCCTGGCACAAAGAACGGTGAGATCCGGCGCGCACCACTCTTGAGCAACGCATGGTGATTGTGCTCGATCATCGGCAGCCCGCCGATACCCGAGCCGATGGCGACGCCGATACGATCAGCATTCTCGTCACTACACTCAATACCTGCGTCGGCGATGGCCTGAGCCCCAGCGGCAACGCCGTACTGGATGAACAGATCCATCTTGCGCGCGTCCTTGGGATTCAGGTAAGAGCTGATGTCGAAATCCTTGATCGAGCCCCCGAAGCGCGTATTGAAGCCGCTGACATCGAAGTGCTCGATGGGCGACACACCGCTCTTGCCGGCCAGGATGCTATCCCAGCTCTCCTTGACGGTGTTGCCAACCGGCGTGACCAGTCCCAGGCCAGTCACCACTACCCTTCTGCGAGACATCAGCTTTCCTCCAGACATCCAATTGATCACGACCCGCTTCCAGAGGGTCGTCATGTTGCGCGCATTATACCCGAGTGGCCTTCGCTGTGCTCCCCCGACTCCACCACGCCTTTCGACCTGTACCAGCGGGCTTTTCGTAGCGATCCAACGGCTACGGTTCGAGCACAACAGTCATCCCGGAAATGCAAAAGCCGCCCTCGTTCGAAGGGCGGCTTCCCGGGAGTCAGACTCCCTCATTTCAGCAAGCGGCATCGACCACCACCGAAAGCTCGATCAGCAAACGCTGATATGAACTTACTGGTTAGCGTTGACGTAGTCGATAGCTTCCTGAACGGTGGTGATCTTTTCAGCTTCTTCGTCAGGAATTTCGGTATCGAATTCCTCTTCCAGCGCCATCACCAGCTCGACGGTATCCAGGGAATCAGCGCCCAGGTCCTCGGTGAAGGAAGATGAGTTCTGAATATCCTCTTCCTTGACGTTCAGGCGCTCAGCTACAACTTTCTTCACGCGCTCTTCGATGGTGCTCATTTAATCGTACTCCAGTCGTTCACGTTAGCCGTTCTGATGACCAGCTGTTTAATCCGCAACTAAACTGCGGGGTAGTTTATAGACCCCTCGGGGTCGACGCAACACACGCAGGGTGCGCGCTCAACGCATATTCATGCCACCATTGACATGTAGCGTCTCGCCAGTGATATATCCCGCGCCTTCACTGACAAGAAATCCTACTGCGGCAGCGATCTCTTCCGGCTTGCCGAGACGTGCCAGCGGGACCTGCCCCTTGAGCTGCGTATGCTGCTCTTCGGACAAGGCATCCGTCATGTCGGTAGCAATGAACCCCGGTGCCACAGCATTGACGGTAATGTCTCTCGATGCAACCTCACGAGCCAGTGCACGGGAGAAACCTTCCATACCTGCCTTCGCCGCAGCATAGTTGGTCTGCCCGAGATTGCCCATGGTTGCCACCACGGAACTAATCGACACGATACGGCCCCAGCGCGCCCTGGTCATGCCTCGCAGGCAAGCCTTGCTGACGCGATAGATGGACTTGAGATTGGTGTCGACCACGCTATCCCACTCATCTTCCTTCATCCGCATCAGCAGATTATCGCGAGTGATGCCCGCATTGTTGACAAGAATCGTCGGCGCGCCAAATTCTTCACCAATCGCCTTGACCAGCGTATCAACGCTTTGCTGATCGGTAACATCGAGGCGACGACCGGCACCTTCAATGCCATTGGCCTTGAGATCCGCATCAATACGCTCGGCACCGCTATCCGATGTCGCCGTGCCGATAACAACACAGCCTTGACGGCCCAGCTCGTGCGCGATGGCACGACCAATACCGCGACTGGCTCCGGTGATAAGGGCGACTCTACGCTCGGTTGTCATGATCACTTCCGTTGGTTCGTCAACATTGGTTCGCCAAACTGTTGGCTTCAACAAAACGCCAGCATCGACAAAACAGCTGCGTCGTCAAAACAACTGTGTCGTCAAAACAACCGTGTCGTCAAAACAGCTCGGCCGAATGCTCGATCGAGCACAGATTCCTAAAGCACTTCTCTTGCCAGCTCCAGCGCCGCGGATAGGCTGTCGGGGTCATTGACTGCCAAGCCACGGCTACCTCGAGCAATACGCTTGTTGAGGCCCGTCAGCACTTTACCCGGGCCACATTCGATAAACACCTCGGCACCACCTGCCGCCATGGACTCAACACACGAGACCCAGCGCACCGGCCGATAAAGCTGCTCGACCAGACGCGTACGCAGCGTCTCGACATCCGCATGAGCACAAGCATCGACATTCTGTACCACTGTGTAGCGCGGTGCACGCAGCTCGATGTCATTCAGTGCCTCTGCCAGGCGCTCTGCTGCCGGACGCATCAGAGCACAGTGAGACGGCACCGAAACCGGCAGCGGCATGGCACGCTTGGCGCCTGCCGCCTGACAAGCCGCAATTGCACGCTCTACCGCTTCACAGGAGCCAGCAATCACCACCTGTCCCGGGGCATTGTAGTTGACCGCGGAGACAACGTCCCCCTGAGCCGCTTCAGCACAGGCCGTTTCGACCGCGACATCATCCAGACCGAGAATCGCTGCCATGGCGCCCTCTCCCGCCGGCACTGCTTCCTGCATGGCCTCACCACGCAGGCGTACCAGACGCACACCTTCGGCGAAAGTCATCACTCCAGCACAGACCATAGCACTGTATTCCCCCAGGCTATGGCCCGCCATGGCACCGGGGCGCGGCCCCTCCAGCTCCTGCCACACACGCCAGATAGCCACACTCGAGGCCAGCAGCGCGGGTTGTGTGCAAGCTGTGGCATTGAGCGCAGTTTCCGGCCCTTCCTGCACGACCTTCCACAGATCATAGCCAAGTGCGTCAGCTGCTTCTTCGAAGGTGGTTCTCACCACACTATAGCGTTCCGCCAGTTCACGCAGCATCCCTACCTGCTGCGAGCCCTGCCCAGGAAAGATAAGGGCAAGCGGTTGTGTCATGTCGATCACCTATGCTCTTGTTGGTCACCGATCAGCTGCCTGCCCTGGCAGCGACTGTCCTCCAGCCAGGGACGACACTGATCGACGATGAACGAGCTCGGCCTCCAGCCGGCTCGGCAAGTCCCGACTGACTTCCTGAACAGCACGCTTGAGCGCATAGTGGAAGCCCGCTGCATCGCAGCTGCCGTGACTCTTGATAACAATTCCCGCCAGCCCCAGAAGACTGGCGCCGTTGTAACGCACCGGATCCAGCTCATTCTTCAGGCGCTTGAGTGCAGGACGCGCCAGCAACCCCACCAGACGGCTACCCCAGTGGGCCTCGAAGGTCGCCTGCACACGCTGCACCAACATCCTTGCCAGACCTTCACTGGCCTTGAGCACGGCATTGCCGACAAATCCGTCGCACACTACCACATCAGCTTCACCGGCAAAGATGCCATCACCCTCGATGAAGCCGCAGTAATTGACACCCGAAATGCGTCTTAATTCCACATCGGCCTGCAGCACGCTGGCTGCACCCTTGGTCGACTCGGCACCCACATTAAGCAGTGCGATACGCGGTGCGGCGATACCATCGACGTGACGCGCCATGATCTCGCCCATCAGCGCGAAATCCGTCAACCGAGCAGCAGAAACATCGACGTTGGCTCCGAGATCCAGCAGGTAGCAACGTCCGTCATTTCGAGTGGGAATAGCGGTACTGATGGCAGGCCGCGGAATACCTGCGACCATACCCAGCGCACGACGCGACAGCGCCATCAGCGCCCCGGTATTCCCGGAACTGACACCGACAGCGGCATCACCAGAGGCGACGCACTCGAGCATGCGCGCCATACTGGAGGCTTCGCCATTACGCAGAGCCTCCGAGGGACGCATGGACTGAGAGATAACCTCAGGGGCATCCCACAGGTGCATATGCGACGTCGCCGCGACCAGAGGCCGCGGCAGACGTGAAATCTCGTCCTTCAGCTGTTGCAGGGGACCAAACAGTTGAATTTCGAGACTCGGGTCTTCGATTACCGCACTGGCCGCCCCTACCACGGTCGCACGGGGCCCCTTGTCCCCACCCATGGCGTCAACGGCAATCCGCATCTCAGCGGCCAGACGGTATCAGGTACGTCGTCGCCTCAGGCGTCGACGACCTTGCGACCACGATAGAAGCCGTCAGGAGAGACGTGGTGACGCAGATGAGTCGTACCGGTTTCCTTGTCCTGGGACAGGGTCGGTGCACTCAGTGCATCGTGGCTACGACGCATGCCGCGCTTGGAACGGGTCTTACGGTTCTGTTGAACTGCCATGGGAATTCACTCCACAAGTATCGATCAGGATTCGGTGTTGCCCTTGAGGCGCTTGAGCACATCAAAGGGGCTGCCAGAAGGCGCTTCCGAGGCTTCGGCATCCGCCCCGCTGCTCAGCTGCTCGCGCGAGACAGGACATGCTGACTCGTCGTGGTAGACCACCTGAGGAAGGCTGAGGATCAATTCGTCCTCAACCACCCCCAGCAGGTCCAGCTGTTCATTTTCGACCAGCACCGGTTCATGGGTACTGGGCAAGTCGGCGGCCAGGTCGTCACTGGAGACGAGCCCAAGCAGAAAGTCACTCGCAACATGTTGGGCCATGGGCTCGAGACAGCGCCGGCACGGCAGCTGCAGATCGGCCTCCAGGCGCCCCCGGATCACCCGACGCCCCTGAGCGTCAATGGCGAACTCCAGCCAGACGCTGGCATCGCCCTGTTGGGCGCCGACTTCATCAGTCAGACGTCCCATATCGGCCAGTGCCACCAGGCCATCAAGGTGTTCGGCATGGGCGGCGAGCTTGTACGGCTCGACCCTGCCGGGCAATCGTGAGGTCAACATAGGCGCGCAATGATAGGCACTCGCTGCCCCCCTGTCAAAGCCATGTTCTCAATGGGTTACAATATGCTGGAATTTATTGGTCCAGTGTCACTCTCCAGTCAACGTTGACACTATCAAAAGAATCCGCCACCAGCGCCCGAAGCGCTTACCAGGAGCCACCTGATGCCCCGTATTGTCCTGGCCTCAAGCTCGCCCTGGCGCCGCGATCTATTGTCGCGCCTCGGCCAGCCCTTCACCTGTGCCAGCCCGGAAATCGATGAGAGCCCTCGCCCCGACGAAACTCCCGACGCTCTAGTGCATCGTCTGGCACTCGCCAAGGCTCAACGTCTCGCCGACGACTTCCCTCAGCATTTGATCATCGGCTCCGACCAGGTCGCCGTATTCGCTGGCAGGGTGCTCGGCAAGCCACATACAGAAGAGCGTGCTCGCGCCCAGCTCAGGACCTTCTCCGGCCAGCGTGTACGCTTTCTGACTGGTCTGGCGTTGATCGACACTCTCTCGGGAAGCCACCGGGTCAGCCATGAACACTATGACGTCGTCTTTCGCCAACTCAGTGACGCAGAAATCGATGCCTATATCGCTCGCGAACAACCGCTCGACAGTGCCGGCAGCTTTCGCATGGAGGGGCTGGGTATCACCCTCTTCGAACGACTCGAGGGTGATGATCCCAACACACTTATTGGCCTACCGCTGATCCGTCTATGCCAATGGTTGCGCGAAGCCGGCCTCGACCCACTACTCGGGGCCCAGACCGGCGCTGCCAACACAGACTCGGTCAACACCGACTCTTTCAACACCGACTCTTTCAACACAACGCCAGCTCAGGGCAGCTGATAACGCATCGGAGATGCCGAATCCGACAGCCCCAGCAACTGGGTGGCCATCAAGCCCAGTTCGCGCGAAATACGGTCAAACGGCGCTTCCGGCGGTGTATAGTCGTGAAGCGCAGGCTCCTCGAGTTGCTCACGCGCCTCATCCTCGATACTACCGATACGATCCACCAGCCCCAGCTCTCTGGCCTGCTCACCGGTCCAGATCAAGCCACTGAACACATCGGGATCATCGCTCAGCCGCTCCCCACGCCCCGCCTTGACGTCATCAATGAACTGACGATGGGTGGTATCTAGCACCTCTTGCCAGAAGTCGCGCTGCTCGGGGCGAATCTCGCTGAAGGGGTCAAGAAATGCCTTGTTGTCACCGGCCGTGAACACACGACGCTCGACCCCGAGGCGGCCAATCGCTTCACCAAGACCGAAGCCGGAGTAGATCACACCGATGGAGCCCACCAGACTCGCTGGCGCAGCAACAATCTCGTCTGATGCCGCTGCCATATAATAGGCGCCACTAGCGGCAATATCTTCGACCACTGCGATGATCGGCTTATCGCCACTTTCCCGCAGTTGACGGACCGCATCGTAAACGCGCTGCGACTGCACCGGACTACCTCCGGGACTATTGATATGCAACACCACGGCAACGCTGTTCGGCGCCTCCCATGCCGCCTTGACGCCGTCGATGATGCGATCAGCATTGGCCGGCGCCTCCGAATCGATAACACCGTTGATTTCAACAACACCGATATGCTGTCCCTGAACCATGCCATCCACCGGGGCCCGCATTACGGCATATGCCAGCGAGCCGATCAGCGCCATAAACAGCAACAACCAGGCAAAGCGGAAGAACAACTTCCAGCGCCGCGTACGCCGCTGCTCCACCAGCACTCCACCGATCCATCGATCCATCAACTCGATCTGCTTGAGACGCTGCTGCTCACGCAGCGCCTCGGCACCTTCTGTCGGCGCAGCAGCGCTGCTGGCCGCTGCGTCCGGAGCAGTCCCTTGCGTCCATGGGTCATCCTTTGGCCTATCACTCATTTTCCTTCAACTCCCGACCAATCTGGTTAACCAAACCCTCAGCGGGCCTGACCATTCAACAGCGCATCCATCACTGCCGCAAAATCATCCGCGATGACCACCGGCTGACAAGCCAGCAAGCGCTCGCGAGCATGCACACCATAGCCCACCGCTATACCATCCATCCCCAGCGCTCGCGCCATGGCCAGATCGTACTCGGTATCCCCTACCATCACCGCACGCCGTGCCGGCACTGCCAGCTCTTCAAGCAACTCTACCAACATCTGAGGGTGTGGCTTGGAACGTGTTTCATCTGCGGTACGACTGGCGGCAAACAGATGCTCGATACCGTGCTCGCGGAAAGCGCGATCCAATCCCTTGCGACTCTTCCCTGTCGCTACCGCTAGACGCATGCCTGGCGTAGAAGCAAGCCTTGCCAACCCGTCCTCCACCCCGGGATACCAGTTCAATGCCACCTCGCTGCCGTCGACAAAGTACCAGGCATAGCGTTGCTTCAACTGCTCAGCCTGCGCTGGAGAGATACCCGGACAAAGCTCGGCGATCGCTTCCGGCAACCCCAGACCGATGATATTGCGAACCGCCTGCGCCTCGAGCTCGCCCCACTCTATATCGCGTGCCGCTGACTGCATGCTGAATACGATACGCGCGATGGAATCCATCAAGGTCCCATCCCAGTCGAAGATCACCAGCTCATAGCGCAATTGAGATACTCCCTTGTGAACCCATTCCTCTACTCAGCCAGCCGAGTCGAAACTCTGGCGCTGGCCTCCAACGTCTTGTGCACAGGGCAGCGATCGGCAATCGCCAGCAAAGCCGCTCTCTGCTCCTCGCTCAGGTCTCCGGTAATGTGCAGGACCCGCTGAAAATGATCGATCCTGCCACGACTCGATTCACATTCACTGCAATCTTCGGCATGCACTTTATCGTGAGATACGTCCACGACCACGTCGTCCAGTGCCATATTCTTGCGTCGCGCATAACTTCGCACTGTCATGGATGTACAGGCACCCAAGGCTGCCGACAACAATTGGTACGGAGTAAAACCAAGGTCGGTGCCGCCATACGAGAGCGGTTCATCGGCCAGCAGATGATGCGACCCCGCGACGACATCCTGACGGAACCCTGCCGGATCAGCCTCGAGGGTCCGCGTTACGCCTTCAGGTGCCGAGGCATGAACAACGGGTGGCGCCAGCTGCAGATAACGCGATGCCCAGCCGGCAATCACCTCCGCCGCATATTCCGCATCCTGCGGCCGGGAAAGCAGGTGATCCGCATCATCCAGAGATACGAAACTACGTGGATGACGGGCAGCCATGAAAATCTGCGCGGCGTTATCTACGCTCACCACTTCATCGCCTGGCGCATGCATCACCAGCAACGGCCGCCTCAAGGCGGCAACACGCTGCTGCTGTCGCTGCTGTTGCAGGTCATCGACAAAGGATTGACGAATCAGGAACTCGCGCCCCGAAAGGGTGACTTGAGCTTCACCATCACGCTCGATGGCGGCCAGACTTGAACCGAGGTTGTGCAGCACATGCGCCGGCTCAAAAGGCGCACCGATGGTCGCGATTGCCTTCACTTCAGGAAGGCTTTCGGCAGCGGCCAGCACCGCAGCGCCACCCAATGAATGCCCGATCAGCAGCGTTGCAGGCTGCCCCCGCTGCTCGAGAAAGCGCGCCGCCGCCACCAGGTCCTCGATATTCGAAGTGAAATGCGTATTGGCGAACTCGCCATCGGAATGCCCCAGACCAGTAAAGTCGAAGCGCAATACCGCAATGCCTCGAGCCACCAGGCGTTGGGCAATGCGCCTGACGGCCAGCAGATCCTTTGAACAGGTAAAACAGTGAGCAAAGATGGCAATAGCCTGGGGATCATCCCCCTCGGGCCTGTCGAACCGAGCGGCAAGCCATTGTCCATCGTGCCCAGCAAATTCCTGCCGTTCGCTGATCATATACACGCCCTCCCTATCCCTTGCGAATTCGCCTTGGCGCGATTCGTCAGTATTCACGCCATGCAACGATCACGAATACTTGTTCAATCCAGCACAGGAGCGCAAGAGGGAAGAAAGGCGGCTACGGTTGCAAGCTCAGCGGCGCGCCCTTGTCAGCACCGCTTCCAGATCGGGACCAAGAGGAGCTCGAATTTGCACAGTTCGGCCATTCGAAGGCTCCGGGAACGACAAGGACGCCGCGTGAAGAAACAGGCGACTGAGCCCTAGCCGACGCCCGAGCTGAAGACCCTCACGGGTGCCATACTTGTCATCACCCAACAGCGCATGACCGGCATGCGCAGCATGCACCCGAATCTGGTGTGTACGCCCAGTGATGGGTTCCGCCTCAACCAACGTGGCACCCGCGAAGGTCTCTCGCACGGCAAAACGCGTTCGCGATACCTTTCCTGCCGGATCGACACGCACACGCCGCTCGCCGTTACCGGCGTCGTATCGATCCAGCCGTGCACTGACGAAGTCACGCCGCGCAGGCCAACGACCGGCAACCAGTGCCAGATATTGCTTGTTCATCTGATGCTGCTTGAGGGAAGTATTAAGCGCCAGCAGCGCTGGACGTGACTTGGCCAGCAACAGGCAGCCCGAGGTATCTCGATCGAGACGATGCACCAACTCCAGAAAATCGAGGTCCTCACGCACCTGACGCAACGCCTCAATCAGTCCTATCTTGACCCCACTACCTCCGTGCACCGCCAGCCCCGACGGCTTGTTCAGCACCATCCAATCAGGCCCTTCGAGCAGCACGCTCCCTGCCAGCAGGTTGCGCAGATTGTCGCTGACTTCCCGAACCGCCTCCCGAGGCGCCACTCTGAGTGGCGGAATACGCACCATATCGCCCAGTTCAAGGCGATGTTCTGCCTTGACCCGTTTCTTGTTGACGCGTACTTCACCCTTGCGCACGATGCGATAGACCAGCGAACGCGGCACGCCCTTGAGGCGCGTCATCAGAAAGTTGTCGACGCGTTGTCCGACCTGGCCTTCCGTTACTTCAATCCACTGCACTTCCTGACCTTCGGCCACAACAACACTCCACTGACAATCCCGCGGGCAAGGCGATATTCTATGGCCTACGCCGGATGCCGTCGAGCAACGACTGTCCGGATAGCATCCAACCTGGCGGGCTTCGACGACTGACCAGATCACCGGGCACCAATCCAGTACACACCCCTGCACCATAAATATGCAATGCAGCCGCTCAATTGCCGCGTTCTAGTATTACTGTTATATTGCCTATTCGCTCCAAGGGTCCGTCTGGCCCACCAGAGGCGCCTGCACGACAGACACGCAGGCCTGAGCGAAGACCTTGATTGATATGGCGTTTGCCGTGGCTATCGCAGATATTCCCTCGAAGTTCGAGATGCGCTCTTCACCGACAACGCCGAAACGGAACCACCGCCCGACCTCTACATGACTGCGCGATGATTCCACGACAACACGCCCGCCGCTTCCCTCTGCTGTTTCTGGCGAGTCTAGCGACGGGATACGTACAACACCGTGCCGGAAGCCGGCGTCGGTGAATCGATGAATGCCAGGTGTTGGCGGTGATGGCAGGACCGGATGGGCGCAGTTCCCACCGAGACATGTCCTCCCTCCGCCCCGTACTCAACATGATCATGTCGAGCCGCGTAATGAACGATATCGCGACTCGGCCGGGCGCAGCTTCCGCGACATGCGCTGAGCACAAGCACGCAGCACCCAGCGGTTCGCCTTCGTCGATGCCTGTGGGCGCTCTCCGGCGCGTCCATATTGCGAGACAACATGAAACGGATGCTCATCAACGCGACCCAGCCGGAAGAGCTGCGCGTCGCACTGGTAGATGGACAACGCCTTTACGATCTGGACATCGAATCCGGTGCCCGGGAACAGAAGAAAGCCAATATCTATCGCGGCAAGATTACTCGCGTAGAGCCCTCCCTCGAAGCTGCCTTCGTCGATTTCGGCGCCGAACGTCACGGTTTCCTGCCGCTCAAGGAAGTGGCCCGCGAATATTTTCTCAAGGAAACTTCAGGCCGCCCCAGCATCAAGGAAGTCCTCAAGGAAGGCCAGGAAGTCATTGTCCAGGTCGACAAGGAAGAGCGTGGCAACAAAGGCGCCGCACTGACGACCTTCATCAGTCTGGCAGGCCGCTTTCTCGTCCTGATGCCCAACAATGCTCGTGCCGGTGGCATCTCTCGTCGTATTGAAGGCGAAGAACGCAGTCAGCTCAAGGAAGCCATGGGCCAACTGACCGTGCCGGACAAGATGGGCCTGATCGTCCGCACTGCCGGCATCGGTCGCAGCCCTGAAGAGCTGCAGTGGGATCTCGACTACCTGGTACAGGTCTGGGAATCGATCACTGAGGAGGCGGCCAAGCACCCTGCCCCTTTCCTGATCTATCGCGAATCCAATGTCATCATTCGCGCAATGCGCGATTACCTTCGCCAGGACATCGGCGAAGTCTTGATTGATAGCCCGGAGGTCCACCAGGAAGCACTGGCCTTCATTCGCCAGGTGATGCCGTCCTATCAGCAGAAGATCAAACTGTATTCTGACGAGGTGCCGCTGTTCTCGCGCTACCAGATCGAGTCCCAGATCGAGACGGCTTACGAGCGTGAAGTCAAACTGCCTTCGGGCGGCTCCATTGTCATCGATCATACGGAAGCCCTGGTCTCCATCGATATCAACTCAGCCCGCGCCACGCGTGGCAGTGACATCGAAGAGACTGCGCTGCAGACAAACCTCGAGGCGGCCGACGAGATTGCCCGCCAATTGCGCCTGCGTGATATCGGTGGCCTGGTGGTGATCGACTTCATCGACATGGGCCCGGCACGCAACCAGCGCGAAGTTGAAAACCGTGCACGCGACGCCCTCAAGCTCGACCGCGCCCGTGTCCAGATCGGACGCATCTCACGCTTCGGCCTGATGGAAATGTCGCGCCAACGTCTGCGCCCTTCTCTCGGCGAAACCAGTGGTGCCGTCTGCCCTCGCTGTGACGGACAAGGTACCATTCGTGACGTGCGTTCACTGTCACTGTCGGTACTGCGCCTGATCGAGGAAGAAGCGATGAAGGAGCGTAGCGCTCAGATTCGCGCCATCCTTCCAGTGCCGGTAGCCACCTACCTGCTCAATGAGAAGCGCACTATCCTCGCCGACGTGGAGCGCCGTCAGGGTGTGCGCGTAGTGGTACTGCCCAATCCCGAAATGGATACGCCGCACTACGACGTTCAGCGTCTGCGTGACGACCATGTCGACGACGAAGGCACCGCACACACCTCCAGCTTCGAGCTGTCCATGGACACCGAAGTCGGCAAGGAGCCCGAGGCCTCATTCGGCAAGCCCATCCAGCGCGCAGAAGCCGCTGTCAAAAGCGTGGTTCACAATGAACCGGCGCCTGCCTCACTGCAGAAAGAGCCGGCTCCCGTGGCGGCTCGAGCCTCTTCTGCGCCCCGAGCCACTGCCTCCGCTGCCTCCGCCTCCCCCCAGACTACGCCCGAGCTGCAGAATGCCGGCCTGTTTGGTCGTCTGGTAAAAGGCTTTGCTCGCTTCCTCGGTGGCGAGGAACAGGAACAGGCCAACGACAACACCAGCCAGCAGCAGCCCTCACAGCGCTCGACCAAAGACCGTTCCACATCCACGGAGCGTCCCAGCGAACGTAGCAGCAATCAGTCCAGCGATGGCCGTCAGCGCAATCGTCGCAACAATCAGCGTAATGACCGGTCCCGTCAACAGGATAACCGCAGCAACACCCAGTCCAGCGAGGCTCGCCAGGAAGACCGTCAACAGGATCGTCGCCCGTCTCAGGATCGTCGCCAACAGGACAATCGTGGCAAGTCGAGCCAGGACACTGGCGCGTCTTCTGCACAGGACGCCAACGATAATCGCGGCAATCGCTCGCGCCGTGGCGGTAACCAGCAGGATAAGGACTCTCGTAGTCAAGACACTCGCCATCAAGACAGCCGCGGTCAGGACAAGGATTCACGTAGTCAGGACAACCGCGGCCAGGACAAGGATTCACGCAGTCAGGATAGTCGCAACCAGGACAGCCGCAAGAGCGCTGAGAGCCGGAACGACAACCGTCGCACCGACAGCCCGGCCAGCGAAACTGCAGATAATGGCAAGCCAAAGCGTACGCGCAACAACCCGCGTAACCGCACCCGCACTCATGCGGTGAAGCCGGATGCTATCGCCGAGCAGCAACGTCTGCAGGCTGAAGCAGAGCGCAAGGAAAGCGACGTCAAAGCGGAGCAGCCGAAGGTAGAGGAGAAATCCGAGGCAAAGGCCGAGCAGCCCAAGGCTCCGCAACAGGCCGATAAGCCGCAAGCCAAGGCCGACACCCAGGCGGAACAGCCGAAGGTAGCGGAAACATCCGCGGCAAAGGCCGAGCAGCCCAAGGCTCCGCAACAAGCCGATAAGCCGCAAGCCAAGGCCGATAGCCAGGCGGAACAGCCGAAGGTAGCGGAAACATCCGCGGCAAAAGCCGAGCAGCCCAAGGCTCCGCAACAAGCCGATAAGCCGCAAGCCAAGGCCGATACCCAGGCGGAACAGCCGAAGGTAGCGGAAACATCCGCGGCAAAAGCCGAACAGCCCAAGGCTCCGCAACAAGCCGACAAGCCGCAAGCCAAGGCCGATAGCCAGGCGGAGCAGCCGAAGGTAGCGGAAACATCCGCGGCAAAGGCCGAGCAGCCCGGGGCTCCGCAACAGGCCGACAAGCCGCAAGCCAAGGCCGACACCCAGGCGGAACAGCCGAAGGTAGAGGAAACATCCGCGGCAAAAGCCGAGCAGCCCAAGGCTCCGCAACAGGCCGACAAGCCGCAAGCCAAGGCCGATACCCAGACGGAACAGCCGAAGGTAGAGGAAACATCCGCGGCAAAAGCCGAGCAGCCCAAGGCTCTGCAACAGGCCGACAAGCCGCAAGCCAAGGCCGATACCCAGGTGGAGCAGCCGAAGGTAGAAGAGAAATCCGCGGCAAAAGCCGAGCAGTCGAAGACAGAGGAAGCCAGTGACCCGGGGCAAACCGCTGCCAGCACAGCCTCGCCTCGTCGTCGCCGTCGCCGCGCTCACAACGATCCGCGTGAGCAGGGTAAGCGTGAACCACAGGAAGCGCGTACCGGCGAAAGCCAGTAACACGCCCCTCCCTGAACGAGAACGCCCGCAGCCTTATGGCTGCGGGCGTTCTTGTTTCCGACAGGTGTATCTTTTCCACTGGGTCCAGCAGTTCGCCCCTGTCAGCTCACCCCGGTCAGTTCACCAGGCTACCAGCGACTCGAGGCTCTCGCTCCAATACAACGCCGAAATGCTGATCGACTCGATCAGCTACCCACGCCGCAAAGTCGAGTAGCTCCTCTGCGCTCCCCCCTCCCAGGTGCACCAGTACCAACGCCTGACGATCGTGCACGGCGAAATGCCCCTGGCGCCAGCCCTTGAGACCACACTGATCGATCAACCAACCGGCGGCCAGTTTGACAGCACCATCAGTCAGCGGGAAGTGCGGCATATTGGGGTGAGCCTCGATGAGGGAGCGGGCAAGACTCGCGTCCACGACCGGATTCTTGAAGAAACTGCCGGCATTGCCCAACTCCGCCGGATCAGGCAGTTTTTCCTGGCGCACGGCAACTACGGCGCTGGCGACATCCAGCGGCGAGGGATTGACCGGCACTCGTTGGGCAAGATCCCCATAATCGAGCCTGGGACGAGGCCGACGCGTTACTCGCAGGGTCAGCTCGGTGATCACCACTCGCCCATCCAACTCAGACTTGAAACAGCTTTCACGATAACCGAAGCCGCACTCGCCAACCGACAGGCGCTCCAGCTCACCGCTGTCGAGATCAACCAGCGTCACCCACTCCAGAACATCGGCCAGCTCGACACCGTAGGCGCCGATATTCTGCACAGGCGCCGCGCCACATTGGCCGGGGATAAGCGCCAGGTTTTCGATTCCCCACCAGCCCTGCTCGGCCATAGCCATCACCAACTGGTGCCAATTGACGCCGGCGCCGACGTGTACCAATGCATCCTCTCCACGCGTTTCCAGCCACCAGTGCGTCAAGCGTGGCCGTAGCGTGATGCCACCAAGGCGCGGCGGAAGAATCAGGTTGCTACCACCGGACAGTAGTGTCAGCCCATCGCGCCAGATACCGGAGCGCGCAAGGGCACGAACCTGGTCTCGATGGCGGGCCTCCACCACGTGCTCGGCGCGGCACGGGAGTCCAAGGGTATTCGCCGCCCCCAGGTCGACGTCAGCGTGCATCTCGAACTTCACTCACGCGCCTCCAGCTGTTGGCGCAACTCTGCCACGAGGCCATCGGCTGCACGTTCGATCATGGCATAGACACGATCAAAGCCACCCTCATAGTAAGGATCCGGTACTTCAGCTCCGGCGTCCTCGGCAAAGGCCATCAACAGGCCAACATGCGCCTCACCCCCAACCGGCCGCCGCGACTCGAGCACCGCCAGGTTGTGGTGATCCATGGCCAGCAGATAGTCGAAACGCAGAAAGTCATCGTCCTGCAGTTGTCGACCGCGTAATGCCGACAGATCGATACCGCGCTGTGCAGCCGCCTGCTGGGCACGGGTATCCGGCGCCTCACCGATATGCCAGGCCCCTGTGCCGCAGGAATCGACTTCAACCAGTCCATCCAGGCCAGCAGCCAACAACCTGGCACGCACAATGCCTTCCGCAGTAGGCGAGCGACAGATATTGCCGAGGCACACAAACAGTACCCGCATTGGTTACTCCCTATTACCTTCCTGAGCAGCAAACCAGGCCCTGACTCGCGCAAGGTCTTCTTCGGTATCCACTCCACCGGGAGGTGTAGTCTCTGCCAGCGCCACCTGGATCACATGCCCATGATAGAGCGCACGCAACTGCTCCAATTGCTCAAGCTGTTCAATCGGCGCCGGCATCCACTGACTGAAATCACGCAGGAACCCGGCACGGTAGGCATACAGCCCGATATGGCGCAACCAGGCGTCGGTGGACAATAGCTGCGGGGGCTCGCGAAAGCCGTCACGATCCCAGGGCATCGGTGCCCGCGAGAAGGTCAGCGCCCGACCGGACATCGCCCGAGTCACCTTGACCACATTGGCGTTGAACAGGGTCTCGACATCGTTGATCGGCTCGGCCAATGTCGCCACTGAAGCGCCGTCATCCTGCATCAGCCGCGCGGCAACCTGGTCAATCAGTTCCGGTGGCAACAGCGGCTCATCGCCCTGCACGTTGACCAGCACTGCGTCATCGGCAAGCGCCAGTTGCTCAACGACTTCGGCGAGTCGGTCAGTGCCGGTGGGATGATCATCACGAGTCAGGATGACTTCGGCCCCCAGCGGCTGCAGCGCCGCCTCGATGCGTGGATCATCCGTCGCGACCACCACTCTCGAGGCACTGGAACGGCGAGCCTGCTCCCAGACCCGAGCAACCATCGGCTTGCCGGCAATATCCGCCAGCGGCTTGCCAGGTAGGCGTGTCGACGCATAACGCGCCGGAATAACGACAATAAACTCCTGTTTCATGTGCCCGCCTGATCACCCGTCGCTCCGGGAGAACGCTTGAGCGTCTCCTCAACATCCATCCGCCGGGCCTCTTCAACCAGCATTACCGGAATATCGTCACGAATCGGGTAGGCCAGGCCATCAAACAGGCAACGCAATTCTGCACTTTCGCGATCATACTTGAGCTTGCCCTGACATTCGGGGCAAACCAGCATCGCCAACAGTTCCTTATCCATCGTTCGTCTCCACACAATCGGGTTTGATCGTCGCCTCGACGGGCCAGTTCGCCACCTGACGCTCCAACCAGGACACAAACTCCGCACAGGGTGCGGCCTCGACGTCCAGAGCCCAACTGTCAGGGGGCGCGATATCTCGACATTTGACCGCATCCTTGGCAGTCATGATCACTGCCATGCCCTCTTCGGCTGCCAGGTCCTCGGCAACAAAGCGATGATGGTCGGCAAAGGGCGCGGCTTGATGCTCGATGCCCATCTCATTCAGAGTGGCAAAGAATCGCTGAGGGTTGCCGATTCCCGCGACCGCCTTGACCGGCGGGGTAAACGGCAGCGGTGCAAGTGGATGCGGACCGTCATCGCCCACTACTCTCCGCCACCGGGAAGGCTCCAGCACCATGCGGAAGGCACCAGAAGAGAATTCGTGACGCGGCTCACCATTGATCACCACTGCATCCACGCTATCCAGCCTCGACAGTGGCTCGCGTAAAGGCCCTGCCGGCAGGCAGCGGCCATTACCAAAACCGCGGCCACCATCCACCACCACGATCTCCAGATCCCGCGCCAGACGATGATGCTGTAGACCATCATCAGTGATGATCACCGTACAGCCGGCCTCGATAAGGCGCTGAGCACCACGGGATCGCTCGGGATCAACCACGACCGACAGCCCAGTCTGATCCTTGAGCATACGAGGTTCATCACCACACTCCTCGACGCGGGTATCGGAGGTCACCCACAACGGGTACTCGGCATTGCCGCCATAACCACGAGACAGCAGGCCCGGTCGAAAGCCCTGCTCTGCAAGGTATCGACCCAGCCAGGCCACCAGAGGGGACTTGCCGGTACCACCGAGTGTTAGATTGCCCACCACTATCACCGGCACCGGGGCGCGCCAACGTGAGCGCCGACCGCTGACATAAGCCTGCGCCCGGCGTTCCACTTCACGGACATAGAGCGCCTCGAGCGGCCGCATCAACTTGAGCCATGAAGCTCCCTGATAAGCAGCCCGCAACCAACGCTCGGCAACGCTCATTACGCCTCCTGAAACTGCATCTGATACAGCGCAGCGTAGGCGCCTTCACGCTCCAGCAGTTGCTGGTGGGTTCCCTGCTCGACGACCCGCCCCTGCTCCATGACCAGAATTCGGTCTGCACGTTCGATGGTCGACAGACGGTGGGCGATAACCAGGGTGGTACGGCCCTTGCAGACTTCCTCGAGAGCCTTCTGAATATAACGCTCCGACTCGGTATCCAGCGCCGAGGTCGCCTCATCGAGAATCAGAATCGGCGCATCCTTGAAGATCGCCCTGGCGATGGCCATACGCTGACGCTGGCCGCCTGAAAGCATGACGCCGTTGTCACCCACCAGGGCATCATAACCGCCCGGCATGCTCTGAATGAACTCATCGGCATAGGCCGCTTTGGCCGCCGCCTCAATTGCCTCGAGATCGGTGTCGTCCTCACCGTAGGCGATGTTCTGGGCAATGGTGGCATTGAATAGCGTCACCTGTTGGGTCACCAACGCAATCTGCTGACGCAACGGCGTCAGCGCATAATCATCTATCGGCACGCCATCGATCAGAATGCGACCGGAGGTGGGATGATAGAAACGCGGCAACAGGCTGGCCAGAGTCGACTTGCCGCTGCCGGAACGCCCGACGATGGCCACCATCTCGCCAGCGCGGATATCCAGGTCGATGCCCTTGAGCACCTCCGGCTTGTCCGGAGCATAGGCAAAATGCACGTCCTCGAGCTGTACTCGGCCTTCGAGACGCTCCGGCACCACTGTGCCATTGTCAGTCTCCAGAGGCTCGTCCAGTAGTCCGAATAACTCAGAAGAGGCCGCGATCCCTTTCTGGATAATACTGTTGATTTCACTCAGCGAGCGGATCGGCTTGGCCAGTAACGAGGCAGCGGTAATGAATGCCACGAACTCCCCCGGAGTCATGTTGTCCATCAACGCCGGCGCCATCGCCAGCCAGACCAGAATCGCCAACGAAATCGCCACCAGCAACTGGATGACTGGCGTACTGGTCGCCTTGGTGAGAGCCTCCTTCATGCTCTGCTGACGGTTGACCTCACTGGCCTTGCGAAAGCGCTCCTTCTCGAAGCGCTCGGCGCCATGGGTACGCACCACTCGGTAGCCGATCAAGGCTTCTGAAGCGACGTGGGTGACATCGCCCATGGAGCGCTGAATACGCTGGGAGATGAGACGGAAGCGCCTGCTGGCATAAGCGACAACGCCACCAATCAAAGGGGTCACGGCCAGAAACAGCAGGGTCAGCGCCCAGTTGGTCCACATCAGATAGCCGAGCAGACCAATCACGAACAGACCTTCCTGAAGCACCACGGTAACTGCCTTGGTGCCAGCTCCGGTTACCTGCTCGACCTGGTAGGTCACTCGGGACACCAGATGACCGGAGGAGTGGTTGTCGAAGTAACGTCCGGGCAGGTGCAACATATGGTTGAAAACGTCACAGCGCAGCGCATGCACAAGATTCCGCGCCACATTACTCATGAAGTAACTGCCCAGGAAGGTCCCAACGCCACGCGCACCAAACATTCCAACCACAAACAGTGGCAGAAAGAATCGGAAATCGGCATCGGGGTTCTGGATACCATCAATCAGACGCTTCATCATTTCCGCCAACGCGGTGCTTGAAGCGGCGTAGATGCCGTACCCGATGACTGCTACGAGAAAGGATTTCCAGAAAGGTTTCACATAGCCTAGGAGACGCTTGTAGAGCGCCCAGCCGGAATATTCAGTCACGTTGGCTCCACTTGCGAGGGATGTCGGTTGACCACGGGTGCCACATGGTTGTTCCTCTGGCCTTGCCGCCGGAAAACGATGGTGACGCAGTCTCTTGTGCGGATGGGCCTTTCGACCACCGACGTCAGTGGCCTGATTCTACCCCATGGCAAGACCCTTCGACAGCGCCTCCGGTGGGCTGGTTACGCCGGGTATGCCACTTGATAGCCCCGGAAGCATCGACGCGCAGCCGGACCTGCCCATCCAATGCCGTGCTCAGTAGGCAGCTACCGGCCTGACGCAAGCGACGAATCACTGCGTCCGCCGGGTGCCCCACAACGTTGTAGCGTCCTGCCGATATAATCGTCAATGCCGGTGGTTTAGCCTCAATCATCGCCGCACCAGTGCTGGTGGCGCTGCCATGGTGCCCGGCCACCAGCACATCCAGCGCACCATCAATCTCGCCCATCCAGAAGCGCTCGGTACGCTTGCCGGCATCTCCGGGAATCACGATACGACGTCCGGCAACCTTCACCTCCAGCACACAGGAACCATCATTGGAGGAGAGTTTCCACTGGTCGGCGTCCGTCGGAGGCCACAGAAAACGGAAGTCGATGCCATCCCATTGCCATTCAAGACCTCGATGACAATCACTGACCAACACCCACGGTGGAAGCTCGAGAGGCTCGGTTCCTGGCCGGTACCAGCGGTCCACACGGTGATCATCAACCAGCCTTGAGACGCCCCCGGCGTGATCGAGGTCGGCATGACTGATCACCACCGCATCAAAGTGTTGAGCGGAAGGCCAGAAAGTTGACAACGGCACGAATCCAGAACGGAAGCGTGGCCCGCTATCGAACAGTAGGCGATGTCGCGACGTACGCACCTCCACCATCAGGCCCTGACCCACATCCCAGACGATCAGTTCGACCTCATCATCTGCAGGCATCGAGCTCCTGATCAGCAACCCGGCCACCAGTAACACCAGTAGGAGCATCAACCTCAAACGCCACATCAGGCCCGGCATCGCCAGCACCACCGCCATGGACAACAGCAGTAATGCCAACCATTGGTCGAGCGGGAATTGTGGATACCAGACACTTGCCATATCGGCAAACACGGTCAGCAACCACAGCAAGGCTTCAATGGCGTAGCCGGTGATCTGCCATACCACCAGCCCCACCGAAGGGATCACCACGCTCGCCAGCCAACCGAGCATTCCCAGAGGGACTATCACTAATGTCAACCAGGGAACTGCCAGCAGATTGACCAATGGTGCCAACCAGGCAACCTGACCAAAGGCCATCAGGACCAGCCCTGCCACCAGTGGCGTCAACAGCCACTGAGTGCGCACCAGCCCCAGGATAGCTCCCACAACCCCCATGCCTGGCTGACGACCATGCCAGATCACTACCAACAACATAACTGCCGCGAACGATAACCACAGACCGGGTTGCCACAGTGCCAATGGGTCAAGAATCACTACCACATCGAAGGCCAGTGCCAGCCCTTGCCACGGCGATGGAGAATGCCAACCACTGGCAACCCATAATCCCACCAGACACATGATCAACGCACGCAACGCTGGTGGCTCGGCCCCCACCAGCCATACATAGCTGCTGATCATCAAAGCGGCAAGCCACCATGGCCAGACCTGCAAGCGCCAACTGCGTGGATAAAGCAGACGTGCCAGTAGACGTGCGGCGCCCAGCATCAACACCGCGACCATACCGACGTGCAGCCCCGACACCACTGCCAGGTGAGCAGTCCCGGTGGCACGCAACAGTGCCCAGTCGTCATCGCTTAGCTGCTCTCCCGCTCCCAGGGTAAGCGCAGCCAACCAGCGCCTCGCTTGATCGTCGAGAGATAGCTGCAGGAGATAGTCCAGCAGCGCACCACGAACATCGACCGGAGCGCGTGCAAGGCGCACCGCGTTCTCACTGGCAACTACCGACCCCGTGGCCTGAATACCTCGTCGCCACAACCAGCGCTCATAGTCGAACCCCGGAACGTTGGCCATCCCGCTGACGGGACGCACCCTCACGACAAATTGCCAGCGCTCGCCCTCACGGACTTCCGCAACGTCTTTCGCTGAATACCAGGAGACACGCAGGCGAGACAAACGACGACAGTCCCGCAGCCCTTCCTGCAACGGACGACAATCTTCAACGTCAAGCGTCATGCGCTGCAGGTCCGGGAGGCCACGTTGTGAGGAGCCACGTTGTGAGGAGCCAAGGACCTCCTCGACTCGCCCCTCGACCAGTAACGGCTCGCTCACCAGCCCCTCGGGTAGGCGACCAGCAGCCACCTCAAGCAGGCTGATGAGCAACCACAATCCGGCCATGCAGCCGGCCACAAGCTCCATCCGGCGTAAGGCCAACGATGCCAGCAACAGTATGCCAAGAGCGGGCAGACCAAGCTCAGCAGCGCGAAATGCAATCCCCCCGCCCAACGCTCCCAGCGCTATGGCAAAGGTCAGTGGCAATTTCATGCACCTCTCCCTGGCGCAGTGAATCAACGTGCCTGCAGGTGACGAAATTCACCAACCCCGAGAGATACCGCACGAGTTCACGCGATATTCAGAACACCTCTCGATAGAACGTTGGTCAATGTCATTGGTAACCACCCAAGCATGTATGGATAATAGCCTCGCATCCGCAGCCGCGAGCCACCTGACCATGCCGCGTCGATTACTGCAGCGCTACTTGCCCAGGCCAGATACCCTGAAACAGCATCGTTCGCTGCGTTTCATGGCACATCTGATAGCCGACCCAGCGTTGTGGGTGCTATCGAGGCGCAGCGTCGCCAATGCCTTTGCCATTGGCCTTTTCAGCGCTCTACTGCCGATTCCCTTCCAGATGGTCATTGCCGCTTTCGCCGCGCGCGCCGTGCGCTGCAATCTACCGTTGTCCGTTGCCCTGGTGTGGATCACCAACCCCCTGACGATGCCGATCATCTACTACGCCAACTACTGCGTTGGCGCCTGGCTGCTGCAGACACATGCGCTACATGCGCCAGATCAGATTACTATCGAGTGGTTGCGGGCCCAGATCATGGAGATTCTACCCAGCCTGATACTCGGCTCGCTGGTGTCAGCAATCGCCCTGGCATTGTGTGGCTATCTGGTCATTCGCCTACTGTGGCGCTGGCAGGTGTCACGCAGCTGGCGAGCTCGAGCGCGCCGGCGCCGCGCAAGAAATGAGTGCGCCAACTAGCGGTTTGCTCCAGTACGCCCCCTTCTTCGACTCCAACGCTCTGCTCATCGACAGCAATATCGCAGCATCTCGATGCCCGACTCCTCACACCGAGTTCATGCAAGCGAGCACAGAAAGCAGAATGGCCACCCTTAGGTGGCCATTCTGCAATGCATCGGAACGCAAAGGCATCGGAACGCAAAGGCATCGGAACGCAAAGTGTCTTATCTACAGCGACTCATCTCACTCGGCGTTCAAGCGCCCATCTGTCAGGCGCATGACGCGATCCTGATGAGCGGCCAGTCCCGAGTCATGGGTAACGATGACAAACGCGCAGCGAGCACTCGCCGCCAGTTCGTCCATCAACTCGAGGATACTGGCTGCCGTGTGCTGATCGAGGTTGCCAGTCGGCTCGTCCATCAGCATCAAGCTGGGATCAGTGACCAACGCCCTGGCAATGGCAACGCGCTGACGTTCACCACCGGACAGCTCGCCCGGCTTGTGTTCGGCCCGCGGTTCCATACCGACTCGCGCCAGCAATTGGAGTGCCTGCTGTTCCGCGTCCTTCTTGCGCTGGCCACGAACGATCAACGGCAGAGCCACATTCTCCACTGCCGAGAACTCGGCAAGCAGATGATGGAACTGGTAGACGAAACCGATGTGACGGTTACGGAAGCGGCCGATATCGGCATCTCCCAACTCATGCAGCGCGGTGTTCGCCACTCGCACCTCACCTGAGCTGGGCAGATCAAGGCCGCCCAACAGGTTCAACAAGGTGGTCTTGCCGGAGCCGGAGCTACCAACCACAGCCACCCGCTCACCCGCTCTGACGCTCAGCTCCAACTGGTCAAGAACCACCAGATCCTGAGGGCCTTCGCTGTAGACACGCGACAACCCACGGCATTCCAGCATCACTTCCCCGGCCACCGGCTCATGCTTGACGAAATCACTCATAACGCAACACCTCGGCAGGCTGAACCCGGGCTGCACGCCAGGCCGGATAAAGAGTAGACAGGAAGGTCAGCACGAAAGCGGCTGAAACGATCTGGGTCACATCGCTCCAGATCAGTTGCGATGGCAGTTCGCTCACGAAGTAGACACCGGCATCAAGGAAATGGATGCCGAAGACATTCTCGACAAACATGATGATGTCGGACACCGTCAGTGCCAGCAGAATACCGAGCACCACGCCGATCAGGATCCCGATCACGCCAATCGCCAGACCCTGCACGATGAAGATACCCATGATCGAGCGCGGCGTGGCGCCGATGGTCCGTAGTATGGCGATATCCGCACGCTTGTCGGTCACCACCATGACCAGAGTCGAGACGATATTGAACGCGGCGACTGCGACAATCACCGTGAGCAACAGCGCGATCATGCGCTTCTCCATCTGGATTGCCTGGAAGAGGTTGCCGCGGGTATAGGTCCAGTCATAACCCCGATAGCCCTGCCCCAGCGAATCGACGATCTCGCGAGTCACACTACCGGACAGAAAGAGGTCATCAAGTTCAAGACGCAAGCCGCCAATATCATCGCCCAGGCGCGCAAGGGTCTGCATGTCGCCGATGTTGGCATAGGCGAGATTGGCATCGAGATCCGCACCTACACTGAAGATGCCACTGACTGTGAAGCGCTTGAGACGCGGGAAGACACCCGCTGGCGTAATCGAGGCTTCAGGCACCAGCAGCGTAACGCTATCCCCCACACCCACACCGAGGTTCTGGGCAAGAATGGACCCCAGCACGATATGCCAGGAGCCCGCAGTAAGCTCCTCGAGCGTACCTTGCTGCATATGCTCATCGACAATCGACACCTTGCTTTCCCACTCGGGATTGATGCCGTTGACCATCGCCCCATGGTTGCGCCCGGCCACCGAGAACATGCCTTGCTGCTGGATATAGGGCGCGGCGCCGATGACATGCGGATGCTGCTCGACTTCCTCTGCCAGTGACTCCCAGTCACTCATGCCACCAGCCTGCTCGATCTGTACGTGGGGCACCATGCCCAGCACACGTTCGCGCAGTTCCCGGTCAAAGCCGTTCATCACCGATAGCACGAGTATCAGCACCGCAACGCCCAGGGTCAGGCCCAGCATCGAGGTCAGCGAGATGAAGGAGATAAAATGATTACGTCGTTTGGCGCGCACATAGCGCAGCCCGATCAGAAATGGCAGTCGATCAAGCATGGACTCTTTCCTTGTCGGCGGGCGGTCATGGTAAAGTTTTTTTGCGCTGACTTCATCGCCGGGAAGCAGTATTTGCGAGATCGTTGCACCTTTCCCGTTCCCGACCCTCTCTCTGGCCAAACGCAATCCCCATCACAGGGCTATCCAAGAGGATCACATCTGCGCCTGGCCGTGCGAAAATGGTTCACCTGGTTCGTATCCCTTGTCCATCGAGATCGTCATGCACCGATTACTTCCCGAGTGGCACCCTCAGGACGCCATTCAACTGACCTGGCCACGCCCCGATGGGGATTGGGCCCACATGCTCGATGCCATCGAGCAGATGCTTGAGCAGATCGCGCTGATCACCGGCCGCTATCAGGCCGTGATCATTGGCTTTCCGGACGCTGATACTCTGGAGCGCGTCACCAGACGGCTGTACATGCGCGGCATGCCCTCCGAGCGGCTGCATGGCACAGTCATCAGCAGTGACGATACCTGGGCGCGCGACCACGGGCCGCTGGCGACCCAGCAAGGTGACCAGCTCCGCCTGCATGACTTCGTATTCACCGGCTGGGGTAGCAAGTTTCCTGCTGAGCGAGACAACACCATCAGCCGCCAACTCGAAGATATCGGTATCATGGCCTGCCCACTCGAAGGTCACGACCTGATTCTTGAAGGCGGCGCGCTGGAAACCGATGGACTGGGCACACTGTTGACCACCGAGGCCTGCCTGCTCAACCCCAACCGCAATGCGCAATTGAGTCGCGCCGAGGTCGAGCAACAACTTCACGACCGTCTGGGGATCGAGCGGGTGCTGTGGCTGCGTCATGGCCACCTGGAAGGCGACGACACCGATAGCCACATCGATACCCTCGCACGCTTCTGCAGCCCGGATACCATCGCCTACGTGCGCTGTGACGACCCCACTGATGCCCATTACGCGGAACTGCAAGCCATGGAGCGGGAGCTTGAAGCACTGACCCAGGCCGACGGCTCACCCTATCGCCTGATCGCCCTTCCCTGGCCCGGAGCCTGTACGGATGCCGACGATGGACACCGCTTGCCAGCGACCTACGCCAATTTCCTGATCATCAATGGCGCAGTACTGGTCCCGATCTACGGTGACCGCAAGGACCGTGACGCTCTGAACGCATTAGCTGAAGCCTTCCCCCGACACGACATCCTGGCGGTGGATGCCAGCGCCGCCATTCGCCAGCATGGCAGCCTGCACTGCCTCACCATGCAATGGCCTCGCGGCAGCCTGACGCCATCGATCTCAACGCATCAAGGAGCACTCTCATGACCCGACAGCTCAAGGTTGGCCTGGTGCAACAACCTGCCTGGCCGGACAAGCAACGCAGCCTCGCCGAAAGCGAAGCGGGTATCCGCGAGCTTGCGGGCAATGGAGCCAGGCTCGTCATGCTCCAGGAGCTGCACGCTACGCACTACTTCTGCCAGTACGAAGATACCGAGCTGTTCGATCTTGCCGAGCCACTCGACGGCCCGACCGGAACCAGGCTCAGCGAATTGGCCGCCGAGCTCGATATCGTGCTGATGGGCTCGCTGTTTGAACGCCGTACCGCAGGAATCTACCACAACACCGCGGTTGTCTATGACGGCAAGCGTGGCCTCGTCGGCCACTATCGCAAGATGCACATTCCGGATGATCCTGGCTTCTACGAGAAGTTCTACTTCACGCCTGGCGACCATGATGCCGAGCGTCGACAGGGCTTTACCCCTATAGAGACCTCGGTAGGCCGACTCGGCGTGCTGGTATGCTGGGACCAGTGGTACCCAGAGGCCGCCCGCCTGATGGCACTGGCCGGAGCCGAGATCCTGCTCTATCCGACGGCCATCGGCTGGTGCCCGCCGGATGACGACAGCGAAAAGCAACGCCAGAAGGATGCCTGGACGATTATCCAGCGCAGCCATGGCGTAGCCAATGGCATACCGGTGATGGTCGCCAACCGTGTTGGGCACGAGGCTGACCTCTCCAACATCAGCCCCGGTATCGACTTCTGGGGCGGCAGCTTCGTCTGCGGTCCACAGGGAGAAATACTGGCGCAGGCCGGCACCGAAGCCGAGCGACTATTGGTGACACTGGACCTGGATCATGGTGAGGATGTGCGGCGCATCTGGCCTTATCTGCGCGACCGCCGGATTGACGCCTATGGCGAGCTGACGCGTCGCTTCCGCGATTAAGCCTTGTCTGAAAAGTGGCTGCGCGCCTTCAGACGGCGCTGAAGAATCGGCTTGAAGCTCTGTACGAGGCGAAAGCCAGCAGGGCGACGAGTCATCGACTCGTCGCCCTGCTGAACAGCCTTGCCAGAATATCTCCCGCGACGGTTTACTGCCAGAAATCGCGAATCGAGGCAATTCCCTGGGCACCGACTGCACGTGCATGGCTGGCATCGTGACGGGTCATGCCGCCGAGAGCGTAGACCGGCATTCCTGCACGCTCAACCAACTGCTGGAAGTCGTGCCAACCGATCGGCGGTACTTCCGGATGGGAGGGCGTGGTGCGCAGTGGTGACAGCGTCACGAAATCACAGCCGATACGTGCGGCCTGATCGAGCTGCGCCTTGTCGTGAGTTGAAGCGGAAAGCCACTTGTCTTCACTGATCGGACGACGCTCGAGAGTCATCAGGCGCGCACTGGTAAGGTGCACTCCATCAGCCTCGACCCGCTCGAGCAGCTCCGGCTCGGAATTGAGAACCAGGCGAGCACCATACTTACGGCAAAGCTCCAACGCACGCCTGGCGCGTGCAACATACGCATCATCATCAAGCTGTTTGGCACGCAATTGAACAAGACGAATACCGTCTTCCTTCAACGCGCGCTCGAGCCGACTGTCGAAGAGCGCTTCGTCGCTTTCCTCATCAGTAATCAGATACTCCGAGGGCAGCTTCACTGCACGCAGGATCGGCAGGTTTGCCGCCGGGAACGGATAGCTGAACAGCTCATCCATAGGCACCCAACGCACCGCCTGACCTTCACGTCCGAAGGGCTCGCCAAGGAAGTCCTTGACCTGCCACACATCCAACAGGATGTGCTTGTCCGGATATTCGTGATGAATGCGGATCAGTGGTTGAGCGCGCCGAATCTCGATGCCCAGCTCCTCGTGCAACTCGCGCTTGAGTGCTTCGAGGCCAGTCTCGTAAGGCGCCAACTTGCCGCCCGGAAACTCCCATAGACCGCCCTGATCGACATTCGACGGACGCCGCGCCAACAGGACATCCTTACCATCGGCGCTGATGATGGCGGCCGCCGCCACATGCACCCTTCTTTTCACCATAGTGTTCATTCAACAATACCAGCCTGGAGTCGCGGAGCTATCCCGCGTAGTTCTCTGTCAAGGGAGCCTTTTCGGAATCGGCCTGTTCGGAATCGACACAGGATACCGACACCGGCGCCAGGTTTCATCCCACTATAATCTCTGAAGCTCGTAATCTCTGAAGCTCGTAATCTCTGAAGCCGAGCCAAAAGCCTTCGAGCCAGCCAAAGGGCTTCTGGAGATAATATGAACAGAGTCTGACACGTCAATCAGCTACGATAATCAGCATTGATCGATACATAGTCATGCGACAGGTCCGACGTCCATATCATCGCCCCTGCATCACCTCTTCCGAGATCAATACGGATAACGATCTCTTCACGGGCCATAACCGCGCTACCGGCTTCCTCGGTATAGCCGGCCGCGCGCCCGCCGTTCTCGACCAGACGCACCTCACCCAGATCAATGACCACGCGATCCACATCGAAGTCTTCGACCCTTGCACGGCCGACTGCGGCAAGAATCCGCCCCCAATTGGCATCACTGGCATAGAGTGCGGTCTTGACCAGTGGCGAATGCGCCACGGTAAAGGCGACCTCACGGGCTTCGTCCTCGCTATTGGCCCCCTGAACATCGAGAGTGACGAACTTGGTAGCACCTTCGCCATCACGAATGATCGACTGAGCCAACTCCACCAGCACCTCATCCAGCGCTTCGCGGAAAGCAGCGAGATCATCAGCAGCCGTCAATGACACGCCGCTACCGGTTGCCATCAGCATGCAGGCATCGTTGGTGGAAGTATCACTATCGACAGTGATGCTATTGAACGACTTACGCACCCCTTGCTGGAGCATCTTCTCCAGGGCGCTCTGCGTGATACCCGCGTCCGTTGCAACGAAACCCAGCATGGTTGCCATATTGGGGCAGATCATGCCCGAGCCCTTGGCGATGCCATTGATCGTCACCGTACCTCCCGCCAACTCCAGTTGGCGGCTCACACCCTTGGCGCGAGTGTCGGTAGTGAGGATGCCCTCTGCGGCCAGTTGCCAGGCCTGCTGATCATCCCCCATGGACTCCAGTGCCTCGGGCAGCCCAGCCAACAGGCGCTCCATCGGCAACGGCTCACCAATGACACCGGTGGAAAAAGGCAGCACGGCCTCGGTCGTAACATCTGTCAGCTTCGCCAGTTCAGCACAGGTATCATGCGCATCGCGCATCCCCACCTCGCCGGTACCAGCATTGGCGTTGCCGGTGTTGATGACCAGGTAACGCACACCATTGCCTTCGCCCAGGTGGCGCTTCGCCACATGAACGGGCGCGGCGCAGAATGCATTGCGAGTGAAGGTTCCGGCCACACTGGCGCCCTCGACCACCTCGATCACCACCAGGTCGCGACGGCCCGGCTTCTTGATCGCTGCCATCGCGGTACCCAGGCGCACCCCTTCAATACGCGGCATGAACGGAAAGTTACTCTCACCCACAGCCATCTGTTGTCTCCTTCACTGGGCACAACCCCGAGTCTGGGCCCGGGGTTGTGGATAGGGTGTCTGACAGTTGTCAGGGGTAGGTTACGCCACCTTGCTATGCGATAAGTTATGCGATTAGTTCAACTGACCGCAGCACTGCTTGTATTTCTTGCCCGAGCCACATGGACACGGATCGTTACGCCCGACCTTGGGCGCATCACGGCGTACCGGCTTCGTGTCGACAGCTTCACTGGCCTGGCGCTCCTCGCCCTCGGCCAGTTCCGGCTCATCATGACGACTGGCGGCCTGGGCGGATTCACGTTCCAGTGCTTCGCGGCGCTGACGCTCAAGAGCATCAACCTCTTCAGGTGCGCGCACCTGAACGTGACTGAGAATACGCGTCACGTCGGACTTGATGTTGGTCAACAGATTCTGGAACAGCTCGAACGACTCGCGCTTGTATTCCTGCTTGGGATTCTTCTGCGCGTAGCCGCGCAGGTGGATACCGCGACGCAGGTGATCCATGGACTGCAGGTGTTCCTTCCAACGCGTATCGAGTACCTGGAGCATGACCTGCTTCTCGAAGCGGCGCATCAACTCCTGGCCAGCAATTGCCACCTTGGCCTCATACGCCTGTCGATGCTGGGTCTGCAGGCGCTCACGGAGCTGCTCCTCGTGGAAATGGTCATCTTCCTCGGACCACTGCACCACCGGCGCCTCGAGGTTGAATTCGCTCTTGAGGTGGCTCTCGAGCCCCGAGAGATCCCACTGCTCAGGCAAACTCTGCGGCGGCACGAACTCACTGATGCCCTGATCGAGCACCTCCTCACGGATCCCCATGACATTCTCGGAGACATCCGAGGCGGCGAGAATCTCGTTGCGCTGCTCATAGATGACTGAGCGCTGATCATTTGCCACATCGTCATATTCGAGCAACTGCTTGCGAATATCGAAGTTGCGACCCTCGACCTTTTTCTGAGCACGCTCGACAGCGTTGGAGACCATCTTATGCTCAATTGCCTCACCACGCTCGAGACCCAACGCCTGCATCAGGCGCTGCACACGATCCGAGCCAAACAGGCGCATGAGGCTGTCCTCGAGGGACAGGAAGAAACGCGTCGAGCCCGGATCCCCCTGACGGCCAGCGCGGCCGCGCAGCTGGTTATCGATACGACGAGACTCATGGCGCTCGGAACCAACCACATGCAGACCACCCGCCGCGAGCACGGCCTCATGCCGCTGCTGCCATGCCGCCTTCAGCTCAGCGATCTGCTGCTCATTCGGTGACTCGAGCTTCGCCACCTCCGCTTCCCAGTTGCCGCCGAGTACGATATCGGTACCACGACCGGCCATGTTGGTGGCAATGGTGACTGAACCTGGGCGCCCCGCCTGGGCGATAATGTCCGCTTCACGCTGGTGCTGCTTGGCATTGAGCACGTCGAACTTTATTCCTGACGTTTTCATCAGCGCGGCGATGTACTCGGAGGTCTCGATCGACGCAGTACCCACCAGCACAGGCCGCCCTGCTTCGACCTGCGCCTTGACGTCCTCGATGATCGCCTCGTACTTCTCCTCGGCGCTGAGGTACACGAGGTCATTCATATCCTTGCGCACCAACGGGCGATTGGTGGGAATGACGATGACATCGAGGCCATAGATCTGACGGAATTCGAAGGCTTCGGTATCCGCCGTACCGGTCATGCCGGACAGCTTCTCGTACAGGCGGAAGTACTTCTGGAAGGTGGTCGAAGCCAGCGTCTGACTCTCACGCTGCACGGTCACCCCTTCCTTGGCCTCGACGGCCTGGTGCAGCCCCTCGGACCAACGACGCCCCGGCATGGTACGCCCAGTGTGTTCATCAACAATCACCACCTGATCATCGCTGATGATATAGTCCACGTCGACGTGATAGAGGTGACGAGCGCGTAGTGCCGACTGCATATGTTGTAGCAGATTGAGGTTCTGTGCTGCATACAGAGAGTCTTCTGCGCCAAGCAGACCCTCTTCACGCATCAACTCCTCAACCTGGTGATGACCACTCTCGGTCAGCTCGACCTGCTTCTGCTTTTCGTCGAGCAGGAAATGTCCACTTTCCGGATCTTCTTCGTCGGTGCACTTGTCGAGCTTCAGTGCCAGACGATCGATGACCTTGTACAGCTCAGTATTCTCGTCCACCGCGCCGGAAATGATCAGCGGCGTACGCGCTTCATCAATGAGAATGGAGTCAACTTCATCGATGACGGCGAAGTACAGGTCGCGCTGTACCTTCTCCTCCAGCGAGAACACCATGTTGTCGCGCAGATAGTCGAAGCCATACTCATTGTTGGTGCCGTAGGTAATATCACAGGCATAGGCATCGCGCTTATCGGCCGGAGGCTGACCGGAGTAGATGATACCGACGGTAAGACCGAGAAATTCATACAGCGGGCGCATCCAGTTGGCATCACGACGCGCCAGATAGTCGTTGACGGTCACAACGTGCACGCCACGACCTGGTAGAGCATTGAGATAGACCGCCAGGGTTCCGACCAGCGTCTTGCCCTCACCTGTCTTCATCTCGGCAATTCTGCCGCGGTGAAGCGTCATGCCGCCCACCATCTGCACATCGAAGTGGCGCATCCCCATGACACGCCTGCTGGCTTCACGCACCGTAGCAAAGGCTTCCGGCATGATCGCATCCAGACTCTCACCTGCGGCAAGACGCTCACGAAGCTCCGCCGTGCGGGCCTTGAGTGCTGCGTCGTCGAGCTCTTCCAGTTGAGATTCCAGGACATTGATGGCGCGCACCTGACGCGTCATGCGTTTGACCTCACGGTCATTCTTGGAGCCGACTACCTTGCGTAACAACGAGTTGATCATATTGGGTCCATCATTGACGTAAAGATCCGCGGAAGCACGTATCCACGTGTCTCCGTTGCTGGCATCGAGATTACGCTGGTGATGGGGGCCCCCGACGCGAAACGACATCGAGTGCTGCAACGGCGCGCAGCACGGGGGAAAGAACCGCTGGAGCGGTTGCGGGATGTCGCAAGGCGGTGATGGCCGGGTGACTGGTCAGCTGTCGGCGGCATGCCTTGAGCACGGTACGTGCGCGAATCATCGCCGGCGCCATGATACAGATCTGCACCAGGCGTTGAGTCGCACGCGGGGATTCTGCCTGAATCAGGCCTGCCGGCAGCAGACAACCAACCAACAGACCAGCAAGCCACCAACGCGTGTTGACACGACGCGGGCGGCAATCGGTGTGATACGGGTTGTCAGAATGGGCAGCAGACATGCTGTTGAGCAACTCCCTGGCATGCTAGGCTCAGACGTCTCGCGAAATAAAGCGACAGACTGTCGGGGAAATAGAGACCGGTCGACTATCCGGACACAAGCGTATGAGTATAAAGGTTAAGCGGTTCCGCGCCCAGCCCATGTCTCGCCTACTGAACGGCCGTGGTGAGCTCGGTGATCTGATGCGTATGGCACACCTGATCGAGAAGGCGCAGAACCACCTGCGTGAGCAACTTTCAGCTGAGCTCGCTGAACACCTGTTCGTTGGTGGCTATGAGAGCGGAAGATTGACATTGATCACGGATGGCGCAGCCTGGTTGACACGCCTGCGCTACGAACAACCGCGCCTACTGCAACTGCTGCATCAGTTGCCGGAGTTTCAGGCAGTAACCGGCTTCCATCTCAAAGTTCGCCCAGTACGTCCGGCCCGGATCCCCCCACGTCAATCGCGACACCTGTCCGCCAACGCCGGCAACGAGGTATCAAGCTGTGCCGCAGACGTCGATGACCCGGAACTCAAGCGAGCCCTTGAGCGACTAGCCTCGCATGCCGAGAAGAAGCAGTAAGCTGCGAACAACTCAAATACAAGAACGCCGCCCAATGGGCGGCGTTCTCACAACGACTGGTTTTTCCTGACGGGGGCGAGACGTCAGGCCATGGCCGGCGCCGCGTAAGAGATCGGAGCCATCTCCTCGTCATCCTCGAAAGTGACGATTTCCCATGATTCCGGCTGTTCAAG
The DNA here is from genome assembly GCF_001431725.1 of Halomonas huangheensis. NCBI lineage: Bacteria > Pseudomonadati > Pseudomonadota > Gammaproteobacteria > Oceanospirillales > Halomonadaceae > Halomonas > Halomonas huangheensis. The sequence goes on along the minus strand of NZ_CP013106.1, from coordinate 1,668,455 downwards.
CAGTGCACGACACAACTGATTGTTCAGAGCATGGCCGGACTTCACACCGCGGAACTCACCAATCAAGCTGTAGCCAAGCTGATAGAGGTCGCCAATGGCATCCAATACCTTGTGCTTGACGAACTCATCGTCGTAACGCAGACCACCATCGTTGACGATACGGTAGTCGTCAACCACGATCGCGTTATCGAGGCTGCCACCCAACGCCAGATTGTTGGAACGCAGATATTCGAGATCACGCATGAAGCCGAAGGTACGCGCACGGGAAACTTCACGCACGAAGGACGTCGTCGAGAAGTCCACTACCGCAGTCTGCTTCTGGTCCTCGAACACGGGATGATCGAAGTCGATGGAGAAGGAGACCTTGAAGCCCTGATGAGGCAGGAACAGAGCTTCCTTGTCATCTTCACGCACGGCGATCTCGCGCTTGATGCGAATGAACTTCTTGGGCGCGTTCTGCTCGAGAATACCCGCCGACTGGATCAGGAACACAAAAGGTCCCGCACTACCATCCATGATCGGCACTTCAGGAGCGCTGAGGTCAACATAGGCATTATCGATACCGAGGCCAGCGAAAGCCGACATCAGGTGTTCGACGGTCGCCACCTTCTCACCATTGCGCGACAGGGCAGTACACAGCGTGGTATCGGTGACGTTGGTCGCCTGAGCAGGAATCTGTACTTCCGGCTCAAGGTCGGTACGGACGAACACGATGCCGGTATCTACCGGGGCCGGCCGCAAGGTCAGGTAGACCTTCTTGCCGGAATGTAGTCCTACGCCAGTGGCGCGGATCACGTTTTTCAGGGTACGTTGTCTGATCATTTTGCAGTCGCCAGGCAGTCGTTGATTATCAAACACCGTTCACTATAACACCAAACGAACGTTTCAACAAAAAAACCTCGCCTCTGCGCGACAACGCCCCCGAGAGACAGAGGCGCATCGCGATCAGTCGGCCTGACGACGCAGGAACGCAGGGATATCGAGATAGTCGTCGAGATCCTGAGACTTGCGCGACTCGCTCTGAGGCCGCGGATTCTCCTGAGCTTCCGGCTTGCTCGCGGCCTGTTGCGGCGCACGGTTCATGGCCGGCTGCTGTGGACGCTGACGCATCTCTGGACGCGTCCGAGCCTGCTGCTGAGAAGCCGCTGCCTGCTTGGCGCGCTGGTTCGCCTGACTATCCAGACCAGCAGCAACCACGGTGACCCGCAGTTCGTCGGTCATGTCCATATCGATGGAGGTGCCGACCACAATAGTGGCGTCCTGGGAGGCAAACTCCTGGACGGTTGCACCAACATCGTTGAACTCGCCAATCGACAGGTCAGGACCAGCAGTGATGTTGACCAGGATACCGCGTGCACCGTGCAGATCGATATCTTCCAACAACGGACTGCGAATCGCCTTTTCGGCCGCCTCACGGGCACGGTTCTCACCAGTTGCCCCACCAGTCCCCATCATTGCCATGCCCATCTCGGACATGACCGTACGCACGTCGGCAAAGTCGACGTTGATGATACCCGGGCTGGTGATCAGTTCGGCGATACCTTGAACCGCACCCAGCAATACGTCGTTTGCCGCACTGAAAGCCGTCAGCAGTGTAGCGCTCTTGCCGAGCACCGAGAGCAGCTTCTCGTTGGGAATGGTGATCAGCGAGTCGACGTGCTCGGACAATTCCTTCATGCCCTCCTCGGCCGCACGCATACGCTTGGGGCCTTCGAAGGGGAAAGGACGTGTCACCACCGCCACCGTCAGGATACCCAGCTCCTTGGCGACCTGTGCGACGACAGGAGCACCACCGGTACCAGTACCACCACCCATACCAGCGGTGATGAACACCATGTCGGCGCCTTCCAGCAACTCCGCGATACGCTCGCGATCTTCCATTGCCGCCTGACGACCGACGTCGGGGTTAGCCCCGGCACCGAGCCCCTTGGTAATCTCCGTGCCGAGTTGCAGCACTGTCCTGGCGGAGACACGCTTGAGGGCCTGAGCATCGGTATTGGCGCAGATGAATTCAACGCCTTCGATGTTGCTCTCGACCATGTGGTTGACTGCGTTACCACCGCCACCACCTACGCCGATGACCTTTATGACCGCACTACTTGAGGGTGCGCTGTCTACGAGTTCAAACATTTGCCCCGTCTCCTGAGCCGCTATTGCGGCCCTCTCAGAAATTTCCTTTGAACCAGCCTTTGATCTTTTCCAGCGCAGGAATCCCTTCTTCTGGTCCACGCCGGGAGACGTCCTCGCGCCTCGGTTGCGCCGAGATCATGCCACCCTGCCCTTGGCGGCCATGGCCCTGTCGAGCTTCATGTAAAGCGTAATGTAATAAACCGACACCCGTCGAATAAATCGGGTTTCTCACTACATCCGCCAATCCACGCACATTCTGGGGACAGGCGATTCGAACCGGCATATGGAAGATCTCTTCAGCCAATTCAACAACACCTTCCATGCGCGAGGTGCCGCCGGTCAGCACAACGCCCGCGGCAACCAGGTCCTCATAGCCGCTGCGACGCAGTTCATCCCGAACCAGTGTGAACAGTTCCTCGTAACGCGGCTCGACAACCTCGGCCAATGACTGCCGTGAAAGGTCTCGAGCCGGCCGATCACCTACGCTGGGCACCTTGATCATCTCATCGCTGGACGCAAGCTGCGTCAACGCACAGGCATACTTGACCTTGATCTCCTCGGCATACTGAGTCGGTGTCCGCAATGCCATGGCGATGTCATTGGTAACCTGATCGCCGGCGATGGGAATCACAGCAGTATGACGAATAGCACCTTCGGTAAAGACTGCAATATCGGTTGTTCCACCACCTATATCAACCATGCAAACACCAAGCTCACGCTCGTCCTCGGTGAGAACTGCATGGCTCGATGCCAGTTGCTCAAGAATGATGGCATCCACTTCAAGACCACAGCGCCGAACACACTTCTCGATGTTCTGAACCGCGTTCATGGCCGCTGTCACCAGGTGCACTCTCGCTTCCAGACGCACGCCAGACATCCCCAGTGGTTCACGGATACCACCCTGAGTGTCAATGGCGAACTCCTGCGGCAAGACATGCAGTACACGCTGACCCTCGGAAATTGCGCGCGCGCGAGCCGAGTCAATCACTCGGTCGATATCAGAGGGCGCAACTTCCCGCTCCTTGATGGCCACTACACCGTCAGAATTCATGGAACTGATATGGCTTCCTGCGATGCCGACATACACCGAGTGAATATCACAGCCAGCCATCAACTCCGCCTCTTCCACGGCGCGTTGTATCGATTGCACGGTAGACTCGATATTGATCACCACACCCTTCTTCATTCCGCGCGAAGGGTGAGAGCCGATACCGGCAATTTCGATACCACCATCGTCGGTGGGTTGACCCACGATCGCAACGACCTTGGATGTTCCGATATCCAGCCCGACTACCATATTGGAGACGTTGGATGCACCTGCCATGAGTCGGGAGTTCTCCTCGAATCGATCCCCCTGATTGGGAACCTGCCACTGAAATAAAAAACCTGAGACGATTATAGAAACAAGTACGCTTGTTATACCACCCCAGAACCTATACTTATTTCACGATACGGGTTGTTTCTTTCAAAAGAAATACCCGAATCTTGCCAATAACAAATCCCCAAGTGGTAACGGCTAACTTTTAGCCTTGCCTGGAACCATCTTCCGCGACCGGTTCGGTCTCACCATGCCAAGCCACCGCGACACCATTTGGATAACGCAGATCAATGTAGCGAATATGCGACGCAACACTGCCAAGCTCACGCTGCCAGGCAGCCTCTAAACGACCAAGACGACCGACCCTGTCATTGCGACCGAGCATTACCCAAACTCCATCATCGAGCTGAAAACGCCAGGCTCCACGAGCCTCTAGACGCAACTGCTCCAGGCCAACACCCATGGAGCCAAAGCGGCTGGATAGGTCAGCATAATAATCCAGAACTTCCTGACCAGAGCCTTTGGGACCCGCTAGAACCGGCATATCATCGGGCGGTGTTACCGGACCAAAGTCAAAAGGAGTACCGTCGCTATTCAGCAACTGGTCATCATTCCAGTACGCCACCGGAACCTGCTCGGTCAACTCGAACATAAGGGCATTGGGCCACTCACGACGAATGCGCACTTCGTGGAGCCAGCCAACCTTCATCGCCCGCTCACGAAGTTCCTCGAGGTCGACAGACAACCATGTCTGGCCACGCACCAATGGAGTCAACTGGTTCTTGAGATAGCTGGAATCAGCGTATTGCAACTCGCCACGAATCGACACTCGCTGGATGGGTTTATCCAGCCATAGCCACAGAGCATTGCCTCCTGCCGCCAGTAGTAGGCCAAGCAACAATATGCCGAACAGGGTGCTCCGACGTGCCATGATCAGCGACGCTCCAGGGCAGTGGCGAGAATCCGCACAACCAGTTGATCAAAATCGATGCCAGCGTGCGCAGCCGCTTGAGGTACGAGGCTGTGGTCCGTCATCCCCGGAACCGTGTTGACTTCGAGCAACCAGAAACGCCCTTCGGCATCGCGCATTACATCGACACGGCCCCACCCGCAACAGCCCACGGCGTCGAAGGCCGAGAGACAGAGTTCGGCCAGCTCAGCCTCCTCCTCAGGCTCGAGTCCACAGGGAATGTGGTAGAGCGTGTCATTGGAAAGATACTTGGCTTCATAGTCATAGAATCCACTGGGAACCTCGACACGAATAGCCGGTAACGCCCTGTCTCCAAGAACCGACAAGGTAAATTCGCCTCCAGCAACAAAACGCTCAGCCATGACTCGTGCGTCAAATCCTGCGGCATCCTGCCAGGCCTTTTCCAACTCCTCAGCGTGGCGCACGATGGTGATACCGATAGTCGACCCTTCATGAACCGGCTTGATGATCAGCGGCAGTCCCAGTCGCTCAATCAACTCGGCGTGACTGGTTTCGCTGGTCATCAGGATGCTTTCCGGCGTTGGCAAACCCGCCGATTGCCACAGCGCCTTGGTGCGCAGCTTGTCCATGCCCAACGCCGATGCCATCACACCGCTACCGGTATAGGGAATGCCGGCCAGCTCCAGGGCACCCTGCAGACAACCGTCCTCACCTCCCCTGCCATGCACTGCGATGAATACCATATCCGGCTTGAGTGCCTCGAGCCCGGCGACGCCTGCTTCCGCGAGGTCATAGCCGATAGCATCGACGCCACTACGCTGTAGACCAGACAGCACTGCTGCGCCGCTATTGAGCGACACATCACGCTCCGCACTATCGCCGCCGAACACCACCACAACTCGACCGAAATTATTGTCTTGCGCACTCACATTGCCACCTCATCAAGCTTCAAACCGGCGTCAGCAAGGCGCTGGGAAATCCCCCCGACATCCCCTGCTCCCTGGGTAATCAATATATCGTCAGCACGCAGTACATTAGCCAGCAACGCAGGCAACTCCGACTTTTCCTGCACGAAAATCGGATCAACTTCGCCACGTTGGCGAATGGAACCCGCCAGACTGCGACCATCAGCACCCGGCAGCGGCGACTCACCAGCGCTATATACGTCCAGCAGCAAGAGGGTATCTACACCGGCCAGCACGCGAACAAAGTCCTCGTAGAGGTCTCGAGTACGGGAATAACGATGCGGTTGATAGACCATCACCAGGCGTCGTTGCGGCCAACCATCACGCACAGCCTTGATGACCATTTCCACTTCTCGCGGGTGGTGACCGTAGTCATCCACCAGCATGACTTGTCCTTCTCCCTGGGGCACAGGGAACTCGCCGTGCACCTGGAACCGCCGACCGACACCAGCAAAACCGGCCAGCCCCCGGCAGATGGCAGCATCGTCGACTCCGGCATCGGTGGCTACCGCGATCGCCGCCAGCGCATTCAGCGCATTGTGGCGGCCGGGCATCGCCAGTTTCACGTCCAGAGGCTGCAGCCCCCCTGGGCGTACCGCGGTAAAACGTACGTCACCAGCCGTCTGCACAAAGTCATCAATGCGATAATCGGCATCCTCGGAGAAGCCGTAGGTAACAAACTGGCGGTTGATCGACTCGAGCAACTCACGCACGTTGTCGTCATCGATGCACATCACTGCCAGTCCATAAAACGGCAGGTTATGCAGAAACTCGATGAAGGTGGTCTTGAGGCGCCCGAAGTCGCCTCCATAGGTGCTCATGTGATCGGCATCAATATTGGTGACGATACTGACCATCGGCTGCAGATGCAGGAAGGATGCATCCGACTCATCTGCTTCCGCGACCAGATAGTCACCCTGCCCCAACTGAGCGTTGGTACCAGCACTGGTCAGCTTGCCACCAATGACAAAGGTCGGGTCCAGACCGCCTTCGCCCAACAGCGTCGCTGTAAGACTGGTAGTGGTTGTCTTGCCATGAGTACCGGCCACCGCTATGCCGTGACGGAAGCGCATCAACTCAGCCAGCATCTCGGCACGACGCACCACGGGTATCCGATGCTCATGTGCCCACAGCAGCTCGGGGTTGTCTTCGCTGACCGCAGTGGATACCACCACCACGTCGGTACCCTCGGCATTCTCCGCAGAATGACCGATGGAAACCCGCACGCCGCAACTCTCCAGACGCGCCACCACAGGAGACGCCCTCAGATCGCTACCGGACACCTGGTACCCCTGGTTGGCAAGCACCTCGGCAATGCCACACATACCAGCCCCACCGACACCGACGAAATGAATGCGACGAATACGACGCATGCCCAGCCCACGACCGGGCGCCATCTGACCGGGAACCGGTCCGTTGGATTGATTACTCAAGACCTGTCTCCATACAGCCTGCAACCAGCCGCTCCACAGCATCGAGATGAGCCTCGGCTCGAGCCTTGCTTGCCATGCCGGCCAGCGTTGCAGGGTTGAGCAGCGTTGTCAGGCGCTCGGCCAACAACGCTGCAGTCATGTCTTTCTGCTGAATCAGTGCCGCCGCACCGGCATCCACCAACGCCTGAGCGTTGACAGTTTGATGATCATCCACGGCATGCGGAAACGGCACAAATAGCGCAGCCTTTGCAGCAGCCGCCAGTTCCGCCACGGTCAGTGCGCCGGAACGGCACACAACCAGGTCGGCCCAGGCGTAGGCTGCTGCCATATCACTGATGAAATCGGTCACCTCAGCGGCAACGTCATGCTCGACATAAGACGCTCGTGTCTCAGTGTCCTTGTCTCTTCCCGCCTGATGGAGCACTTCCGGGCGCTGTTCCTCGGGCAACAGAGCCAGAGCCTCAGGCAGACGTTGATTGAGCGCCACCGCGCCAAGCGAGCCGCCCACGACCAGGATACGCAGGCGCCGCCCTTGCATATCCTCGAGCTGTCTCGGCTGCTCGCCCAGCGCAGCAATATCCTCTCGTACGGGATTTCCCACTACCTCGGCAGCATCGCCAAATGCTTGAGGGAAGGCCGCGTAGGTTCGCGTGGCCAGACGCGCCAGTACGCGGTTGGTCAGCCCCGCAACGGCATTCTGCTCATGAATCACCAGAGGACGGCGAGTCAACCATGCGGCCAGGCCTCCCGGCCCGCTGGCGAAGCCACCCATTCCTACCACCAACTGAGGGTCAAAGCGCTTGATCACAGCACGTGCCTGGCATACGGCGCGCGCAAGGCGTACCGGCGCCATTAGCCACCCCGCCAGACCGTTGCCACGCAGACCACTGATTGCCACCTGATTGAGCGGCAGGCCGGCTTCCGGCACCAGATGATTTTCTATGCCACGTGGACTGCCCAGCCACTCGACGTCCACGCCTTGCTCGCCCAACGCGCGAGCCAGAGACAAGGCGGGGATGACGTGCCCCCCCGTACCACCGGCCATGACCAGCACACGCCGTCCTTGATGCTTGCTCACGGCTTGACTCCTTGTGCATTACTTCGCTTGCGTGCGGTCTCACGACGCGCAGTCGGCGTCGACTGGCGCTTGCGCTCACGTGTTTCAATATCGGCTCTCAACAACAGTGCGACCATGACACAACTTATCACCAGGCTGGAACCACCATAGGACAGCAGCGGCAACGTCAACCCTTTGGTCGGCAGCATACCGGTACTGACCGCAATATTGATGAAAGCCTGAGCACCGATGACCAGCGCGATACCATAGCTCATATAGGCGGCGAACGGCTGTCGTGCCAACTCAGCGCGACGGCCAATGGCCATCGCGCGCCACACCAGCAGCGCAAACAGCCCGACAACTGCGATAGCGCCGATCATGCCGAGTTCCTCTGCCAGCACTGCGAACACGAAGTCGGTATGCGCTTCGGGAAGGTAAAACAGCTTCTGTACGCTATTGCCCAACCCCATGCCAAACACATGACCGCGGCCGAAAGCGATCAAGGCCTGTGTGAGCTGATAGCCACTGGCAAACTGATCCGCCCAGGGATCGATGAAGCTGGTCAGGCGTGCCATGCGATAAGGTTCGGCGACAGCCACTATGGCGCCGAGAAGGCCGACCAACAGGAACAGCAGCAGGAAACGCCCCCAGGGTGCACCAGCCATCAGCAACATGCCCATGACGCAACCCGTCATGACCACCACGCCACCGTAATCAGGCTCGAAGATCAGCAGTACCGCGAACGCACCAACCACCATCAGCGGGCGGAGAAACGCACCCCACTGGCGTCGAACCTGGGGTAGGAAACGCTCCAGATAGCCTGCCATGTAGGTGATCAAGCATAGCTTGGCCACTTCAGAGGCCTGTAGGTTGAACGGCACCCCCGGCAGCGACAGCCAGCGACGACTACCGTTGACTTCGCGTCCCACAACCAGCACCAATGCCAACAAGGCAAGGCCAATCAGCAGCAGTAAGGGACCATTGGCCTTCCACCAAGCCAGTGGGACGCGCAGGACCAATGCCCCGACAGTAATGCCACCCAGCACGAAGATGCCGTGACGAATACTGAAATACCATGCGTTACCGGTCAGACTGGAGGCAACTTCGGTAGAAGCCGAGGTCACCATTACCCAGCCAATCAACAGCAGAGAAAACGTCGCCACCAGCAACCAGCCATCGAAGGCCTCGTCACGAGTAGACAAACGCTGACGAAGCGTAACCAGACGGTTAACGGTGTTGGTCGCTCGACTCATGACGACTCCTTGTCAGAGATGGGCCGGCCGGCATGACGCTCAACCCATGCCCGGAAGGCTTCGCCACGCGCCAGATAGTTGGCAAACTGATCGAGACTAGCGCAGGCGGGCGACAACAGGACCGCATCCCCATTCCGGGTGATTTCTCGTGCGCGCGCCATCGCAGCATCGAGATCGGCCACTCGAGTGATGTCCACTTTTCCGGTCCATGCCGCCTCGAGCTTATCGGCGTCGGCGCCAAACAGGATGGCTTCACGAGCATAACGCGCCAACGGCTCGGCCAGCGGGCGAAAATCTGCGCCTTTGCCGACGCCACCGGCGAGTAACACCAGACGCCCGCCCAACGTCGGCCCCAATCCTTCAATCGCCGCCAGGGTTGCGCCGACGTTGGTGCCCTTGGAGTCATTGATCCACGCGACACCGTCGAGCTCGGCCACCAGCTCGCTGCGATGCGGCAGACCGCCGAAGCGCTCCAGCACGGTGCGCATCGCCGTAACGGGCAGCCGCAACTGATCGGCCATGGCCATGGCCGCCAGGGCGTTGGCCTGATGATGACGGCCCTTGAGTCGCATCGCCGAGACCGGGAACAGTACGCGGTTGCCGCGAGCAAACCACGCCTCCCCCTGATGCTCGACAACCCCCCAGTCATCACTCTCCGCCTGCGGTGCCTCAAGCGTGAAGCGCGCCTGGACGGGTGGCTGCGTTTCAGGCCAGGTCATGGTGTCATCGGCATTGAACACTACCTGGCGGGCGCCACGAAATATTCCCTGCTTGGCGCGGCGATAGCCGGACATGTCACCGTGACGGTCGAGATGATCTTCGCTGAGATTGAGAAAGGCGGCGCTATCTGCCGCCAGCCAGGGAGTTGTCTCGATCTGGAAGCTGGACAGCTCGAGCACGAACAGCTCGGCCTGCGAATCACCGGCCAATAGATCCAGCGCTGCGGTCCCGAGGTTACCGCCAATGGCGACCCGAACTCCGGCCTCGTGCGCCATTTCCCCGACCAGAGTGGTGACAGTGGACTTGGCATTGGCGCCAGTAATGGCGGCAATACGTCCATGACAAGCACGTCGGAACAGTGCGATTTCACCGATCAGACGCGGTTCCCCGGTCTGCGAATGACGCTCATTGAACAGCGCTGAAAATGGCATCTGGTGCGGATCGACACCCGGACTCAGCACAACCTCCTCGGCGGCACTCAGGTCGAGGCCATCCAGTGGACCGAGGCGCAGCGGCAACGTGGGAAACTGCTCGCGAAACACCTCCAGTCCAGCGGGCGCCTCACGGGTATCCACAACCACAAAGCGTCGTCCCAGTCGCTGGAGATGACGACAGATCGCCATCCCCGAAACCCCCAGCCCCACCGCAACGGTAGTGCCGGGGGGCACCTGATACTGCTTGGGAAGCATGTACTCCCTGGCATCGTGACTGGCAGTCATGCGGTCCTCAGCGAATCTTGAGTGTGGCCAGCCCCATCAGCACCAGCACCACGGTGATGATCCAGAAGCGCACGATGACTCTTGGCTCAGGCCAGCCCTTGAGCTCGAAATGGTGGTGCAACGGAGCCATGCGGAAGATACGCCGCCCGGTCAGCTTGTATGAGCCAACCTGCAGGATCACCGATACGGTCTCCATGACAAAGACCCCTCCCATGATGAACAGCACTATTTCCTGGCGTACGATCACTGCAACAACGCCCAGTGCTGCCCCCAACGCCAACGCACCAACGTCGCCCATGAACACCTGAGCCGGATAGGTGTTGAACCACAGAAAGCCCAACCCAGCTCCGGCAATGGTGGCACAGAACACCGCCAGCTCACCGGCACCAGCAATCATCGGAATCTGTAGATATTCGGAGAACACTGAGTGGCCGCTGGCGTAGGCGAACACCGCGAGGCCCATGGCAACCATGACCGTCGGCATGATCGCTAGACCATCGAGACCATCGGTAAGATTGACGGCATTGGAGCTACCGACAATCACCAGATAAGCCAGCAGGACGTAAAACACGCCGAGCGGTAGCATGAAGTCCTTGAACAGCGGTAGCAGCAGACTGGTTTCCACCGGAGTGGCCGCCGTCAGATAAAGTTCGAGTGCCGCTGCCAGACCGATCACCGATTGCCACAAATACTTCCAGCGCGCCGGCAGACCGCGCGGGTTCTTCTCGACCACCTTGCGATAGTCATCAACCCAACCAATGGCTCCAAAGCCGAGGGTCACCAGCAATACCACCCATACGTAATGGTTACTGAGGTCGGCCCACAGCAGGGTACTGATGGCCATGGCAAGCAGGATCATCGCGCCCCCCATGGTCGGCGTACCAGCCTTGGACAGGTGCGACTGAGGGCCATCGTCGCGAACAGCCTGGCCAATCTGCCCCTCTACCAGACGGCGGATAACGATCGGACCACACCACAGGCACAATACCAGCGCGGTAATCGTCGCCAGGATCATGCGTAACGTCAGGTAACCAAAAACATTGAAAGCGCTCTGGTAGCGCGCCAGAAATTCCGCCAGAAGAAGCAACATGTATCAGTATCACCTTGAACCATCAGGCCGCAGAGCCGCCACGATTCGCTCCATGCCTGCCGCTCGCGAGCCTTTTACCAGCACGCTCGCATTATCCGGCAGGTGGTGCAGCACGTAGTCAGTCATTGCCGCTCGATCTGAAAAATGGTACCCGCCTTCACCGAAGGCCTGGTAGGCTGCTCGCGCAGCTTCACCAAGAGTACCGAGAAAGTCGATGCCGCGCTGTCGCGCATATAACCCGATCTCTGCATGTAACTGCTCGGTCTTCTCGCCGAGCTCGCCCATAGCCCCCAGCAGACACCAACGAGGCCCCGGCAGGCACAGCAGTGTATCAATGGCCGCCTTCATTGCCCCGGGGTTGGCGTTATAAGTGTCATCAAGCAAGCGCGCACCGCGTACGCCTGGCTCTACCGTCAGGCGTCCCGCCGCCGGCATCACCTCGGCCAGCCCTGCGACAATGTCTTCCGCAGCCAGCCCCATCGCCATGCCTGCCCCCGCGGCTGCCAGCGCATTGGCCACATTGTGGCGCCCCATCAACGGCAGTCGGATGCGCCCGAGTGGCCGAGCGTCGAAAGTCAGCGTGAAAGCATAGCGCCCGAGCTCGTCACAGGCCAGATCAGATGCCATCATCCTCGCTGGCGACTCGATAGAGAAATCGATGATTTCACGCGGGTAGGCCAAACGCTCCCAGATCGGAAAGAATTTATCATCGCGGTTGAGCACCGCAATTCCATCGCCAGAAAGACCGGCCAGGATCTCTCCCTTTGCCTGGGCGATGCGCCCCATGCCCCCGAACTCACCGATATGAGCGCCAGTGACATTGGTGATCACCGCAACCTGAGGCTCAGCAAGCGCTGTGGTCCAGGCGATCTCGCCGAGGTGATTGGCACCCAACTCGACCACTGCTCGCTGGTGCTGGGGTTGCAGCGAGAGCAGCGTCAATGGAGCACCGATATCGTTGTTGAGATTGCCCTGAGTAGCGAGCGTCTCACCAGCGCGGGACAACAAGGTCGCCAGCATCTGCTTGACGGTTGTCTTGCCACTATTGCCAGTCACGGCCACCAGTGAACCACCCCACTCCCTACGTCGTTCGCGTGCCAGCAGCCCCAGAGCCAGGCGTGTATCACCGACCACCAATTGTGGTAATGGATCATCCTGGGCCTGCTCCACGACTGCGGCGACCGCCCCGGCCTCTCGCGCCTGGGCGACAAAATCATGACCATCAAAACGGTCACCACGAATGGCGATAAACAATGCCCCCGTCGCCAACTTCCGTGTATCAGTGACGATTGTCTCTACACCAGCCGCGCCGTTACCAACCACATCAAGCCCCAGCGCCGTAGCCACTTCAGCAAGGCTGGTCAGTCCACAGGCACTCATCAGACCTTACCTCCGACAGACCGAGCATGCAGCGCCCGTTGAGCCTCATCGAGGTCGGAAAAGTCGTGACGCACACCCATGACTTCCTGGTAGGTTTCATGGCCCTTGCCGGCAATCAGGATCACATCCTCAGGACCCGCTTCACGGATCGTGCGGGCAATCGCCTCGCCACGCCCAGCGATATTACAACCATGCTGACGATCCGCCGGCCCAAGACCCGAGAGCATGGCGTCGCGAATCGACTCAGGGTTTTCACTGCGCGGATTGTCGTCGGTGATCACCACTCGGTCAGCATGACGTGCCGCTGCTTGCGCCATCAACGGGCGCTTACCGACATCGCGGTCTCCACCACACCCCACCAGGCACCAGAGCTGCCCTTCACCTGGCAGGTGTGCCTTGAGTGCCTGCAAGGCATTGACGAGTGCATCGGGCGTATGGGCATAATCAATTACCACCGTCGGCGCACCTTCCTGCACCAGCGGCTGCATACGCCCCGGCACCGGCGTCAGGTGCTCTGCGGCGGCGACCAACTCATCCATCGACGCGCCCAGGCCGTAAAGCGTTGCCATCGCCAGCAGAACATTGTCGAGATTGAAGCGCCCCATCAACGGCAGAACCAGCACATGCTCGCCTTCAGGCGTGCCAATCAAGGCACGCTGACCATCAGGACCAGGCAGCCACTCAACCACCCGCAACGAAACGCTTTCATCTTCACCACTGGCGAGGACGCGTACGTCTCGCCCTATTCCAGCCAGCATCAGCCGTGAGAGAGAGTCATCGCCGTTGACCACCGCCAGCCTCAGCTCAGGGCGCTTGAACAGTAACGCCTTGGCTGCGGCATAGGCGATCATGCTGCCGTGGTAATCGAGATGATCGCGGCTGAGGTTGGTAAACACCGCTGCCGAGAAACGACAACCTGCAACGCGCTGCTGATCCAGCGCATGAGAGGAAACTTCCATGGCGATACGCTTGATACCCTGACCGGCCAGTTCTCCCAACTGACGCTGCAATGCCAGTGGTTCCGGAGTGGTCAACATCCCCTGGACCAGCGCGCCGGGACGGCCGTGGCCTAGAGTACCAATCAGACCCGTATCGACACCGATCTCACGCGACAGCTCAGCGATGTAATGGGTCACGGAGCTTTTGCCGTTGGTGCCAGTCACTCCAATCAATTCGAGTTCATCCGGCACCTGGTGCACCTCGCGGGACAACTCACCGACCTGTGCGCGCAGATGCTCAAGCCACATTACAGGCTCTCCGGCATGCGTCAGCGGCGCCTCGCCACGCTCAGCAAGGACCAATACCGCACCAGCTGCGAGTGCCTGGTCAATGTAATCACGACCATCGGCTCCGACGCCCGGAATGGCCACGAACACACTGCCGGGTATGACTTCACGGCTGTCTGTCGTCAGCGCATGCAGGCTTGACGGCAACCCATCGGGCGCGTCACAGCCAGGCCAGAGTCGATTCAAAGCGGCAGTGAGCCGCAGCGTAGATACGCTCATATCAGCACAGTGTCCAGCAGCAGTAAAAAGTTGGCGAAAGCATCAATGCCCCTCATCACCAGCGGGCTGGTCCGGCGGCACATCCAGAATACGCAGGGCGCTACCGGCAATACGCGAGAATACCGGAGCAGCAATGGCACCGCCGTAATAGGCATCACCACGCGGATGATCAATCATTACCACCGTGATGATACGCGGATCGGAGACCGGCGTGATGCCGACAAACAATCCTCGATAGGCGTTCTGCGCATAGCCGGCATCGCCGATCTTGCGCACGGTACCGGTCTTGCCCGCTACGGTATAGCCTGGCACCTCAGCGCGACGCGCACCGGTGCCCGGCTCAACCACCTCATCCATCATCGCCAACACGCGGTCAGCCACATCCGGGCGAATGACCTGCTGTCCTTGAGGCGGTTGATTGAGGCGCAGCAACGAAGTCGGCATCCGCTCGCCGTGATTGGCAATCGCAGTGTAGGCACTGGCCAGTTGCAAGGCTGACACCGACAGGCCGTAGCCATAGGACAATGCGGCCCACTGACTGCTCGACCAGACCTGCGGGGAAGGTACCTCGCCAACCGCCTCGCCGGGGAAACCTGTCCCCGGTGCCTGACCGAAGCCCAGCTCACGATAGCGCTGCGGCACGAGGGGCTCATCCAGCTGCAGTGTCAGCTTGGCCATGCCGATATTGGACGATTTACGCAGGATGCCGGCCAGCGTCAATTGACCGTTGTTGGAGACATCGCGAATGGTATAGCTGTCGATACGCATCCAACCCGGAGACGTATCCACGACGGTACCGGGAGGAAAGCGCCCCGTCTCGAGCAGCGCCGACATCGCCAGCGGTTTGATTACCGACCCCGGCTCGAAGACATCGACCATCGCCTGATTACGCAGCCCCGCAGGATCGAGACCGGCGCGGTTATTGGGGTTGTAGGACGGCTGGTTAGCCATCGCCAACACCTCACCGGTGCGAGCGTCCATCATTACCACCGTGCCGCCGTCAGCATCATTCTCGTCCACCGCCACCTTGAGCTCACGGTAAGCGATGTATTGCAGGCGCTGATCAATGGACAGTACCAGGTCGCCACCAGGCTGCGCTTCCTGAACCACTTCCAGATCACGCACCAGACGACCACGGCGATCCTTGATCACGCGGCGCTTGCCCGGCTGTCCTGCCAACCAGGACTGATAGGCCAGTTCCAGGCCTTCCTGCCCCTGGTCATCAACGTTGGTCACGCCAAGCAGCTGAGCCACAACTTCACCCGCCGGGTAATAACGCTTGTACTCTTCTCGAGCATGCACCCCAGGTACACGCAGATCGAGAATCTCCTGAGCAGCTTCCGGCGTCATCCGCCTACGCAGGTACATGAATTCATGATCACTGTATTTCTCGATACGGCTCTTGAGCTGACCAAGATCCTGACCAAGCGCCTGAGCCAGCAATACCAGTTGCACATCATCCTCAGGCAAATCCTGGGGGTTGGCCCATACCGTGACTACGGGAGTCGATACCGCCAACGGGTCACCATGGCGATCGGTAATCATGCCGCGATGCGCGGGAATCGGGTCGGTACGCAGAATACGTGCATTGCCCTGCACCTGCAGGAAGTTGCGATCGATGACATGCAGGTCGACGATACGGCCAGCCAATAGTCCCATGGCTATCAGCACCAGCAACAACATCACCACATAACGTACCTTGCCCATGGGATCCATGGGTGGCGGGCGGCGCGGCGTCACGCCGCCACGTGTCTGCTCACGACTCATGGCGCAATGACCTCGATATCGTGAATATCCGGCAGATGCATTTCCAGGCGTTCGATTGCCAGGCGTTCGATACGCGACGGCGCCGACCAGGCGCTTTCCTCGAGCAGCAATTGCCCCCACTCGGTCTGCAACTGCTGCTGTTCACGCTCCAGTTGCTGAAGCTGGGCGTACTGAACGCGAGTCTGGTGGCTAACGCTGATCACTGCCAGCGCCGTCACGAGGCAGGCACTCAGTAGTGCCAGCACCAGCAGCAGACGTGGAGCAAAGGTCTTTTTGAGCGGCCATCCAAAGGCATTGATATCCAGCCGTCCTTGAGCCATGGAATTTCCTCAATAACGCTTGCGGGCCATGCGCATTACCGCACTGCGTGCTCGCGGATTATCGGCGACCTCCGCGTCACTGGCGCGCATCGCCTTACCGAGCGGCTCGAGCCGACGCTGCAACTGATCATCCCGGAGCGGAATGCCTCTCGGCACATTGGTATCGCCACGTACATGGTCGCGAATGAAGCGCTTGACCCGGCGGTCTTCCAACGAATGGAAGCTGATGACCACGAGGCGCCCGCCTGGAGCCAACGCCTCCAGCGCTGCATCAAGCGCCGCGTCAAGCTGATCAAGTTCGCCGTTGATCTCGATACGAATCGCCTGAAATACCCGGGTTGCAGGATGCTTGCCCTTCTCCCAGGCGGGATGGGCGGCCTTGACCACAGCAGCAAGGTCCGCAGTACGCGTGAAAGGTTGCTCGGCGCGACGCTCGATGATGGCTCGTGAGAGGCGGCGCGCATAACGCTCCTCTCCATGACGCTTGAAAACCGACGCCATCTCGGCTTCGCCGACGCGGGCCAGCCACTGTGCGGCACTTTCCCCTTGACTGGGGTCCATACGCATATCCAGTGGGCCGTCGCGCAGAAAGCTGAAGCCACGCTCTGCATCGTCCAGTTGGGGAGAAGAAACACCGATGTCCAGCAGAACACCGGACAACTGACCGTGCACGCCCTGCTCGCGAGCGACCTCTGCCAGACGAGCGAATTCAGCACGGATAATGGAAAAGCGAGCGTCATCAATGCGTTGCGCTTCGGCAATCGCCTCAGGGTCGCGGTCCAGCGCAATCAGACGCCCTTGCGGGGCAAGTTGCGACAGAATGGCGCGCGAATGGCCACCGCGACCGAAGGTGCCATCCAGATAACAGCCACTGGCATCGTGGATCAGAGTATCCACGGCACCGTCGAGCAAGACACTGGTATGAGCATGGCCGCGCACGGAGCTTTCTGAAGAAGGTGACGGCATAACAATCTCATTCGACGGACGACAATCGGACGCCCTCTGCGCCGTCTGCTCTGGCCTGTCGGCCATCAGACTCAGCGCAACGCGCGTCCGTATGAAAAAAGGGGGAGTCGGCCGATAAGCCGGGTTCTGTCGTGGACAGTCATTCCTCTAGAGCCAACGTCACCATTGGCTTCAAGCAACCTACCCGAACCCAGCGCGGGCCACGCCATGGGGTTCCTATTTGGTCTTGCTCCGAGTGGGGTTTACCGTGCCACGCACTGTTGCCAGGCGCGCGGTGCGCTCTTACCGCACCCTTTCACCCTTACCGGCCTCCCGAAGGATGCTTAGGCGGTCTACTCTCTGCTGCACTTTCCGTCGACTCACGCCGCCCAGGCGTTACCTGGCACTCTGCCCTATGGAGCCCGGACTTTCCTCCCCCACCAGCGCTCCCGAAAGAACCCTGGCAGCGGCGACTGTCTGGCCAACTCCCGCCGGCAAGCATACCAGTGCCCCGCAGCCCCCTCAATCCCCGTCCTTCAGCGCCTGAGCCCTGGCGTACCATGTTTTTCTCCCGCCACCCAGCACACGGGCCGCTACCGCAGCACTCTGCTTGACCCCAGCACCCTCGGCGAGCAGCGCCGCCAGCAGAGCGTTTGCGTCGATTTCGGAGGCCGATTCCGCGACCTGCGGAGCCCCTTCGACCATGATCACAAACTCACCTCGTGCCTGATCGGGGTCCGCCGACATCAGTTCCAGAAGAGTATTGGCATCGCCATCGAGAAACGTCTCGAAGGTCTTGGTCAACTCACGCCCCAGAACCACACGACGCTTCCCGAACAATGTGGCAATATCGGTCAACGTATCGCGAATACGGTGTGGAGACTCATAGAACACCAACGTCTCCGGCACCTTGATCCACTGCTCCAGGTCGCCACGGCGTGCGCTCCCCTTCGCCGGCAAGAAACCATGAAAGGTAAAACGATCCGTAGGCAGTCCAGCAGCGCAGAGCGCCGTGATCAGCGCACAGGCACCCGGTACGGGCACGATACGAAAGC
Source organism: Halomonas huangheensis (assembly GCF_001431725.1). NCBI lineage: Bacteria > Pseudomonadati > Pseudomonadota > Gammaproteobacteria > Oceanospirillales > Halomonadaceae > Halomonas > Halomonas huangheensis. Next base: position 1,649,867 of record NZ_CP013106.1, on the reverse strand, counting down.
CAGCAGCCCGCAACTCTCGAACCAACACATACCCGGGGTCACTGATCAATGGGGTTCCAGCGTCACTGATAAGCGCTATGTCATCTCCTGCTTCCAGATGCCTGACCAACTGCGCAACTCGAGCCCCCTCATTATGGTCATGCAAGGACACCATTTTTGGTGCTATACCGAGATGACGCATCAGACGTGCACTGTGACGTGTGTCTTCCGCTGCCACCAGCTTCACCTTTGCAAGCACCTTTGTAGCTCTGATACTGAGATCGTCCAGATTCCCAATCGGCGTTGCGACCACGTACAATGACCCTACATTCGTGTCTGGCATTCTGGCTCCCAGGGCTGCTATCCGTATCCAGGACAAGGAAGAATTGATGATGATTTCGACCCGCGGCCCGATGGCCGCCGCGCTGATCGCAATTTCACTGGCGGGGTGTAGTTTCACCCCGAGCATTGTACAACAGGCGTTCGACGGCGACCCTGATCAACTGCTGGCCCAGGCAGAACAGCAGCAACCCACCGAGGCAGCACAGACACGCCTGCATGCGGCAGACATTCTGGCACGCTCGGGACGCCGCCCCCAGGCCCTGGAAGTAGCCAACAATCTCGATGACAGTCTGTTGCAGGGCGATGACCGTCGCGAATGGGCGATGCTGCTGTCGGAACTGGGCGATAGTGAAGGTGATCCTCGAGCAGTACTGCGCGCAGCCGAAGTACTCGATGATATGCAGTTCCCCAGCGACGAGGCCAACTTACTGCGCCTGCGTCAGGGACTTGCATTGGGTCAAACCGGCAAGCCCCAGCAAGCGGCACAGTTATTGATGCAGGTTCAGAGTGACACCGGTCGCGAAGATATCAACGATGCCATCTGGGAACAGCTTTCCGTCCTGAATGCACGCCAGGCCAATGCCCTGGCACAACCGGACAATTCAATTGTTACCGGCTGGCTGGAACTTGCCACTCTCGTTCGCGATAGCGGAGGCGACATACAGCGCTTGTTCAACCAGCTTGATGACTGGCGGGTCAACTACTCCGACCACCCTGCCAACCGCCGCATGCCAAGCCAGATTACCGGATTGCGAGATCTGGAAGGTCAGCATGTCGAGAACATCGCCGTCATGCTGCCGGAATCCGGCCCACTGGCCGATGTTGCTGATGCTATCGAGCGCGGCATTCGCACTCATCAGGACAATCAGACTGGCGGCCCCCAACTGACCTTCATCGACTCCTCTAGCGGCAATATCGACATGCTCTATCAGCAAGCTCAGAGCAACGGCGCTCAGGTCGTAGTCGGCCCGCTCGACAAGGCAGTGGTGACTCAGCTGGAGAATCGCGCCAACGTACCCATTCCAACTCTGGCTCTGAACTATGGCGAAGGCGCCAGCAACAACACCGAGGGACTATTCGAATATGGTCTCTCCGCCGAAGATGAAGCGCGTCAGGCTGCCGATCGCGCCTGGCAGGATGGTCATCGCACCGCCTCGATGCTGGTCCCCAACAATGGTTGGGGACAGCGTGTCGGCGAAGCCTTCTGGAACGAGTGGCGCTCACTGGGCGGCAACACTGCCAATGCTGTGCGCTACAACCCCGGCGCACCAGCCACGGAAAGCACTCGTCGGGCTATCGCCGACCCACGCCCGGACATGCTGTTCCTGCTGGCATTGCCGGAGTATGCCCGCCAGGTCAAACCCACTCTGGAGTACTATTCGGCCAGCGACCTGCCGGTCTATGCTACTTCACACTTGTATGAGGGCCGCCCCCAGCCACGCCTCGACGCTGATCTGAACGGCGTGCAGTTCCTCGATATCCCATGGCAGATCCCGGACGCAGCCGTAGGCGGTGCCGACGCACTGCCGTTCCACGCCAGCTACCAGGAACTCCGCGAGGAAGGCAACCCCGCCCTGTTCCGCCTGATGGCCATGGGTGTCGACGCCTACGAACTGGCGCGTCGCATCCCTCAGTTCGAAGCTCTTCCCCAAACCCAGATGCAGGGCGCCACCGGGATGCTCGGCAACGATGCCGGGCGCATCTATCGCGAGCTTCCCTGGGCAGTGTTCTCGAACGGCGTTCCAGCGCCAATCCTGATCGGCCAATCCTTGACGGACGCGGATGACGAAGCAGGATCTTCCGACAACGAAGAAAATACCCAACCCTGATGCTCAATCCGCGCGCGATATTCTCTCGCCACCGCGGCGCGCTGATTGAGCGCGCCGCTGGCGAGTGGCTCTGTCAGCGCGGACTGGCGATTGTCGAGCGTAATGTACAGATCCGCGGCGGCGAGCTGGATCTGGTGATGCGCGACGGTGAGATACTGGTCTTCGTCGAGGTGCGCCACCGTTCTGATTCACGCTTTGGCTCCCCCGCAGAGACCATCACCCAAACCAAGCAGCGTCGCCTGATCAAAGCGGCGCGTTTTTATCTTCATCGCAACGGGCTATCATGTCCTTGCCGCTTCGACGTACTGGCGGTCACCGGCGCTCCGCCTGACCTTGAATACCAATGGCTGAAAAATGCCATCGAAGCGAACTGAATACACCGGAAACACTCCAATCCTCTGAAAGGCATGTGTTTCCCCATGGACCAGGACGGCAGCATGGATTTCCAGAGTCGAATTCTCGGACACTTCAACGACAGCATCGACACCAAGACCTATGCCAGCGAAGTGCTTCCCCCATTCATTGAGGTGGCAAGCCAGATGATGGTCCAGTGTCTTGTCAACGAGGGCAAGATTCTTGCTTGCGGCAATGGCGGCAGCGCCGGTGACAGCCAGCACTTCTCCTCGGAGCTACTTAACCGCTTCGAGCGAGAACGCCCGAGCCTACCAGCCCTGGCATTGACTACCGACACCTCGACATTGACGTCAATTGCCAATGACTACAGCTACAACGAAGTCTTTTCGAAGCAGATTCGTGCGCTCGGCCAACCAGGCGATATCCTGCTGGCGATCTCCACCAGCGGTAACTCAGGCAATGTCATCCAGGCCATTCAAGCGGCACATGATCGCGACATGACTGTAGTTGCCCTGACCGGCCGCGACGGTGGCAATATGGCCTCACTGCTGGGCCAGGATGATTGTGAGATTCGCGTCCCCGCGACCTCCACTGCCCGGATCCAGGAAGTTCACCTATTGGCGATCCACTGTCTCTGCGACCTGATCGATGAACAACTTTTCGGGACGAGTGAGTAACCCTATGAATCAACGTTCACTTGGCGCCATTCTGGCGCTGTCTGTTGTGCTGCTTGGCGGCTGCTCGGCAGTCACGTCTGTAACCAATCCAGGCACGATCGACGAAGATTACCATGAGCGCACCATCGGCATGGAAGTCGAGGACGGGAACATCGAAAACAAGGCCAAGCACAACATGGGCCGCGTCGATGCTCGACTCAATGACTCCCGAATCAATGTCGACAGCTACAACGGTGTAGTACTGCTGACCGGCCAGGTCCCCAGCGAGGAATTGCGCACGAGTGCTGAGGATATCACCTCTCAAGTACGCAATGTGCGACGCGTCCATAACGAGCTGACGATCTCCGGCAACCTACCGGGCAGCCGCGTCATGCAGGATGCCTGGCTGACTACCAAGGTCAACACCGTGCTGGCCACCAGCAATGAAATCAACTCCAGCCATATAAAAGTGGTTACCGAGAACGCCACCGTCTACCTGATGGGCATGGTCAGCCACGCCGAAGGCGAGCAAGCCGTCCAGATCGCAGCAAGTGCAGGAGGCATGGAGCGCATCGTCAAGGTATTCGATTACATCGACTGAGACCACGCCAGCCAAACTCCTGGCTAACGAGAATAACGCAAGAAGGCAGGCCAAAATGGCCTGCCTTCTTGCGTTATCCACCCAACCACATCATCGAAATAACGCGTCAGCAGTGGTTCACTTGATGACGCGCAACGATGGACGCCCTTTCTTGCGTGGAGGATGCTCATTCTCATCCGCCTCAGAGGTCACCAGTTCGTCATCGTTTTCGGTATCCACGACTTCCAATGACACCGACTCATCATTCTCGGCACCTTCCGCCTCATCAGAAGGCAGTACCGGCTCGTGGCCGAACACCATCCCGACACCATTCTCTCGCGCATAAAGCGCGATCAGTGCCGACATCGGTACGAACAGGTTTTCCGACTTGCCACTGAAACGAGCAGAAAAGCGGATCTGCTCATTGTCCATGTGCAAGTCACGCACCGCCGTCGGACCCAGGTTAAGCACAATCTGCCCGTTCTGAACGAATTGGCGCGGTACTTCCACCAACTCCTGCTCAGCGTCGACGACGATATAAGGGGTCAGTTCGTTGTCCAGCAACCACTCGTAGAGGGCCCTGGCCAGGTAGGGGCGACTAGACTTCATGAATCGGCTCTCTCGATTGGCATGGAAGAAAATCACGCCGGATGCCATGTGCCAGCAACCGGCATGCAGAGGGCTATCCGTCAGATACGCATCTCGCGTTCAGCCTCTGACAAAGCGGCCTTGAAACCTTCGCGAGCAAACACACGCTCCATGTAGTTGAGCAGCGGGCGCACCTGCTTCTCCGGCAACTCGATACCCAGCGCTGGCAAGCGCCAGAGGACCGGTGCCAGACAGCAATCGACCAGCGTAAACTCCTCACTCATGAAGAACGGCATGTCCTCGAAAATCGGCGAGATGCCAATCAGACTCTCACGCAGTTCCTTGCGCGCCTTGTCGGCTTCCTTCTTGCTGCCTGCCTGAATGCGCTCGACCATCGGGCACCACTCCCGCTCGATGCGATGCATCCACAGACGGCTCTGGGCGCGCGCCACAGGATAAACCGGCAACAACGGAGGATGCGGGAAGCGCTCATCCAGATATTCCATCATGACCTTGGATTCATAAAGCACCAGATCACGATCAAGCAGCGTGGGAACACTGTTGTAAGGATTCAGATCCGCCAGCTCCTCGGGGTGGCTATCCTCACCAACCTCAACGATATCGACGGCAACTCCCTTCTCGGCCAACACAATCCGCACACGATGACTGTAATGATCATCGCCACCGGAGTAGAAGATCATCGACGACCGCTTGGCCACTACACCCATGAAACAATCCTCGCATCAGTTCAAGCCGGGATGATAACACGACAGACCGACCTTTGGGGCCTCCCGACGGCATGCCCTCCAGCCTCCGGGCACACAACCGGAAACCGAATGATACCCGCATAAAGCAAAAGGCGCATGGCTTCGCAACCATGCGCCCGGCCTACCTTGGCTCTGTCAGTGAACGTCGCGCCAATACTCACGCTTGAGAAGATAGGCAATGACTCCAAAGATGAAGATAAAGATCAACACCTTGGGCGCTAGTGCTTGAGCCTGAAGCCTGGATGGCTCACCTACGTAAGCGAGGAAGTTGGTCAGGTCGTAGACAGCCTCCTCGAACTCGGCAGGCTCCATCTCGCCAGGCGAGACAAGCTCCAGACTGTCGCAGGATTGGTGCTTGCCACTCAAGGAATCCACCTGTGCATTTCCCTTGCCTTCATTCTCGGCAGTACAAACCTTCTCCTGCACCCCCTGCAGCGACTCCAGCACATTGGGCATACCCACCGCCGGGAACACCAGATTATTGGTGCCTGTGGGGCGCTCCGCGTCGCGATAAAAGCTCAGCAGATACGTATAGATCCAATCGGTCCCACGCAAACGTGACTCGAGAGTCAGATCGGGTGGCGACTGACCAAACCAGGTTGCCGCGTCTTCATCCGACATCGCCTTGTGCATCTGGTCATTGAATCCCAACTCCGGCGAAAAGATCAGGTTGTCGACCACCAGATCCTCAGGCATCGCCAGGTCTTCAGCTGCACGGGAAAAGCGTTGGTATTCCAGAGAATGACAGCCCATGCAGTAATTGACATAGAGCTGCATGCCCCGCTGCAGAGATGGCTGGTCGGAGAGGTTCGGTGACATATGCTGGAGATGTACTTCCTCCCCACCCGCAGCGAAAGAGCCTATGGGTACCAGCGCAAAGAGCAGTGCGAACAGTTGCTTTTTCATGAGCCAGTCACCCTTTCCGGAACGGGTTTAGTCTTCTCCAGACGCGTATATATCGGCATCAGCAGGAAGTAGGCGAAATAGATCACCGCACAGACCTGAGCGACCAGCGTGCGCGAAGCAGTGGGAGGCAACACCCCCAACACACCCAGCGTCACGAAACTGATCGCAAGCAGCGCCAACATTACCTTGGAGATCCAGCCTTTATAGCGGATCGAACGAACCGGCGAACGGTCCAGCCACGGCAGCACGAACAACAAGCCGATGGCAGCTCCCATGAAGACCACGCCGAGAAACTTCGCATCGAGCCCAAAGACACTGAAGGTGATAGCCCGCAGAATCGCGTAGAACGGCGTGAAGTACCACACAGGAGCAATATGATCCGGCGTCTTGAGCTGATTGGCCGGCTCGAAATTGGGCGTCTCGAGGAAGTAACCTCCCCCCTCAGGGAAATAGAAGATGACCACACAGAATACAAACAGGAAGACTGCCACCCCGACGATATCCTTCACCGTGTAATAGGGATGGAACGGTATACCATCAATCGGCTTCCCAGCCTCATCCTTGCGGTCCTTGATCTCGATGCCGTCGGGATTGTTGGAGCCCACCTCGTGCAATGCAATGATATGCAGCACCACCAGTGCCAGGATCACGATCGGCAAGGCAACAACGTGCAGCGCAAAGAAGCGGTTGAGAGTAATACCCGATATCAGGTAATCCCCCCGCACCCACTCGGCCAGTCCCGGCCCGATCCCCGGAATTGCCGAGAACAGTGAAATGATGACTTGCGCCCCCCAGTAGGACATCTGCCCCCAGGGCAACAGATAGCCCATGAAAGCCTCAGCCATCAGCGCAAGGTAAATGGCCATGCCGAAGATCCACACCAGCTCGCGCGGCGCCTTGTAGGAGCCATACAGCAAGCCGCGGAACATATGCAGATAGACGACCACGAAGAACGCCGAGGCGCCGGTGGAATGCATGTAGCGAATCAACCAGCCGTACTCGACATCGCGCATGATGTACTCGACGGACGCGAAGGCACCCTCGGCACTGGGGTTGAAGCTCATGGTCAACCAAACACCGGTCAGAATCTGGTTGACCAGTACCAGCAATGCCAGAGAGCCGAAGAAGTACCAGAAATTGAAGTTCTTCGGCGCGTAATACTCTGACAGGTGATCCCGCCACAGCTGTGTCGCCGGAAAACGATCATCGACCCACCGCATCAGACCGCGCTCGGCCTTTGCCTTGTTCGGATTAGCCATTATGCGCTCTCCCCGTCTTCACCGATCACGATCACCGTGTCACTGATGAAATGGTACGGCGGCACTTCCAGGTTGGTCGGCGCCGGCACATTACGGAAGACCCTTCCAGCAAGGTCAAAGCGTGAGCCATGACAAGGACAGAAGAAGCCACCTGGCCAGTCTTCTGCACCGACATCCTGCGCATTGGGCTCAGGTTTGTAGAGAGGAGAGCAACCCAGGTGGGTACAGATTCCGACCAGCACTCCGATCTCAGGGCGAATGGAGCGCAACGGCCCTGTCACATATTCCGGCTGCTGCGGCCTTTCGGATTCCGGGTCCGCAAGGATATCTGCGGTGAGGTCCTCGGTACGTTCGATCATCTCCGGAGTTCGGTTGACCAACCACACCGGACGGCCACGCCACTCGACGGTCATCCGCTGCCCCGCCTCAAGCTTGGAAATGTCCGCCTGGACGGGTGCCCCAGCTGCTCGGGCCCTGGCGCTCGGCTGCCAGGAAGCTACGAAGGGTATCGCCACCCCGACGGCACCAACCGCTCCCAGAACGGAGGTCGCGCCCACGAGGAAACGGCGCCGCCCCTTGTTCACGCCGCTATCTGCCATGATCTGATTTCTCCCATCAAGCCTTTCCGTTGTTGTTGTTGCACGGTCCCTCGACATTGCTGAAAGACGGAGACAAGTGGTTTCAATGTTAAGAAATACCCAACATTGGCACAAGGATAGCGCCTGACAGCAGGCTACGCACAATCGCCAGCGCGTTGAAGCAGAACAACTTCCATCAAGTGAAGCAAGACCAATGTCGACCAGGGCGCTCCCCGGAAACGACAATGCCCGGGCCATTGGCCCGGGCATTGAAGATCGACAAGCGGTGAGAGTATCAGCGCTTGGAGAACTGCGGACGACGACGCGCCTTGCGCAGACCGACCTTCTTACGCTCGACTTCACGAGCATCACGAGTGACGTAACCAGCGGCACGCAGCGGCTGGCGGAAGTCTTCATTGTATTGCATCAGGGCACGAGTGATGCCGTGACGAATAGCACCCGCCTGGGCACTACCACCACCACCCTGGACAGTGACATAAACGTCGAACTGCTCAAGAGTGTCGGTCAGTTCGAGAGGCTGACGAACCACCATACGACCAGTCACGCGGCCGAAGTATTCGTTCAGCTCACGGCTGTTGACAGTGATCTTGCCGGTGCCCGGCTTGAGGAAGACGCGCGCGGTAGAGGTCTTGCGGCGCCCGGTACCGTAATACTGCTGTGTCATGGCGAAGATTCCCTCAGATGTTCAGTTCTTGCGGCTGCTGCGCAGTGTGCGGATGTTCGGTGCCGGCATAGACCTTCAGCTTGGAGTGCATGGCACGACCCAGCGGGCCCTTCGGCAGCATGCCCTTGACGGCGCCTTCGATAACACGCTCGGGAGCATGGTCGATGAGCTGATTGAAGCTCATGGAACGCAGGCCGCCCGGATAACCGGTGTGACGGTAGTACATCTTGTCGCTGGACTTGTTGCCAGTGACCTTTACCTTCTCGGCATTGATGACGACGATGTAATCGCCGGTATCAACGTGAGGAGTGTACTCAGGCTTGTGCTTGCCGCGCAGGCGACGAGCAATTTCAGTGGCCAGACGACCGAGCGTCTTGTCCGCGGCATCGACAATATACCAGTCGCGCTGGACGGACTGCGGCTTAGCAGTGAACGTCTTCATGGATGAAATCACCAATTCGATGTATTGGATCCTGCCGTCGGCAGCTACAAGCCTTGCCGACATGGGATCATCCCTATTTTTCTTGGTTGCGCCCCATCAGCCCGGGAGCCGACATTCGGACGCAACGGTCGAGCGAGCGCGCATTCTACATGACGTGAAAAAACAATACCACCCATTCAGCTACGAGCCTCAAGCACGCTTCATTCGTACTCGTAGCTCACACCATCATGGCTTATGCGGGAGCGAGAGGTATTCCCTCGATTGCATCTCCTGCAGACGCGACAATGTGCGCTGATACTCAAACTCCAGTTTGCCACCGCTATACAGTTCTTCCGCTGGAACTTCCGCGGACATCAGCAACTTGACACCACGATCATAGAATTCATCGACCATATTGATGAAGCGACGTGCTTGATCATCGGTGGCGCCGCTCATACGCTTCACGCCTGAAACCAACACCGTGTGGTATTCACGAGCCAGTTCAATATAGTCGTTCTGGCTACGCGGCCCATCGCAGAGTTCAAGGAAGTCAAACCACACCACGTCCTCATGCAGACGCTCGGCACTGAGGACACGATGATTGACCTCGATCGGCACATTGCGCTCGCCCTCATGACCCGCCACTTCCCGAAAGCTGCGTTCCAGCTCCCGGTCAGCCTCGTCATCAAGCGGCGAATGGAATATCTCGGCTCTCTCCAGCGCCCGTAGACGATAATCCACTCCGGAGTCGACATTGACCACCTCGCAGTGACGTTTGAGCAGGTCAATCGCCGGCAGAAAGCGCGCCCGCTGCAACCCATCACGATACAGGTCGTCCGGCACGATATTCGATGTCGCTACCAGCACTACACCACGCTCGAACAACGCTTCGAGCAGATTGGCAAGAATCATGGCATCGGTGATGTCCTTGACGAAGAACTCGTCGAAACAGATCACCCGAGCCTCGTCTGCGAACTTGCCGGCAATCAGCTTCAGCGGGTCTTTCTCGCCCTTGCAATGCGTCAACTCATTGTGCACACGCTGCATGAACCGGTGAAAGTGAGTTCGCATCTTGTGTGGAAACGGCAGGCTCTCATAAAAGGTATCGACCAGGTAGGTCTTTCCGCGACCGACACCTCCCCAGAAATACAGTCCTGAAATGGCAGGAATCTCAGGCTCCTTCATTTCATCACGACGCCCCAACCAGCCCTTGACCCTGGATGTCCAGCCACCAGCCACAGTGCTCGTCGGCCGCGTATCCGGCGTTTTCAACAACTGATCATACAACCGCTGCAGGTGCTCAACAGCATTGGCCTGTGCAGAGTCCGGGGTGAAGTTGTCGCGCTGGAGATCGCGGCGATAACGCTCCAGAGGCGTCTCCGCGCGAGGCTGACTCGGCGCTTGTGAGGTCGCAGACATGAATCGTCCTGATAGGGAAGCAACTAACGAAAGCGCCGATTATACGCATATCCATCGCGCCCGACAGCGCGAGATATTGTGCCGAGAAGCGCCTGGGGCACATCCCATTTCATGGAAACCGCGCAAGTCGTTGCTTATCCAGTTTGACGCCTGATTGGCGATAGCCTCTATAATGGAGCGCGCCGTTGGACAGATACTGAATACGTGAATGAACAGTGTTGGTGGTCATACCTACTTCCCCAACGCTCGGCTGTGGGTTGTGGTAATTTGCCTACATCATTCGCTACAGCGCCCGCTCAACGCAGCGCTGAGTGCCAGGTTAATAGACACCGGGGCTCGCTATTTCTATCGAGCCGCCTCGATGTGCTCAGGGAGATACTAGTGGAAGCAAGCAATATCAACGTGATGCTGGCCGTGGCCTGCCTCGTGGCCGGCACAGGCATAGGTGCACTGGGCTATCACCTGCTCAACTCTGGCGCACGCAGCGCACAGCGCCTGCGCCTCAAACTCACCGAGCGTGAACGCCAGCTGAGCGAATGGAAATCCGGTGTCGATGACCATCTACAGCAGATGAGCGACAAGGTCGAGCGCCTGGTCGAGGACAGCCAGAGTCTTCAGCAGCAACTTGAGGAATCCGTGCGCCAACTCGGCAGTAACGTTGTCGCCACCGGCATGCAGACACCTACAACACCCGCCCCCCCAAATACCGAGGCCGAAGACGGTGTCAGCGCTCCCCGTGACTACGCAGACGGCAACCGCGGCACTCTGTCCGAGGATTTTGGCCTGCGTCAGCAACGCGATGAGCAGCAGGAACAACTCGCCGCACCGCGCTATTGAACCCTGCCGCCACATACCCGTAACGACAGTTCGTCACGGATATGTGGCAGCAGGCATGGTGGTATATCCGATATCTCTCTGCTGCGATCAAGCTGGATTATCGATATCGACAAAGCGATGCTCGACGCCAAACTGCTCCTTGAGCCACTCACCAAGCGCCTGAACGCCGTAGCGTTCGGTAGCATGATGGCCTGCGGCAAGATAATGGATGCCCATCTCGCGCGCGATATGCGTCGTCCGCTCGGATATCTCCCCGGAAATGAAAGCATCCATCCCGGCATCCGCTGCGGCACCAATCATGTCCTGAGCCCCTCCGGTACACCAGGCCACGCGTGATATCGGCCCACCTCCCGGCGCCTCGATCAACAATGGCTGACGCGCCAGTTTCTCACCAACATGATCACTGAACATCGAAGCCTCCATCGGCTCCGGAAGATGCCCATGCCACAGCAATCCTTCCCCCAACGGCGCATCCAAAGCCCCCACCACCTCCAGTCCGAGACGCTGCGCCAGGCAGGCATTGTTGCCAATACTCGGGTGAGCATCCAACGGTAAATGGTAAGCCACCAGATTAATATCATGCTGCAGCAACGTGGCAATCCGCTGGCGTTTCATGCCTGTGATTGCGACCGGCTCGTTTTTCCAGAAGTAGCCGTGGTGCACCAACACCATGTCCGCCTGCCAGGCCACGGCCTCATTCAGCAGCGCCTGATTCGCGGTCACACCGCTCAGCACGCGGGTCACCGAGGGGCGGCCCTGCACCTGCAGGCCATTTTCGGTGTAATCCTTGAAGCTACGCGAGCCCAGCAATGCATCACAGGCAAAAATCAGTTCATTGCGCTCCATGGTCTTCACCTCTTTTGAGTACCAACATCGCGACCCGCAAAAGGCCAGCAATGCTACAATGCTCGCCATTGTACGCGGCGCTCTGGTACGCCGCGACCGCAAGCCGCCCTCGCGAACAGGACCTCGCCGCATGCGACGCACTCTCTTGCCATATCTCTGGCCGATCATTATTGGCGTGCTGCTCGCCATCGTTCTGATCAATGCATTTCCTGAACGACTTGGTCGACTATCACCACAGCCGCCCCCGGCGATCATCGAGCCGCAACCACCCGGTGCGACCAATGCCAATGCTCAGACCGAAGAGTCCCCCCAGCGTCCAGCTCCAGACATCAAGGAAGCGGAACCCCTGGATCGCCAGGAGGGCCCGGTGAGTTACTCTGAAGCCGTGGAGCGCGCCGCTCCCGCCGTGGTCAATATCTATTCCTCAAGAGTCATCGAACGCGATACTCATCCGTTGATGTCCGACCCATTCTTCCGCCAGTTCTTCGGCAATGATGCCCCTTCCCGTCAACGCATGCTGTCCAGCCTCGGCTCGGGAGTCATCATCAGCCACGACGGTTATGTGCTGACCAATCACCATGTCATCAGCGGCGCCGATGAAATCCAGGTCGCCCTACGCGATGGCCGTGAAACCCTGGCTCAAGTGATTGGCACAGACCCTGAAAGCGACCTTGCCGTACTGAAGATTGATCTTGAAGACCTGCCGGTAATCGAATTGACCGATTCTCGCCAGGTGGCGGTAGGCGATGTATCGCTAGCCATCGGCAACCCGTTCGGCGTTGGCCAGACGGTCACCATGGGCATCATCAGTGCCACTGGTCGTAGCCACCTTGGACTCAACGCCTATGAGGACTTCATTCAGACAGATGCCGCAATCAACCCCGGCAACTCCGGTGGTGCCCTGATCAACCCGGAAGGCGCCCTGGTCGGCATCAACACGGCCATCTTCTCGCGCTCCGGTGGCTCTCAGGGCATTGGCTTCGCCATCCCTGCAAACCTGGCGCGCAACATTCTCGAACAACTGGTGGCACACGGTCGCGTCATTCGTGGCTGGCTAGGCATCGAGGCCCAGGAGCTCAACCAGGAACTGGCGACCTCCTTTGGTCTCAAGGTACCAGCTGGCGTGATCATTGCTGGCGTCATCTCCGGCGGCCCGGCAGACCAGGCAGGACTTGAACCGGGCGACGTGCTGCTGGAGGTCGATGGCAGCGCAGTTATCGACCCTCGCCGCACCATGAGCGATATCGCTGCGGTAGATCCCGGAACCACACTGAATGTCACAGTGGCTCGCAACGGCAAACCACAACGGGTGGAACTGGTTGTCGGCGAGCGCCCCACTCCAAGCAGCCAGGAAACGCAGCAACCAGAGGCCGAATAACCCCCTCTTCTACTCATGACCCGGTACTGATGAAAGACCCCCGCTTACCTTTCGGTAAACGGGGGTCTTGCGTTGCAGAGAGACCACCATACGAAGTTACCGACGGTGGTATCAGTCGCGCATGCGATACTCCGCAGAACGCGCATGAGCAGTAAGCGACTCACCACGCGCCAGCACCGAGGCGGTCTTACCCAACTGCGATGCACTCTCGGCCGTACAATGGATAATCGACGAGCGCTTCTGGAAATCATAGACCCCCAGCGGCGAGGAAAAACGTGCCGTACCTGACGTCGGCAGAACGTGGTTGGGGCCCGCGCAGTAGTCTCCCAGCGCCTCGGACGTATAACGACCCATGAAGATGGCGCCGGCATGACGAACCATTGGCAATAATTCTTCGGGATTGCCCACCGACAGCTCAAGATGCTCGGGGGCAATGCGGTTGACCAGCTCGATAGCCTCAGCCTGATCACGACAGGCGATCAGCGCGCCCCGCGCTGCAATCGAGGCTCGTGCGATGGGTTCACGCTCGAGCGTCGGCAACAATCGCTGCATGGCATCCTGCACCGCGTCGAGGTGCGCCTCATCCCAACTAACCAGAATGGCTTGAGCATCTTCGTCATGCTCTGCCTGGGAGAACAGGTCCATGGCCAACCAGTCCGGGTCGGTACTGCCATCAGAGACGACAAGAATCTCCGAAGGACCTGCAATCATATCGATACCCACCTGCCCAAATACAGCCCGCTTGGCTGTGGCCACGAAGATATTGCCCGGCCCGACGATCTTGTCTACGCGTGGCACGCTCTCAGTACCGTACGCCATGGCTGCCACCGCTTGAGCACCACCGATGGTGAACACACGCTCGACACCTGCGACATGGGCTGCAGCCAATACCAGGTCATTGATGACACCACCCGGAGTCGGCACCGTCATCACGATCTCGCCTACTCCTGCGACATGAGCCGGCAACGCATTCATCAGCACCGAGGACGGGTAGGCAGCCTTGCCCCCCGGCACATAGATACCCGCGCGATCCAGCGGTGTGACCTGTTGGCCGAGCACGGTGCCATCTGCCTCGGCATACTGCCAGGAGGTCGGCTTCTGCCGCTGGTGATACTCACGCACGCGCTGTGCGGCGACTTCCAGCGCCTCACGTTGCTGTGAGTCGATTCGTTCGAATGCTTCGGCAAGGCGCTGGCTGCCCAACGACAGCTCTGCCATGGAGCCAGCATCCAGGCGATCAAAGCGTCGCGTATATTCCAGCAACGCCGCATCGCCCTGCTGACGCACAGCGGCAATGATCTCGTCGACACTATGCTGAACACGCGTATCCGAAACACTCTCCCAGGCCAGCAGAGCGTCGAGACGCTCCTCGAAATCAGCATCAGCGCTCGACAGACGAGCGACCTCGAATTCTGTGCTCATGTCAGGATCACCCCTGTTGTTTTTCCACTGACGTACGGTTCAACTCTCGGCCATGCGACGTGATGCAACCGCATCACTTAAACGCTGGAGCAGCGGCTTGAGCTGGTCATGCTTCATGGTCATCGCAGCCTGGTTGACGACCAATCGAGTGCTGATATGGCCAATCAACTCACGCGGCTCCATACCATTGGCCCGCAAAGTGTTGCCGGTATCGACAATATCGACGATCTCGTCAGCAAGATTCATCAATGGCGCCAATTCCATGGCGCCATACAGCTTGATGACTTCGGCTTGAATGCCTTGTTCGGCGTAATAGCGGCGCGCGACATTAACGAACTTGGTCGCCACCCGGCGCCGTGCCAGTGCCGGCTGACTGCCAGTAATACCAGCGGTCATCAGCTTGCAGTAGGCAATTTCCAGATCCAGAGGTTCATAAAGCCCTTCTGCACCATGCTCGAGTAGCACATCCTTACCGGCCACCCCGAGATCCGCGGCACCCAGCTGAACATAGGTCGGTACGTCAGTCGCTCGGATCACCACCAGCTTGACATTGGGAAGGTTGGTATCGAACAACAACTTACGGCTGCTGCCAAGATCTTCGGCGGGGTGAATGCCAGCATCGGCCAGTAGCGGCAGCGTTTCGTCAAGAATGCGCCCTTTCGACAACGCCAGTATCAATTGCTTGTTCATGGTCTCGCCTGATTGTCGAGTCACCGCCCGGGCCTGGGGTGCCCGAGCGGGGTGTCTATTTCGGTGGAGAACCTGGTGGCCAGCAGAATCTAGCCCGGTATACGCTTGATGCGCGCTCCGAGAAGTTGCAGTTTCTCCTCGATACACTCGTAACCACGATCGATGTGATAGATGCGATCAACAAGAGTTTCGCCTTCCGCCATCATCGCCGCCACTACTAGAGATGCAGACGCTCGCAGGTCGGTCGCCATGACCGGTGCACCAGACAAGCACTCGACACCGGTAATGACCGCCGTATTGCCTTCCAGGGCAATGTTGGCGCCCATACGATTGAGCTCTTGAACGTGCATGAAGCGGTTCTCGAAGATGGTCTCCACCACCCGCCCCGTACCTTCTGCCACCGCATTCATTGCCACGAACTGGGCCTGCATATCGGTGGGAAACGCTGGGTATGGCGCAGTGCGGATATTGACCGCCCTGGGACGACGCCCTTCCATATCGAGCTCGATCCAGTCATCACCAGAGGTGATCTTCGCTCCAGCCTCCTCGAGCTTGGCCAGCACTGCCTCGAGAATATCGGCACGCGTACGACGCACGCGCACCCGACCACGACTCAGGGCACCGGCAATCAGGAACGTGCCCGTCTCGATACGGTCCGGCATCACATCATGCTCAGCACCATGCAGGCGCTCGACACCATGAATGGTGATGGTGTCAGTACCGTGACCACGAATATCGGCACCCATCTTGATCAGGCACTCGGCGAGATCAACAACTTCTGGTTCGCGTGCGGCATTCTCAAGCACCGTAACGCCGTCGGCCAGAGTTGCCGCCATCAACAGGTTTTCGGTACCCGTGACCGTCACCGTATCGAGGAAAATCGTGGCACCTTTCAAACGACCATCGGTGCGCGCACGAATGTAGCCACCCTCGACACGAATATCGGCGCCCATCGCCTCGAGTCCACGAATATGCAGGTCCACAGGACGTGAGCCAATGGCACAACCGCCGGGCAATGAGACATCTGCCTTGCCGAAGTGCGCCAGCAGCGGCCCCAACACCAGAATCGAAGCACGCATCTTCTTTACCAGTTCATAGGGCGCGTGGCAGTCATTGACCTGAGCGCCATTGAGCTGGATACACATCTTCTCGCCCATCACCGCCTGCACGCCCATATGACCGAGCAGCTCCAGTGTGGTGGTGATGTCCTGCAGGTGCGGCAGATTGCCGATGGTAACGGGCTCTTCAGAAAGCAGCGTGGCACACAGAATCGGCAATGCCGCATTCTTGGCACCACTTGCCCAGACTTCGCCCTCAGCCGGCCCGTTACCGGTGATCATCAACTTGTCCATGCGACTTACCGTCAGGCCTCCGAGTTCTCGGCCGCAGCCTGCCATTGGGCAGGCGTATAGGTCTTGATGCTGATGGCGTGTAGAGCACCAGAGGCGATTTCTTCGGACAACGCCGCGTAGATGACCTGCTGGCGTTTGACTGGGCCAAGGTCGGCGAACATCTCGCCTACGGCGACGACCTGAAAATTACAGCCTTCGCCCTGAATGTGGAATTCACAGCCATCGACGCGGCTTTCGAGCAGCGCCTTGACGTCACTGGGTTGCATGCAACCGCTCTCCTCAAGGTTTTCATGGGGCGCCGCCAATAGCAGCGCGCAGTAATGACATTGGGGCCATATGGTAAAGAAAACCGTGGAAGATAGCGATTGCCAAGCAAGATCGACACGCTCGCTCACCTGGCAGATAACAGGACAAGGGCGAATGCGGATCAGGAAGGCGTTGGCGCGACCAGTGCTTCCAGTCCGGATAGGCTTGTGAGCTGAGCCAGCACAGAAGACAGGCGAACCTCACTCAACACCAGGCCAGCGTGGCGAAGCGCGCGCTGCCATTCGAGCATCATACTCAGAGCAGCGCTGGAAACTTCTTCGACGCCCTCCAGATCGAGCACTATCGCTTCGCCCCTTGAGCGGGAACGCAACCAGTCACAGCCAGCTTCGGCCATGGTGGCAGCGCCTTCGAACCCCACCCTGCCTGTGATGCGCAGGGTGCTACCTTCAGCACAAAGACGCGCATGACCGAGGGTCATCAGTTCCTTCATGAACCACCGCGCTCCAGTTCTTCTGCTCCCACGTCCGGCGACCAGTTATTGATCACTGAGTCATAATCCCGGTTGTGCTGACGCATACTCTGGTCGAACTGATTACGGAAGGTCAGCCCCAGGTTGATACCATTGACGATGACATTGACCACTTTCCACTGCCCACCATCCTGACGCAGGGTATAGCTGACCGGATAGACCGTTCCATCGGTACCAACGATTTCCATTGCCACACTGGACTGATCCTCATAACGTCCAGCGGATTGGTTATCGAGCACTCTGATCTCGCGGTAGTCGAAGGTAATCAGCCCCTTGGCGTAGGTATCAAGCAGGGTTTGCTTGAACACATTCACAAAGCGCGTGCGTTGTTCCGGCGTGGCATTACTGAAATAACGCCCCATCACACTGGCACCAATATAACGAAAGTCCGCCACATCACTGAGGCTCTCGTCGACAACCCGATTGAGCTCCTGGGGGTTGCTGCTGAAATAGCTTTTACGCCCCTCGATCTGGCCCATCAGCTCAGTAATGCTGCTACGGATCATTTCCTCCGGGGACTGCTGAGCCATGACTGGCAGGCTCATCAGTACCAGCAGAGTCATGGCCAGCCACTGACCGAACCGAACATGAACAGGCTTGGCGATTGTCATGGGATTCTCCTTGTTCGCTTCGTGAGCGACTTACTCATTGACCATATTGGATACGAACTGCTGAATCAGCTCTTCCAGCACCAGCGCTGACTGAGTATCGCGGACGGTAGCGCCATCCTCGAGGGTTTCTGGCGAGCCTCCCACCGATAGGCCGATGTACTGTTCTCCCAGCAGCCCCGACGTCAGAATGGCTGCCGTGCTGTCATCGGGCAGCTTACCGAGCAGATCATTATCCAGCGACATCACGACCTGGGCATCGTACCACTCGGTGTCAAGATCAATACTATCAACCCGCCCCACAGTGACACCCGCCATGGTCACCCGAGCGCGAGGCTTCAGCCCACCGATATTGGCGAAGTTGGCCTTCAGCTGGAACGTATCATCAGCTCTGGTAAGGTCCAGACCGCTGACCTTCAGCCCCAGGAAAATCAGCCCCAGAATGCCAGCCAGCATGAACAGGCCCACACCAAACTCCATCGTCTTGCTGCGCTTCATCACAGTCTCCGCACAATCAGGAAAGTCCACCGAACATCACGGCGGTAAGCACAAAATCCAGGCCCAGCACGGCCAGGGACGAATAGACCACCGTACGCGTGGTGGCGCGGGAAATGCCTTCCGAGGTGGGAATCAGGTCATAGCCCTGGAAAACCGCGATCCAGGTGATCACCAGGGCAAATACCAGACTCTTGACGAGGCCATTACCGATATCATCAATAAAACCAACACTTTCCTGCATATTGCCCCAGTACGAGCCTTCGAAAACACCCAACCATTCGACACCCACCAGGTGGCCACCCCAAACACCGACCACGCTGAAGCCAATGGTCAACAGAGGCAGCGAGACGAAACCCGCCCACAGCCGCGGCGCGACAATGCGGCGTAACGGATCGACACCAATCATTTCCATACTGCTCAACTGCTCGGTGGCCTTCATCAACCCAATCTCTGCCGTCAGTGCCGAACCGGCACGCCCGGCAAACAGCAGCGCCGCCACCACAGGGGCCAATTCACGCAGCAAGGACAGCGAGACCATCTGGCCCAATGCCTGCTCTGCCCCGAAGCCCACAAGAATGGTATAGCCCTGCAGCGCCAGCACCATGCCGATGAACAGCCCTGATACCAGCACGATCGCCAGTGACATGACTCCGACCATGTGCATCTGTGCCAACCACAGTCCCACCCCCTCTCGGGACGGACGTGCGAACATCGATTGCATCAGGAAGATACCCGCCCGCCCCAGTGACTCGAGCAGATCGCACCCACGACGCCCGATCAAGGTAATCCATTCGATCATTGCGCCTCTCCGCTACTGAGGATGTCGTCGATGAAATCACCCGCCTGATAGTGGAAAGGCACAGGACCATCGGGTTCACCATGAATGAACTGCCGGACACGCGGATCCTGAACACTTTCAAGAGTCGCTGGAGTGCCATGCGCCATCACCCGTCCATCGGCAACGACATAGACATAATCGGCTATCGTCAGGGTTTCACGGATATCGTGGGAGACCACCACAGAAGTCAGCCCCAGCGCCTGGTTGAGCCGCTTTATCAGCTGCACCAGCACGCCCATGGAAATCGGGTCCTGGCCAACAAAAGGCTCGTCGTACAGAATCAACTCAGGGTCAAGCGCCACCGCACGCGCCAGAGCAACTCGGCGAGTCATGCCTCCGGACAGCTCCGATGGCATCAGATCTCTGGCGCCACGCAAGCCCACCGCCTCAAGCTTCATCAGCACCACATCACGAACCATGCTCTCAGGCAGGTCGGTATGTACTCGCAAGGGAAAGGCGACGTTCTCGAAAACGCTCAAATCAGAGAACAATGCCCCACTTTGAAACAGCATCCCCATTCGCCGACGCAACTTGAAGAGCGACTTACGCGACAAGGCATGCACGTCCTTGCCATCAATCACCACACGCCCGGCATCGGGGGCAAGCTGTCCGCCGATCAACTTGAGCAACGTCGTCTTGCCGGTGCCACTCGGCCCCATGATTGCGGTAATGGCGCCACGAGGGATGGACAGGTCAACACCACGAAAGATCTCACGACCTCCGCGGGAGAAGCATAGATTCTCAACCTCCACCAAGGGGGGAGCCATCATCGCAAGCCCTATCGTTGTTCAGCCTGATGCTATTTGAATAGGCCGAAAATCGGATTATGAGCCGGAGATCGGAACAAAACTCGATACACCGGGTTATCGAACATCGTATCTTAACTCATTGGCGGTATGCCAGTGCCGTACCGCGCAGCTTGCGCCCCAGACGTTCTGCAGGTTCAATTAGCGGTCCTTCTCATCCTTGATCGAGTTCGGAAAATCGCACGTCATGTCCAGCATCGCAAATGCTCACGCATTCACTTCCACTGTACAGATGACGATACTCCGGACCTCTCGAGGCCAGACACACCCTTTCAGGCTCTGGCACGGATAGTGCCTCAGCCCTTGTGGGATTCAACACAAACGGCAACAATCAAGTCCATGAATGACCACTCCAGCACTACACCAGCCATCGACGCTGCTGCACTGCGCGACAGCGCTCGACGTACGCTCGGCCTGGAACGCGATGCCATTGACGCATTGATCGCACACCTCAATGCCGACTTCGCTCGCGCCTGCGAGCTGATTCTCGACTGTCGTGGACGCGTGGTGGTCACCGGCATGGGCAAATCCGGCCATATCGGCAGCAAGATAGCCGCCACGCTAGCCAGCACCGGCACTCCGGCATTTTTTGTCCATCCGGGGGAAGCCAGTCACGGTGATCTCGGCATGATCACTCCCGGTGATATCGTTCTCGCACTGTCAAATTCCGGTGAAACCGCCGAGGTCACCGCCCTGCTACCACTGCTCAAGCGCATGGGCACACCCTTGATCAGCATGACCGGACGTCCGGCTTCAATGCTGGCACGCCATGCAGATGCCCACCTCTATGCTGGCGTCGAGCGCGAAGCCTGCCCCCTCGACCTGGCGCCGACCTCCTCCACGACTGCGGCCCTGGCGCTGGGTGATGCTCTGGCTGTCGCTCTACTCGAAGCGCGTGGATTTACCGCGGAAGACTTCGCCCGGTCCCATCCCGGCGGCAGTCTTGGCAAACGCCTGTTACTCACCGTCGGCGACCTGATGCATACCGGCAAGCGACTGCCTCGAGTGCAGGAAGGCTGCCCCTTGCGTGACGCCCTACTCGAGATCACTCGTCAGGGGCTCGGCTTCACCTGCGTCATTGCCAGTGATGGTACTCTTGCTGGGGTCTATACCGACGGTGATCTACGCCGGACTCTGGATCGTTACCAGGACTTCACCAACCTGAGCGTCGATGACGTCATGACACGTCCAGGCCTGCGTATCCAGGCCGACATTCTGGCCGCGGAGGCCGTGCGTATCATGGAAGACAACCGCATTACTGCGCTGGCAGTGGTCGATAACGATAGTCGCCCGGTCGGTGCACTGCATATGCACGACCTATTGGCTGCCGGTGTAATCTGACCCCCGGCTCGGTTTGCTACAAGGATTCAGTCAATGCCACAAGATAACCTCTCTGCTCTGTCCGACAAGCTGCGTCGTGTGCGCCTTCTGGCGCTGGACGTGGATGGTGTCATGACGGATGGCAGCCTGTATTTCCAGGCGGATGGCCAGGAAACCAAGGTCTTCAATACCCTGGATGGTCATGGCCTGAAATTGCTCAAGCGCGCCGGCATCGCGGTGGCAGTGATCACCGGCCGCAGCTCACCCATGGTCAGCATGCGCACTAGTGCTCTGGGCATCGAACATGTCCAGCAAGGCGTCGAACGCAAGCTGCCTGCACTCAAGCAACTCTGCGAGCAGCTGGGTATTGACCTCGACCAGGTCGCCTATTGTGGTGACGACCTGCCGGACCTGCCCTGCATTCGCTACGCAGGAGTCGGCATCAGCGTACCTGGCGCCCCGGCATATATCCGTGAACAGGCGGATTGGGTCACCGAATCAGCGGGCGGCCACGGCGCGGTACGCGAAATCTGCGACCAGCTACTGGTGAGTCAGGGGCACTGGCAGAGTGTGCTGGACACTTATCTCCACATGGGACAATAAGTCATGAACCTGCGTGCGTTGCGCCCCGGTTTTCGCTTCTGGCTGCTGCTGCTGTTGCTGCTGCTGGGCTTCGGCCTGGCGCTGATCAACCCGCGCGACAACCAGATCCCCAGCGAGATCCCCAACGACCAGGCAGGCGAGCCGGACTATTATCTGACTGACGCTACCCTTACGCGTTTCAATGCTCAGGGGCAGCTCCATCAGCGCGTGACGACGCCACGCCTGGTGCATACACCGCTGGATGATGTTACACGGCTGATGACTCCCGACCTTGCACTGATTGATGACAGCGGTCGTAACTGGGTAGGCCACGCAGACAGAGGCATTCTCGGCCCCGATGGTAACCCCATCACCCTGAAAGGTGATGCCCATCTTGAAGCCCCTGCCGAGAGATGGCAGATGGATACCGAGATCCTGCACTACGACAGCACCACCGGCCACGCCTGGAGCGAGACGCCGGCAGTGCTGCGCCAACCGCCGCAGGAAATGCGCGGCGACCGCTTCGATGCCTGGATCAATGACAGGCAGGCCCGACTGACCGACAATGTGACCGGCCACCACCCGCCCGAAACCAACAAGGAGCCTGCTCAATGATGCGTCCGAGCCCCGCCCCGCTGCTCGCCATCTGTCTCGCACTGGCCGCTGGCCTGACCAGCTCTGCCGTATCAGCGCTCGACAGCGACCGTAACGCCCCGATCCAGGTCGAGGCCGACCGTCTGGATCTCGATGACAGGGCCGGCACCGCCGTCTATACCGGTGACGTGCGCATCCAGCAAGGCAGCATGATATTGACCGGCAACCGTGTCGAGATCCAACGCAATGACCAGGGCGAATTATCGATGGCTACAGCTACCGGTGAGCGTGCCTACCTGGAACAGAAGCCTTCTCCGGAAGAACCCGTGGTCAAGGGCTGGGGACGCAAGGTGGTCTATCATGTCGCCGAGCGCCGTATCGAACTGATTGATCAGGCTGAACTGCACAAGGCCAACGACACCTTTGATGGTGCCTACCTCGAGTACTTTCTGGATCGCCGTGTGGTTCAGGCACGTTCGAGTGCTGACGGTGTCGATGGCACCCAGCGCATTCGCATGACCCTCGAGCCGGAGAATCAGAGCAACCAATGAAGACTCTTCACGCCCGCAATCTGGCCAAGAGCTACAAGCGTCGTCGCGTCGTCCACGACATCAGCCTATCGATTTCCCAGGGATCGATTGTTGGTCTTCTCGGCCCCAATGGGGCCGGCAAGACGACATCCTTCTACATGATTGTCGGACTTGTGCGCGCCGATGCTGGCGAGATTGCCATCGACGATCATGACCTCAGCCGCTCGGCGATGCATGAGCGCGCCCTGGCGGGCATCGGCTACCTACCCCAGGAAGCCTCGATCTTCCGCAAGCTGTCGGTAGCCGACAACATCATGGCGATTCTTGAGACACGCAAGGATCTGGACCGTAAAGGCCGTGAAAAGAACCTTGAGGGCCTGCTCGAGGACTTCCACATCACACACATTCGCGACAACCCCGGCATGAGTCTGTCTGGTGGTGAGCGACGCCGCGTCGAAATTGCCCGCGCCCTCGCCACCGAACCGGCCTTCATCCTGCTCGATGAGCCCTTTGCTGGGGTCGATCCGATCTCGGTCGGCGATATCAAGTCAATCATCCGCCAGCTCAAGGAACGCAATATCGGGGTGTTGATCACCGACCACAACGTCCGTGAAACCCTCGATATCTGTGATCACGCCTATATTGTCGGTGATGGCCAGATCATTGCTGAAGGCAATGCCGACGACATTCTCGCCAACAAACGGGTCCGCGAAGTGTATCTGGGCGAGAATTTCAGGCTATAAGCACCGAGCCTGTGAGCGTCGAGTAACGAGCTATTCAACACCGCCGCATAGAGCACAGACAGAAGCCCTTCGGGATTCAAGATCGAGCGTAGTCGAAAGCTCACCACTTGCGAGGTTACTTACCGCTTATGGCTTACAGCTTATAGCTACCCTCCGCTCCTGGCTTTTAGCTTGGACCAGGCATCCCCACCAGCCTTGCTCAAAAAAGTCAACGCTTTATCGCCATGTTGGCAAGGGACTTGCATGGCATACTTCTGATGAGTAGGGTAAAGCCTTCTGTCATCAGCAACGGACCTCTCGCATGGCCCTGAAGGCGTCACTGCAACTGCGGTTGGGTACGCAGCTCACCATGACCCCGCAACTGCAGCAGGCAATCGCCCTGCTGCAGCTGTCTACGCTGGATCTTCGCCAGGAGATTCAACAGGCCCTTGAGGCCAACCCCATGCTGGAGCTGGAAGACGACTTCGGCGAGCAGACCGCCAGCGAAACACCGGAAGATGACTGGGCCGACGAGATACCGAGCGAACTTTCGATCGATAGCGACTGGTCGGATACCTACCAGGACTCCGGCAGTTCCTCTGCCGGCAGTGGCGAAGGCCCCGACTTCGAACGTCAGGCATCCTCACAGTCATTGCAGGGTCACTTGAGCTGGCAATTGGCAATGCTCGACATCGATGCTGACGACATGCGCATCGCCGAATCACTGATCGATGCAGTAAACATCGACGGCTATCTCAACCAACCGCTCGAAGAAATCCACCAGGGCCTTCAGCAACAAGGATTCGACAAGCTTTCGCTGAAAGAAGTTGAAGCCGTTCTCAAGCGGCTCCAGCTGTTTGAGCCAACAGGTGTCTTCGCTCGCGACTTGCGTGAGTGCCTGTTGCTGCAACTCGACACTCTGCCCCGAGAGACTCCACTACTGCCCCAGGCCGGACGTCTGGTACGTCAGTTTCTCGAAGCATTGGCCAGTGGCGAGCGGCGCCTGCTCAAGCGACGTCTGGGACTCGACGATGACGGGCTGGACAGTGTCATTGAACTGATCCGCAGCCTTGATCCTCGACCAGGCAGCAGCTTCGGCGACAGCAACGTCGACTATGTGGTACCCGACCTGATCGTGCGCCATGGCAGTGAAGGCTGGCAGGTTGAGCTCAATCCAGAAGCCATGCCGCGCCTGCGCATTCAGCCCGACTATGCAGCTCTGATTCGTCGTGCGGACCGCAGCCAGGACAACCAGTTCCTCAAGGATCATCTTCAGGAAGCACGCTGGTTGCTCAAGAGCCTCTCCAGCCGTAATGACACACTGCTCAAGGTGGGCCGTGAGATCATGCTGCGCCAACTGGACTTCCTTGAGCAGGGCGAAGCCGCCATGAAGCCTCTGATTCTCGCTGACATAGCGGAGAAGGTTGAGATGCATGAATCAACCATCTCTCGCGTAACCACCCAGAAGTTCGTACATACTCCGCGCGGCGTGTACGAACTCAAGTACTTCTTCTCCAGCCAGGTCGGCAACGACGGCGATGCCCATTCAAGCACTGCCATCCGAGCCAGAATCAAGAAGCTGGTTCAGGACGAACCTCCACGCAAGCCGCTCTCTGACAGCAAACTGGTGGAGCTGCTGGCCGAAGATGGTGTTCATGTCGCGCGACGGACCATTGCCAAGTACCGTGAGGCCATGCACATACCATCATCCAGTGAGCGTAAACGTCTGCGCTGATCATCGCCCACTGCCCCAGATCGAGCAGTTCTCTACCTATTCCCCATGACCACCAGAACCTCATCTGTCAAGGCTTGATAAGGACTTGTGCTCAGGGGGTTTGCAAGGCGGCAAAAAGGGTTACAATCGATCTACCATTGCTAGAGCAAGGAGCCTGTCATGCAAGTCAATATCACCGGCCATCACGTCGAACTGACCGACCCGCTGCGTGACTATGTACAAGAAAAGCTCGCTCGAGTGGAGCGTCACTATGACAACATCACCAATGTTCAGGTGACGTTATCTGTAGAAAAGGAGCGCCAACTTGCTGCCTGTACACTCCATGCTGCCGGTGCTGACCTGCATGCCGACGCCCAGGATGGCGACATGTACGCTGCCATAGATGCACTAGCCGACAAGCTTGACCGCCAATTGGTCAAGCACAAGGAAAAATCTCAAGCCCGTGCCCAGGGCGCTGGACTTCGCTGATTCCTCATGACATTGGATGCCATTCTCCCTCCCGAGCGCACGCTGTTCGATGTGCCGGGAGGTAGCAAGAAGAGGGTGCTGGAGTTCTTCAGCACCTTCATCGCCCAAAACACGCCTAGCCTGGATAGCCAGGAAGTATTCAGCCGCCTGATTGGCCGAGAACGCCTCGGCAGTACCGGGATCGGTAACGGAGTTGCCATTCCGCATGCGCGTAATCCGCATTGCAAGGCACCGATCTCCGGGTTTCTAAAGCTGGCGGACCCCATTGATTTCGATGCGATCGACGGAGAACCCGTTGATCTGATCTTCGTGTTGCTGGTGCCCGAGGAAGCCGACGAGGCTCACCTCGCCCTACTCGGCCAGGTCGCCGGCGTGATGAACGACGCGGAGACTCGCCAGCGGTTGCGCCAGGCTGGCTCACAGCGCGAACTGCACGAAAGGTTGCAGGAGGCTATTCTTCGCAGTGCCTCCGCCCGGGATAGCGACGGCTGAGTACCGGCTGCCGCTGCGCCCTTCCGTCACCGTCATTTTGTCACTCATTGCCAGGCATCGCCCTGGCGACCCTTGAGCGGGAGACTGTAAATGCAACTCGTGATCATCAGTGGCCGATCTGGTTCAGGCAAATCCGTTGCATTGCAGGCGCTTGAGGATCTGGGTTTCTATGCCATCGACAATCTCCCGGCCATGTTGCTGGGCTCGCTGGTCGGCGAACTCGAAAACGGACATTCGAAGCGCATCGCTGTCAGCATTGATGCTCGCAATCTTCCGGAAGCTCTGCAGCGCTTCCCAGCGATGCTCGAGGAATTCAGGCAAGGAACTCTGCACTGCCAGGTGGTGTACCTGACCAGTGATGCAAGGATACTGCTCGAACGCTACTCCCACACTCGACGCCGCCATCCGCTGACACGCTACAGCGACATGACGCTGGCCGAAGCCATCGATAGTGAAGAGCAGGCACTGTCCGGTATCCGTGACGTCGCGGACCTGGTGATCGACACCACACGGCTATCGGTGCATGAGCTCCGAGCCAGAATCGCCGAACAGGTTGCTGGACATACTGCAGGCCGTCTGACGCTGACAGTGGAATCCTTCGGCTTCAAGCGTGGTGTACCACCGGACGCCGACATCGTCTTCGATGCGCGCTGCCTGCCCAATCCTTACTGGGACCCTACATTGAGGGACTCCACCGGATGCGACCAGGTCATCATCGACTTTCTTGAAGACTATCCAATCGTCGCTGAAATGCAGACGGATATACTTGCCTGGGTACAGAAGTGGTTGCCGCAGTATGAATCCAGCCAGCGCAGCTATCTGACCGTTGCCGTTGGCTGCACCGGAGGCCAGCATCGCTCGGTGTATCTCGCCGAACGCATCGCCAGGGCACTCGCTGCCCAACAGTCTCGTGTACGTCTGCGCCACCGGGAACTCGGTCAACAACGCCTCCTCGACTCAACCGGAGACTAATGCATGCCGAGTCGCCAGCTCACGCTGACCAACAAGCGTGGCCTGCATGCCAGAGCCGCCACTCGACTGGTACAATGTTGCCAACCCTATCAATCCAGTGTCACAGTCCGTCACGGCACACTTTGCGGTGATGCCAGCAACATCATGTCTTTATTGATGCTGGCCGCTCCCTGTGGCACCGAACTCACCATCGAAGCAGAAGGCGACGATGCCGAAGCCGTACTCGACGCGCTGGAAGCCCTGTTTGACGCACGCTTTGATGAAGATGCCTGATCACCCTATGGGTCAGGCGTAGATCAGGAACTTCCATGTCATTGCAATTGATCCAGACCGGAAAGTACTCCCGTGTCGACTACGACCCGGACCAGGATGCTTTCATCAAGACCTTTACCCCCAACACCCGAGACAGATGGCGCTATCGCCTGGGCATTCGCCGCTATCCAGGCTACAACTTCCGTCATGTCGCCAGACGCCTCGAGGCGCTGGGCATCTCCACACCGGAAATCCTCTCTGTAGAGCGCTATCGACTGGTTACCGCGAATATTCACGGCACTCCCCTGCATGACGAGATCTGCAATGACCCGCAGCTGCAGACGCAGTTTGTCGAGATACTTGTCACTCTCTTCGAACACCGCATCCACTGCCGAGGGTTGCATACCAACAATTTTCTGGTCAGTGAAGGCGATATCATCGCCATCGACCTGGACGCCTACAAGGCGCCGCGTTTCTTCCACTACTCTCGCCAGGAATTCATCGACTGCCTGAGCCGCTCGCTCAAGGGCAAGGAAGCCTTTCTGTTCCAGAACTTCCTCAAACGCCTCGACAGGAGTCAGGATCGCTGACAATCCTGATTCAGCAACGCCAGCACAGCAGGTACATCCGGCAGCGAGAATGGTAAACTCACCAGAGAGAAGAAAGCTTACCACCCCCCATACTCCCAGGAGCCGTGATGTCCTCTGCTGTCTGGCACCCCTACGCCCATCTCGCCACCCAGTCTCCAGCCCCCTTCGTCGTTGGCGGCAAGGGCACACATTTCCACCTGTCCACTGGGGAAGAGTTACTCGACGCGACCTGCTCCTGGTGGTGCATGATTCATGGTTACAGCCACCCTCGTCTGGTGCGTGCCATCCAGCAACAGGCAGATACTCTGTGCCACGTGATGCTCGGTGGTCTAACCCACGAGCCGGCAGATCAACTGGCCAGTGAACTGGTGCGCATCACTCCGGATGGCCTGAATCATGTGTTCTTTTCCGATAGTGGCTCGGTCGGTATGGAAGTGGCGATGAAGATGGCTGTGCAGTATCACCATCTGCGGGGTCGACCGGAAAAGCACCGCATGCTCTCGTTGATGAAGGCCTATCACGGTGACACTGCGGGATGCATGGCAGTGTGTGATCCCGAGGAAGGCATGCACTCGCTGTTCTCCGGCTACCTGCCCCGTCATCACTTCGCGCCGGCTCCCGAAGCCGGCTTTAACGCCCCAGGTGAGGCTGTCGCCCGCGACCTGGCAGCACTGCGTGCCGTGTTGGAACAACACCATGAGCAGATTGGTGCGTTACTGATGGAGCCGCTGTTGCAAGCTGCCGGCGGCCTCAACATGACCTCCCCGGATTACTTGCGTGGCGCCCGCAAGCTATGCGATGAGTTCGATATCCTGCTGATCTTCGATGAAGTCGCCACGGGTTTCGGTCGCACCGGCAGCCTTTTCGCCGCCGATCACGCCGATGTGTGTCCCGATATCATGGTCTTGTCCAAGGGACTGACCGGCGGCTACCTGGGGCACGCGGCGACCCTGGCCACAGATGCGGTACACGATACTTTCATAGGCGATAGTCCACTGCATGCTTTCATGCACGGCCCAACGTTCATGGGCAATCCTCTGGCCTGCCGCGTTGCGCTGGAGAGCCTGAAGGTTTTCGAGGATGACGATTACCTCGCTCGCATTGCCCGACTCAACGGCATTCTGCGTGAACACCTTGCCGGCGATGACGAATTGCGCCATCACCCTGATGTCGCTGATGTGCGGACTCTAGGAGCCACGGGAGTGATCGAGGTTCATGATGAATCACGCCTCGCCGGGGTTGCTGCACAGGCTCGTCGGAGAGGGGTCTGGCTGCGTCCGTTCGGCCGCTGGCTCTACACCATGCCAGCTTACATCACCAATGAAGAAGAGATGCAGCGCATCATCCATGCCATGAAGGAGCCCTTTACCGGATAAACTCCTTCACACAGTAACAAGGCATATGTTGGCGTAGGTACTGCCCCTCCAGTATCTACGCCGTCACCGCGATGATCGAACTGCACGGCGATGCGCAGTATTAGCCCTGGAGACAGTATTACCCCCGGACCGTACGCATAGTGCGCTGATACAATGGAGATGAAAGGATCACGACGGATGACGGCCAGCAACGGCTCCCATATGTGCTCCCCTGATATAGCCGTCCCCGGTCAATCTGGCTGCAACGCCGAAATACCCCTCGGAAGGTAACCATGACAGCCCTCAGCAAGACACGCAGCAGCTTCTATCGGCGTCTATATGTGGCTCATCTCATCGACCAGGGCATCACCAGCATTCCCGCGTTGGTGAAGGCCACTGGCATGCCACGGCGCACTGCTCAGGACACGCTGACAGCGCTGGAAGAATTACATATTGAGTGCCGATTCATTGCCGAACCAGGTCAACGTCACAATATCGGCCACTATGCCATCGAAAACTGGGGACCAATCGATCCACAGTGGGTCGGCGATCATGCCCACCAGCTACGCGAGGCGCTCGATTATCCGCCGATCGACTCGGTGTGAACGGCCATCAGTCGAATGGCCAAAGCGATAGTGGTGTTTCGACATCGCCCCTCTCGGGCAATATCCGCCATATCTGCTGACCACACTCCGTGCACCAGGCAAGCTTTTGCCCATTCATATCTCGCTCATCGAGCAGCCCCTGGGCCAGTTGCAGGTCCTCCTGACGCCAACGCACCTGCCCCGACTGCGAATCGATAGCCAGAGCAGTACCTGTTGCCAACAGTGCGACTTCGCCACAACAGCACTCACCACGGTAGTAGGGGCCATTGCTCATGCCATGCTCCTCATCTATCCGGTGCGCCCTCACCCAGGCACACATGCTGGGCATCTTTCCGCCCGGGCATTCCCACACCAGGCCTCTCTCAAGCAGACTCTCATGTATAGTAAGTAGCTTGCCTGACGAGGAATTCGAGAACCAGCCATGCAAGCCAAACTGGAACAGCGCGCCCTGTTGATTTCTATTGTCATGACCTTATTGGTCGCCGGTCTAGGTGTTGCGGTCGGTCTTTACGCGGGCTCGCAGTCGATTCTGTTCGACGGTGTCTTCTCGACCATTGATGCGGCCATGTCGGGATTAGCGCTACTCGTCTCGCGGCTGGCGGTAAAAGAGGCCTCACGACGCTTCCAGCATGGTTATTGGCACTTCGAACCGATGGTGGCTGCTCTCAACGGCTCGATTCTGTTACTGCTGTGCTTCTATGCGTTTCTCAATGCCATTCGTGGGCTACTGTCCGGCGGGCATCCATTGGAGATCGGCGCAGCCATGCTCTATGCACTGGTCGTGGTGATCATCTGTAGTGCCATGGCAGGCTATCTCAAGAGAATCAATCGTCGCGCCGACTCCGAGTTTCTGCGCATTGATCACAAGAACTGGTTGATGGCCGCGATGATCACCGCAGCGCTTCTGCTGGCATTCATCATCGCCATGCTGCTCCAGGATACACAACTCGCTCACTGGACACCCTATGTCGACTCCGCGCTGTTGGCAGTACTGACACTATGCTTCATCCCGGTACCGATCGGCATCATTCGCCGTGCAATGAAAGAGGTCTTCCTGATCGCCCCCAGCGCTGTCGACCGTGAGGTCCAGGCTGCCATGGAAGGCGTAATGCAACGCGATGGAGTACTGTACTACTACAGCCATGTAGCCAAGAGTGGTCGTGGGCACTTCATCGAGATCCATATCGTCACTTGCCCGGATTTCTCCGCCGGACGCGGCGTGATCGAGATGGATGAGATCCGCGAGGAGATATCCTCACGGCTATCGATTCCTCCTCAACGGCGCTGGTTCACGGTGGCCTTCACTTCCGAGGAACGCTGGGCCTGACAGCCGTCCCGCTCTTCACACCCCCGCTCTTCACACCCCCGTTCTTCCAGCACAGGGCATCACTGGCGTAAACGTGAATAGACCCTATGATCCAGCGGCTGACCGTTGACCCACTCGCACTCGCGTAGACACCCCTCGAACTCGAATCCGAGCCGTTCAGCAACAGCGCGACTGCGCCGGTTACCCACGGCACAACGAATTTCCAGTCGATGTAGGCTCAGTTCGCTGAAGCCGATGTCCACCAGCGCAGCGACACACCGCGTCATCACTCCCTTGCCGACGTGCTGCTGATGTAGCCAGTAACCCAACGATGCCCAACGATGCTCCTTGACAATACGGTTGAAGGAACAGGTACCGATCAACGTCTGCGACTCGATGATCGCAAAATGCCAGGCAGTGCCCAGTCGTCGCTCCGTTCGAGCTGCCGTAACAAAGACTTCGGTGTCATCGCGACTGAGCGTGCTGTCCACCCAGGGTAACCAGGTGCACAAGCTACTGCGGCTATCATCCACCGCCAACCACAATGTGCGGACATGCTTCTGGTCCAGGGTTTCGATGTGTAGATCAGGGGTAATCCGGTGAATCATGCATAGCCCTCCATGGCCCTTGTCACAGATATCCGTGGCATCAGCGAGAACTCAACCCAAAGCGGCCATGAACGCGGGATGATAATTCAGCTGTCCATGCGGCCACTCCTCCCTCCGCGGCCACACCAGAAGATATTCGGCGGGCACATCGGCGAAGAGCATCCCGGTCGCGGTACGAAACCCGAAGCGTTGATACCAGCCGGGATCTCCGACCAGCACACACCCTGATGCGCCGATATGGCGCAGGTGCTCGAGCGCCGTATCGACCATGCGGGCGCCGATCCCCTGCCGTTGATGCGCAGGCGCCACCGCTATCGGCCCCAGGCCAAACCATCCGGCATCGACAGCCCCGATACTCACAGGCGACAGCGATAGCTGGCCGACAAGGCGGCTCCCTCGCTGTTCGATGATCTCGGCCACCCAGGACGTCAATACTCCGACATCACGCAGGCTCTCGACGATCCGTGCCTCATGGCCACTGGCATGAGCAGCACCGGCAAAGGCCTGGTCGACAAGATGGCGGATATCGGCCGCATCAGCAGCACGCTCGGGGCGAATCTTGAGGGAAAGTGCAGAAGGAGATGTCATCGTCCTGCCTCGCAATACTCGGAGTCCAGCCACCATGATCCTGCGCCGGAGGAAGGCTGTAAACGATAACCGGCTGCCATCATCCCGGTACCGAGTCACAGCCGGGAGCGAAGCATAAAAAAGGCGGCAGGAGAAACCTGCCGCCAAACCACTGGCCAGACCCGGCCGAGAGAGTAATTATTTCAAGGTGAGCCAGGCACTTATATCTCAAACCCCAAACCGAAATCATCGGCATCCATGGCCATCAGCGACTCGGCGCCAGCCTTGATCATCTGTGCATGAGCACGAGTGCGTGGCAGCAGACGCTGGAAGTAGAAGTGCGCGGTATCGAGGCGCGCACGATAGAAGGCGGCATCCGAGGGCTCGGAGGCCAACGCCTGCTGCGCCACCTGTGCCGAGCGAGCAAACAGATACGCAAGGGTCACATAACCGGAGTACATCAGGTAATCCACACTGGCTGCCCCCACTTCCTCGCGATCCTGCATGGCGCGCATGCCAACATCGAGGGTCAGTTCTCCCCACTCGGCATTGAGGCGCGACAACGGCTCGACAAGGCCCTTCAGCGACTCATCGTCTGCCGCTGACTTGCAGAAACGGTGAATCTCACGGGTGAACAACTTGAGGCTTTCTCCTTGGCTCATCAACACCTTGCGACCCAGCAGGTCCAGCGCCTGGATACCGGTGGTACCTTCGTAGAGACGCGTGATACGCGCATCGCGCACCAGTTGCTCCATTCCCCATTCCTGAATGAAGCCGTGACCACCGAATATCTGCACACCTTCATTGGCGGCCTCGAACCCCACCTCGGTGAGGAAGGCCTTGACGATCGGCGTCAGCAATCCCAACAGTGTCTCTGCATGCTCACGTTCAGCCGCATCATCACTATGCTCGGTAACATCCACCAATTGCGCCGCGTACAGCACCAACATGCGACCGCCCTCGGCAAAGGCCTTCTGGGTCAACAACATACGGCGAACATCAGGATGCACGATGATCGGGTCCGCGGGTTTATCGGCGGCCTTCGGCCCGGACAGCGCCCGCATCTGCAAACGGTCACGTGCGTAGCTCAGGGCATTCTGGAAACTCATTTCGGCCACACCCAGCCCCTGAATACCGACGCCGATACGTGCTGCATTCATCATCGTGAACATACACGACAGCCCCTTGTTGGGCTGCCCGACGAGGAAACCAGTGGCCTGATCGAAGTTCATCACGCAAGTGGCATTACCATGAATGCCCATCTTGTGTTCCAGC
Source organism: Halomonas huangheensis (assembly GCF_001431725.1). Taxonomy (NCBI): domain Bacteria; kingdom Pseudomonadati; phylum Pseudomonadota; class Gammaproteobacteria; order Oceanospirillales; family Halomonadaceae; genus Halomonas; species Halomonas huangheensis. Next base: position 1,615,460 of record NZ_CP013106.1, on the reverse strand, counting down.
GAACCACAGGCGACCGAATTACGTTCACCCGGCTGGCCTTCGGCATTCGGCAGGTATTTCGGAACAATGAACAGCGAGATGCCCTTCGAGCCTTGAGGAGCGTCCGGCAACCTGGCCAGCACCAGGTGCACAATGTTGTCGGCTAGATCATGGTCGCCAGCAGAAATGAAGATCTTGGTGCCACTGATTACATAGCTGCCGTCAGCATTGGCTTGAGCACGTGTCTTGATCAAGCCGAGGTCGGTACCACAATGCGGTTCCGTCAGGCACATGGTGCCCGTCCAGATTCCTTCGACCAACGGGGCCAGGTAAGTGGTCTTCTGCTCTTCGGTCCCGTGTGCCCGCAATGCATCAGCGGCACCGTGCGAGAGCCCGGGATACATTCCCCAGGCCAGATTGGTAGCACAGACCATTTCCGAGAGCACCATCGCCAATGACTGGGGCAGGCCCTGACCACCGTACTCAGGATCCCCGGCCAATCCCGGCCAGCCACCTTCAACATAGCGCTGATAGGCATCGCGGAAGCCCTCCGGCGCCTTGACCTCGCCATTCTCCAGCCGACATCCCTGACGGTCTCCCACCTGGTTCAGAGGCAGCAGCTCCTCGCGGCAGAAACGCGCGCCTTCCTCGAGGATTGCCGCAACAATGTCCGGGGAGGCCTGCTCAAGCCCCGGCAACCGAGCATAGTGACCAGGGTAGTCGAGCATCTCGTCCATGACGAAGCGCAAATCACGTAGCGGGGCCTGATAGTCGGGCATTGTTGTACTCCTGTGCGGTCAAAGCGACCAACGTAGCCGAAAGCTGGCGGCGAGCTGGGGCATTGCCGTCACTCGATGTCGCCATTCAAACATTCGTTTGAAAATAGCGGGTCCAACGAGCCCTGGTCAAGCGTTCGTTTCAAATTCATCAATAATCCGCCACTACTGCATGCGGATTCCACCATCCAGACGAATCACCTCACCATTCAACATCGGGTTGGTGATGATCTGTTCCGCCAGACGAGCAAATTCCTCGGGTCTGCCAAGACGCTTGGGGAAAGGCACTGCCTGCTCCAGCGCGGCTACCGCATCATCCGGGATATCGCCCATCATCGGCGTCTCGAATACCCCGGGTGCAATTGCCATCACCCGAATACCATGGCGCGACAACTCACGTGCCGCCGGCAAGCTCATGCCGACGACTCCTGCCTTGGAGGCGCTATAGGCGCACTGTCCGACCTGCCCATCGAAGGCAGCCACCGAAGCGGTATTGATGATTACCCCGCGCTCACCGTCTTCTCCAGATGAGTTGGCCGCCATGGCAGCCGCTGCCAGTCGCATGACATTGAAGGTCCCGACCAGATTGATCTGTACCGTGCGCGCGTATGCCTCGAGGTCCGCCGGTTGTCCCTGCCGATCCAGCAGTTTGGCGACACTGACCACTCCGGCGCAGTGAATCACACCCGCCAGCCCCTTCTCACCGCCATGAGCTACTGCCGCGTCAACCGCCGCCTGCATGTCTTCAGCCGAAGTGACATCGGTACGCACGGCAATCGCCGCCGCTCCCAGTCGCGCGGAAAGATCCTCGATGGCATCACTGAGGTCGCAGAGCACTACCCGCCCCCCTTCCTCAACCAGTCGCTCGGCACAGGCTGCACCGAGCCCTGAAGCAGCACCGGTAATCAGGAAGGTTCTAGACGCTATGTACATCGTTATTCACTCCTTGGAACTGCTTCCCGACGACCACTCTCGCCGAGACAGCACAATTCATGCTCCCGAGGCGGCATCTGCCCGTAGTTTGAAGCGCTGAATCTTGCCGCTCGGGGTCTTGGGTAGGGCATCGACGAATTCGATAATGCGGGGATAGGCATGGCTCGAAAGCCGCTCTCGTACCTGCTGGCGAATCTCTTCCGCCAGTGCATCGCTGCTCTCGAAACCGTCGCGCAGAACAACATAGGACTTGATGATCTCGCCACGAATCTCATCCGGCTGGCCCACCGCAGCCGACTCCGCGACTGCAGGATGCGTCAACACCGAGTTCTCGACATCGGTGGGGCCCACGCGATACCCCGCCGTGGTGATGATATCGTCATCGCGTCCAGCAAACTGGAAGCTACCGTCTTCGTTACCCACCACCACATCACCGGTCAGATAATAGCCGTCCACGAAGGGATCCTTCTCCTGCCAGGTATATCCGCAAAAGAACATCACCGGTGAGCGCGCCACATCCACCGCCAGTACGCCCGGCTCACCCGCAGGCAACTCTCGATACTCGGCATCCAGCACCACCAGCCGATATCCCGGCATCGGCACTCCCATACCACCATGCTCGCGCACATGCTCCAATCGGTGATGGTTGTTGCAGACCATGCCGGTTTCGGTCTGACCATAATGGTCCATGACGGGACAACCCAGTGCTTTCGCCACCCAGTTGACGACCTCGGGATTGAGGGACTCCCCCGCAGAACTGGCGACCCGCAGACACAGTCCGGCTTCGGCCTGCTCGAAGATTCCGGAGGCTTTCATCAGGCGGTAGGCGGTAGGAGCGGCGGCAAAGTTGGTGATCGCGTGGCGCTGCATGAAGGCCAGAGCGCCTTCGGCGGAGAAGCCGGCTTCACAGAAATGGGTAGTAACGCCCAGCAGCAAGGGGCCGGTAATCGCATAGTAGAGCCCGTAGGCCCAGCCGGGATCGGCCATGTTCCAGAAGCAATCATCCTCACGCAGGTCAATGGCCAGTTCCATGTAGAGATGAAACGCCACCAGAGCCGACAATGGAACCGCGACACCCTTGGGCTTGCCGACGGTACCGGAAGTGAACATCTGCAGAAAGGGAGCGTCGCTCGGTAAGCGTGGTGGTGGCGTCGCGAGTGCAGGGCTCGCCATCGCCACAGACCAGTCCAGATCCTCCTGATGAGTGCTATCGGGGCCGTCGACAGACAACACCGGAGGGCAAGTGGAGAGCGTATCAAACTTGCTGCGGTTGGCAGTATCGGTGATCACCAACTTCGTATCGGCTCGCGCCAGACGGAATTCCACCGCATCCGATCCAAACGCAGTGAACAACGGTTGATACACCGCCCCCAATCGCCAGCTGGCCAGAACTGCGATCAGCAACTGTGGTGAGCGCGGCAACATGCAGGCCACGCGATCACCGCGCCCGATACCCCGCTGCGCCAACCAGCCTGCCAATCGAGCACTGCTTGAATCGAGCTCAGCGTAGGTCAGCCGAGTGACGGTCCCATCCATCGCTTCATGGACAAGCGCCTCGACATTCCCTCTTCCCGCGCGCACATGCTTGCCACAACAGGACTCATAAGCGTTGAAGCATCCATCCGCATGGTCATCGAGGCGTGCAATCACGTCCTCGATACGGAAATCGGTCAGATATTCGGCATAGTCGGCTGCGCCGCTCGGGCTGGTTTGGCTGGTCATGTGATGTCCTCATGAATAGTAATTGTTGGACTGGTTCTACGATTGCTGGGCCGGTGCTGTAATTGTCGGATAGCTTCAGCGCTCTCGCGCCGCATATTCCGTTGACGTAAACGTTAACTTTGCAAGCGCCGATTACAAGCTAGAACCTTCCGAACCAGCACACAAGGACGCCTCGCCTGGACCATGGTCGGAGACCAGGCATGACCAGTGTATGAAGGTTACAGCGAATCAGTGGCCCTGAGTGATCATGGACACCAGTTCGTCGGCCAGTTGATCCGGCTGACGTGGCCCATCCGGGTCATACCAACGCACTGTCCAATTGAGAGCTCCGAGAACAAACCGTGCGACCAGGGGTCCATCTCCCTTGACCAATCCAGCCTGGATCGCGTCATCAATGACCTCGTTCCACAGCTGTTCATAAGCATCACGCAGATGAGTAAGGTGCTCACGGGCTTCGCCATCGAGGCGCCGCCATTCGTACAGTGCCACCACGTGAGCATTGCGATCGGTCAGTAGTGTTTCGAGGTGGGCCCTGGCCAGCGCATGAAGCCGCGCCAACGGATCGGAGTCACTACGTCCGAGTGCCTGCCGAGCAAGCAGCAATGCGTTCTGCGTGCCCTCCTCGATCACAACGGCCAGAATTTCCTGCTTGTCGCGGAAATGATGGAAAAGGCTGCCGGACTTGATACCCATTTCCTGCGCCAGCATCCGCACAGTGGTGCGATCAAAACCTTCCTGGACGAAAAGCTGAGCGGCGAGACGGGTGAGTTCCTTGCGGCGGGGCGAGTCATTCATTACATTCATCCGCAGTTACACTAGCGCTTGCTTGGTTTTGATGAGCAAAGCATAGCGTACCGCCAGGGTCAATGAAGCAGCAGCCAACGAGCACTTTCAGCGGCACTGAACCACACTGAAAGACATCTGGATCTTGCCTGCCATTGCTCTGTCACAGCCTCAGCCAGGCATAGACCACAAGCACAATTCGGCCATTCCCCCACGCAACATCGGGAGAATCCAGAGCCGCGAGGAGATCCCGCCATGAGCCAACGCGACATTGTCTTTCTATCCGCCACCCGCACCCCCATGGGAGGAATGCTGGGTTCACTCGCCTCACTGACGGCACCAGAGCTGGCCGCCACCGCGATTCGCGCCGCCGTCGAGAACGCCGGTATTACCGCAGACAACATCGACGAAGGCATCATGGGTTGTGTATTGCCCGCCGGTATCAAGCAGGGCCCCGCGCGTCAGGCCATGCGCCAGGCAGGCATTCCCGATAGCATAGGTGCCACGACCATCAACAAACTGTGCGGCTCGGGCATGAAGGCGGCCATGTTCGCACACGACCTGATCAGAGCCGGCAGCGGCGAGGTCATGCTGGCGGGAGGCATGGAGTCGATGTCCAACGCTCCGCACATCCTGACCAAAGCACGCAGCGGCTACCGACTGGGACATGGAGAGTTGAAGGATCACATGTTCTACGATGGGCTGGAAGATGCCGAAACCGGCAAACTGATGGGTAGCTTTGCCCAGCAGGTTGCCGATGATCGGCGGTACAGTCGCGAACGCATGGACGATTTCGCCATTGCCTCTCTGGAGCGCGCCATGCAGGCCACTGAGGCCGGACATCTGAATGCCGAAATGGCTCCGGTCACGATCAGTACTCGTCAGGGCGAGACGATTGTCGAACACGACGAACAACCCTTCCAGGCCAAACTCGACCGTATCCGTAGCCTACGCCCCGCCTTCTCGCGTGATGGCACCATCACCGCGGCCAACGCCAGTTCCATCTCCGATGGTGCCTCGGCGCTGATTCTCGCCTCCGGCGAGGCTGCTCAGCGCCTTGGTGCCCAGCCGTTGGCCCGCATGTTGGGTCATGCGACCCATTCGCGTCATCCCAGCGAATTCACCATTGCTCCGGTGGGAGCCATCGACAAGCTGCTCAAGCAACTCGACTGGAAGGCGGAAGATGTCGATCTGTTCGAGATCAACGAAGCCTTCGCAGTGGTCACGCTGATGGCGATGGATGACCTCGGCCTGCCCCACGACAAGGTCAACGTCTTCGGCGGCGCCTGCGCTCAGGGACATCCGGTGGGTTCGACCGGCTCACGTATCATCGCGACTCTGATCCACGCACTGCGTCTACGCGGCGGCAAACGTGGCATCGCAAGCCTTTGCATTGGTGGTGGTGAAGCGACCGCAGTGGCGGTCGAGCTGATCGACTGATCTCTTCTCCCGATCCAATAGCCTTCCAGGTATGATGAGTTCCCGGCAGGGTTTTCCCTGCCGGCTCCCAAGTCTGTCTGCCGAGGTCCCATGCTGCCACGCCACCGCCTTGCGTTACCGGTTATCGTCGTTGCTCAGTGGTGCGGTACGTCACTGTGGTTCAGCATCAATGGCGTAGCCAATACTCTCACGACGCAAGTCGGGCTCAGCGAGGCCACTCTCGGTCAGTTGACCATCGCCGTACAGCTGGGATTTATCCTCGGCACCCTGTTCATTGCCACCACCGGGCTCTCCGATCGCTTCCGCGCCAGTCGAGTATTTCTGTTTTCCAGTCTGCTGGGCGCCGCCTGTAATCTGGCAATGGTGGCGGTGATCGAGCAGCCCGTCCTTGCCCTGATCTTCCGTTGGCTTACTGGCTTCTGCCTCGCAGGTATCTATCCGCTGGGCATGAAACTGGTCATCGGCTGGACACCTCGCCATACGGGTGCTGCGCTCGCCTGGCTAGTCGGTATGTTGACGCTCGGCACCGCCATGCCCCATCTGGTTCGCGGCCTGACGCTGGCACTTCCCTGGGCATGGACATTGGCGCTGACTTCCCTATTGGCCGTTGCCGGCGGTGTCGCGGTGCGCTGGTTGGGTGATGGTCCGCACCTACCATCATCCTCATCAAGAGTTAGTCTTGCCGAGGGCTTGTCCGCCTGGAAAGATCGCAATTTTCGTGGTGCCGCCGGTGGTTACTTCGGCCACTGCTGGGAACTGTATGCCTTCTGGCTGTTGGTACCGTTGCTGGTATCCCGAGAGATCACCCGTCTGGAACTGGGGACGGGCTGGATTGCCTGGCTGTCCTTCACGGTGATCGCGCTCGGCATGCCCGGCTCCATCATTGCCGGGTATTTCAGTCGGCGCTACGGTAGTCGGCGCATGGCCAGTCTGGCACTGGCAACGTCCGGCTGCCTGTGTCTTGTCTACCCATTGCTGGGCAACCTTTCTCCATGGCTTTTGCTTGCCCTGCTCGGGCTATGGGGCTTCAGCGTCGTTGCTGACTCCGCACAGTTCTCGGCGCTGGCCTCGGCAGCGGCGCCACGTGAGCGTGTCGGCGCTACGCTGGCGGTCATGAATGCCATCGGCTTTGCCTGCACCCTGCCCGGCATCTGGCTGGGTAGCCAGCTATGGACCAGCATCGAACTATCGGTCAGCTGGCTGCTGTTACCTGGGCCGATACTGGGTCTGTGGGCCATGCGAGGACTCCGTCGGCAAAGTGCCGGCCATGATGCTGCGAGTTCCTAGTATTTGTAAGTAAAGTACTTATAAGTAAAGGACTCACAAGTAACAGAACTTACAAATAACAGAACTTACAAATAACAGGGCTCACACGCAGCAGGGGGAAGCCGAAGCTTCCCCCTGTTCACTTCATCCACAGCACCAATCGCATCAACCATAGCGGCCGGTAATGTAGTCCTCGGCCTTCTTGGTATTCGGGTTGGAGAACATGGTCTTGGTGTCGTTGTACTCCACCACTTCACCGAGGTGAAAGAACGCGGTGTAATCCGCCACGCGTGCCGCTTGCTGCATGTTATGCGTCACGGTGATGATGGTGAACTGCTGCTTGAGCTTGTCCATCAGGTCTTCAATGGTCGCGGTGGAGATTGGATCCAGTGCCGAAGTCGGCTCGTCCATCAAGATCACATCCGGCTGTACCGCAATCGCCCGCGCTATGCATAGACGCTGCTGCTGACCACCAGACAGCGAGGTGCCCGGCTGATGCAGCTTGTCCTTGACCTCTTCCCAAAGCCCAGCATCACGCAGCGCCCGCTCGACCAGCTCGTCCTGATCGGCCTTGCGGCTGACCAGATCATGCATGCGTGGCGCATAGACAACATTGTCATAGATCGACTTGGGAAAGGGGTTGGGCTTCTGGAATACCATTCCCACACGGCGACGCAGTGCCACCTCATCCATTCTGGCCTCATTGACATCGCGGCCATCCATCTCGATCAAGCCCTTGATCCTGACACTCGGTATCAGATCATTCATGCGATTGAGACAACGCAGGAAGGTGGATTTACCGCACCCAGAAGGGCCAATCAGCGCGGTAACGTTCTTCTGATACAAATCCATATCGATGGACTTGAGCGCGTGAAAATCGCTGTACCACAGGTCCAGATCACGTACGCGAATGCTCAGCTCGTGGTTGGCATCGTCATTGCGCGTGACTGGCTGGCCCGGTTGATCCTGCTTCATCACGTTCTCTCCGCGCTGGGCAACCTTGATATTCATAGCAGTTTATCCTGTGTGATGACGCCGCTACCAACGACGCTCAAATTTCTTGCGCAGCACCACAGCGGTCGCGTTCAGCGTCACCAGTACGGCCAACAGCACCAGAATGCCGCCCGAGGTCTTCTCGATAAAGGCACGATCCGGCTCCCCGGCCCAGGTAAATATCTGTGCCGGCAGCACCGTTGCTGCTTCGGTAAAGGAGTTGGTGACATCAGGGATGAAGGCCACCATACCGACGATGATCAGCGGCGCAGTCTCACCCATCGCCTGTGCCAGACCAATGATCGAGCCGGTCATGATCCCGGGCATCGCCAGTGGCAGCACATGATCGCGCACCACCTGCCAGCGAGAGCAGCCAACGCCAAACGCTGCATGACGGATCGAGTCTGGAACGCTACGCAGAGCGGTGCGAGTGGCGATGATGATCACCGGCAGCGTCATCAGTGCCAATGTCAGACCACCGACAACTGGCGAGGAACGCGGCACACCAAAGAAGCTGATGAAGACCGCCAGCCCCAACAGACCAAACAGGATCGACGGAATGGCCGCGAGATTGTTGATGTTGATCTCGATAAGCTGAGTAAAGCGGTTGTCCGGGGCAAATTCTTCCAGATAGACCGCCGTCATTACCCCAATCGGGAAGGCCACCGCGATAGTCACCAGCAGCGTGAAGACCGTGCCCATTGCGGCCGACGCAATACCGGCCAGTTCGGGCATCTTCGAATCTCCATTGGTGAAGAAGGTGGTGTTGAAGCGCAGTTCCGCACGCCCTTCCTGCTTCAGTGCTTCGACAGTCGCCTGCTCATTGGCGGAGAGGCGCGTGTGATGTCCCTTGAGGTACTGATCAACCTGGCCATCCGCCAGTACCCACTCCATGTGCCTGGTACCGAGCAGCTCAGGGTTATCTCGCATACGTCCCGGAATCAGCCGCAGATATCCACGGCTGACAAGGCGCCGTACATCCTCATTGACTGCCGCCAGTGGCAACTGGCTGGCCTGCTCCGAATAGTCGATTTCAACCTGAATCTGGGCCTGCTGAAACGCCGGCAGGCCCTTGACGGTCATATCGGCAAAGAACAGCACCAGAAATAGTACCGCCAGTCCAAGGGCACCCATGGAAGTCCACTTCAAACGCGTGGACCTGCGATGGCGAGCGCGGAGCTGGGCGCTTATATCGTCGAAAGATTGTCTCATTGGCTTGGCTCCACGACCTTAGAGGTTGTTGACGCGATACTTTTCGCGGAAGCGACGAATCATGATCACTGACACCAGGTTGAGCGTCAGAGTCACGGCAAACAACACCAGCCCCAGGGCAAAGGCCGACAGCGTCTCTGCACTACCGAACTCCTGGTCACCGGTCAGCGCCGCTACGATACGCACCGTCACTGTGGTCATGTCTTCCAACGGGTTGAAGCTCAGGTTTGGGCGCATACCCGCCGCCATTACCACAATCATGGTCTCACCCAGCGCGCGGGATACCGCCAGCAGTGATGCAGAGATGATGCCGGGCAAGGCCGCCGGAATCACGATGTCACGAATCATCTCTCCGCGGGTCAGGCCCAACGCCAGGGAGCCCTGACGCATGCTGTCCGGCACCGAGTTGATGACGTCATCGGACAACGAGGAGATGAACGGGATGATCATGATCCCCATCACGATGCCTGGCGCGAGCGCGTTGTTGAAGGATGCTTCCAGACCAAAGAAACCAGCGACGGCGACGATGATCGGAGCCACGGTAATCGCTGCAAAGAAGCCATACACAACGGTGGGGATACCCGCCAGAACTTCCAGTACCGGCTTGAATACGGTGCGTACTCGCTGAGGTGCAAACTCGGACATGTAAATGGCCGACAACAGACCGACCGGAATCGCCACCAACATGGCGATGAAGGTGATCATGAAGGTACCGGCGAATAACGGAACAGAACCGAACTGGGCTGCTGTAGCGCCCTCCTCCGCACGTCCAGCCGCTTCCAGGAAGCTGGCACCGGGATTCCAGACGGTACCGGTGATGAAGTCCCAGAAGTTCTGCATGTTGAAGAAGCGCACCGCCTCGAAGACGATCGACAGCAGAATGCCCAGGGTGGTGAAGATGGAAATCATCGCTGCGCCAGCAAGGATAAAGCGAATCACCCTTTCAATAGCCTGACGCGCATGAAAATCGGGGCGCACCATATTGATGCCGATTACCAGACCGACACAGGCAATGGCCAGGCAACTCGCCAATAACAGCATCGGCGGGATATCGGCACCCAACAGCAGCATGATAAAGGAGGCAATCGCGCCTATCGCGAGTGCGGGACCAGCAGTCGACAGTACGGTAAACCAGGCATACTGATCAGGCTGGGCATACATCGCGGTGCCCGAGGCGCGTACTCGCGTCGCCTTCGAACGTCCCAGCAGGTAAGCGACCAGACCCAGCACCAGGAGTGCGCCACAGAACATGGCCAGCAGTTGATTGGTCTGCATTGGTGTCTCTCGGTGTTCTATGCCCTGTCGAGCATCGGCTCGCCAGAACGTGTTCCGGCCGACAACCTGTGAGGCTGCCGGCCGGTGTGGTTGAGGCTTACGCCTTACTCACTCAGATCGGCCAGCTCAAGCTGGTCATGCCCTTCTACCGCGGCACGCGCTTCGCCACGCGTATCTTCTGGCGCCGGAATCAGGCCAATTCCCTTCAGATAGCCGATATCACCAATCATCTGTTCGCTCATGAACAGATTGGCGTACTCGCTCATGGCCGGCACATCTTCTGCATGCTGGTTCTTGACGTAGAAGAACAGCGAACGAGACACCGGATACTCACCGGAACCAATGGCGTCGGGCGTCGGTGCCACACCATCGACATTGGAGCCGATCAGGGTGTCTGCATTTTCCTCGAGGAAGGAGTAGCCGAAGATACCGAAGGCATCACGGTTCTCAGCGAGACGCTGAACAATCAGGTTGTCATTCTCTCCGGCATCGATAAAGGCGCCATCGGCACGGATATCGGTATAGCCTTCACCAGCATAGGCTTCCATGCCTTCAGAGGCGGCTTCCATGACCAGCTCACCGAACGCATCACGGGTACCGGACGTGGTGGGCGGACCATAGACGGAGATCTTGCGATCCGGCAGTGAAGAATCGACATCGCTCCACTTCTGGTAGGGATTGTCGACCAGCTCACCATCGACCGGCACCTTGGCAGCCAGCGCCAGGAACAACTGCTCACGAGTTACATCCATCGGCTCGTTGTCCGCGGACTGTGCAAAAGCGATGCCGTCATAACCAATGAAGGCTTCGGTGATATCGGTCACACCGTTAGCTTCACAGGTCTCGAACTCTGTCGGCTTCATGCGACGTGAAGCATTGGTGATATCGGGAGTCCCTTCACCTACACCGGCGCAGAACAGTTTGATACCGCCACCGGAGCCGGTGGATTCGATGACAGGAGTCGCGAACTCGGTAGTGGCACCGAACTCTTCCGCAACATAGCTGGCGAACGGATAAACCGTGCTCGAACCGACGATACGGACCTGATCACGAGCCTGAGCAACACCAACCACGCCGATCACGGCAGCAGCAATGGCGGTAGTCTTGAGGATGCGATTCATTATAGGTAGCTCCCTGTAAGGTAGAAGTGGTCAACCTTCGCGACGCCAACATTGCCGCAGAAAGATGACAGACTCATGACAACTACCCGGGAACCGCATTTTTTCGTCCGCAAAGAGCTTCGGGTTGCTCGTCGCTCGTCGCTGGCCACTGCTGGCCACTGCTGGCCACTGCTGGCCACTGCTGGCCACTGCTGGCCAGCAGCCTCACCCCAACGCCTTTACCAGCAAACTGAACGCAGCCAACGCGCAGAGCCCGAGCGAGCCTGCCTGCAACAGCCCACGCGGAATATAAGGGGCCAGCACCGCCCCCAACGCATGCCCTGCCACCACCAATGGCAAGAAGCTCAAACTGACGCCCAGCGTCCAGAAGTGGACCTGACCGGCCATGGTGGCCAGCGCAGCGAGGGTCATGATGGATGAGATCAGAAAGAAGGCCGCCAGGTTACCACGCAAGCGCTCCATAGGCATGCCATGCATCAGCAATACCATCGGTGGCCCACCAATCGCGGCCACACTGCCGAAGATACCCGATACGAAACCAGCACCGAACATCGATACGCGATTGACCGGCAGACGCCAGCGAAACAGGGTCACGACAACGGCGAAGAGCACGATGCCTGCAATCAGCAACTCGAGTATTGCCATGGGCGCGATCACCAGCAACCAGACACCGAGTATCGTTCCCGGAACCTTGCCGATAAGTGCCGTGGAGATATCGCGCATCTCGACCTGCTGCCAATAGCGCCTCACCACCAGGCAAGACACCAACAAGCCGTAGAAGACCAGCACCACCGGCACCAGGCGTGGCGCGACCAACAGAATCAGCGGCGCTCCCACCACCGCCATGCCGAATCCGGTGGTGCGCTGAACGAAGGCTCCCAACGCCAACGCCAGCCCCACTCCCAGCCAGTTCAGCGGCGTTAATTCGCTCCACACCCACCAGCCCTGCCAAAAATCACATAGCCACTCAAGCATTGGCACTGCGCTCCGGGATGCCATCGTTGCGCGCCAGTACCCTCAGACTCAGGTTACCGATCGTTGCTACGCTGAGCATTGCCACAACCATCGGCCAGGCAGAGTCGATTTCAAAGGCAGTGACAAGAACTCCGACCAAAGCGCCACAACTGAACTGAATACAGCCCTGCAATGCCGTGGCAGTAGCACTCATATGGCTGAACCGGTCCAGAAGTGAGGAAATGGCGTTCGGCGAGATCAGGCCCATCACACCGAGGAACATCATCACCAGCGGCACCACGGTATAGATCGAATCATTGCCACTGAGCACCAACACCACCAGCGCCACGCCGGCACACCATTGAATCGCCAACCCCAGGCGCAGGTTCTGCTGAGGACTGCGCTTGCGCAGCAGATGAATATTGACGCGATTGGACAGCACCATGACCAGCACGTTGGCACCGAACACCACTGGATACACCGCTGGGCTCAGTCCGTAATACTCCATGTAAAGGAACGGCGATGAGGTGACGAAGGCGAAGATCCCGGCGAACGCCATCGAGGTCGCGAGGATATAGCCCATGGCTCGCCGGTCTACCAACACGCTGACATAGTTACGCAACACCTGACGTGGCGACGCCACTGGCAGACCTGGAGCTCGCGTTTCCGGCAAATGGACACTCAGCAACCACATCAGGAATAACGCATAAACAGCGAGGAACAGGAAGATCAGCCACCAGTCGGCCACATACAGCAACATGCTGCCGACTGCTGGGGCAGCCAGAGGCGCCAGCATCAGAATCATCGCCATGGTCGACATCACCTTCGCCGCCTCACGACCACTGAAACAATCGCGCACAATAGCCGCCGAGTTGACCACACAGGCCCCTCCTCCCAACGCTTGAATGAAACGCAGCACCAATAGTTCCGGCAAGGTATTGACGAAGATAATCGCCAAACTGGCCAACATGAACACTACCTGACCGCCAAGCAGTACAGGCTTACGACCCAGACGGTCTGACAATGGACCGCACACCAGTTGTCCCAGTGCAAAGCCGACAAGGAAGCTGCTCAGCGATAGTTCAGTATGATGAACACTGGCGCCCACCGAGTCCGCCAGCGACTTCATCGCGGGAAGATAAGCATCAATGGCAAAAGGCGCCAGAGCAGTATTGGCTGCTACCAGCAGCGAAACACGCCGAGCATTCAGAGACACGCAACCTCCAGATAACGAATGGTAGTGTGATCCACACAAGAGAATGCTCCTGCCCAGGCTCTCCCTGAGGAAACGCCAGCATCAACAATCTTGTGAAACACCACACTTAGGCAACTAATGATAACTCAGGACAGCGCTACCGCCACGCTCCCCCTCATCTTCAGGAAAAACCTGCGTCAGCTCATGACAACAGGTATATGTGACGCCAGTCTGATCAGATACCGTCAAGCGTCCAGAATTGGCGATAGTAGCCTTTGGCCGACTGTCGCCGGTCACAGTGCCTTGTTAGAGTATGGGAAGCCCAACCACGGAGGACTCTCTCGATGGCAGCAGATCTACTTTCCCAACTGAAAGCCATGACGACAGTGGTTGCCGATACCGGTGACCTGGATGCCATTCGCCGCTTTGCCCCAACCGACGCAACCACCAATCCCTCATTGATTCTGCAGGCAGCCCAGCACGGTGAGCGTCGTGCACGTCTTGCCGCTATCGCCCGTGAAGCCAACGATATCGACGATGCACTGGATGCCGTTGCAGTAGAGATCGGCACGGAGATCAGTGCGCTGGTGCCCGGTTATGTTTCCACCGAGGTCAGTGCCCGACTGTCGTTCAATACCGAAGCCACCCTATCCCGTGCTCACTCGTTACTCGAGCGCTATGCCCGCCATGGCGTGCCTGCCGAGCGCATTCTTATCAAGGTCGCCTCGACCTGGGAAGGAATTCGTGCCGCCAGAACACTTGAGCGTGAAGGCATTCGGACCAACCTGACGCTGCTGTTCAGCTTTGCCCAGGCACAGGCCTGTGCCGATGCCGGTGTTACCCTGATCTCCCCCTTCGTCGGCCGCATCCTCGACTGGCACAAGGCCCAGAATCCAGATGCCGATTTCTCTGGTGATCGTGATCCTGGCGTGCAATCAGTCAAACAGATCTACGACCACTACAAGGGCCATGGCTATGGCACCATCGTGATGGGCGCCAGCTTCCGCAACATTGGTGAAGTCACCGCCCTTGCCGGTTGTGATCGTCTGACTATCTCGCCTGGACTACTTGAAGAGCTGGAACAACAAACCGGGACCCTGGAACGTCGTCTATCACCTTGCGATGCCGAGACACAGACTCCCGAGCCGCAGAGTGAAGAGGAATTCCGTTGGGCGTTCAACGAAGACGCCATGGCGACAGAGAAACTCAGCGAGGGTATCCGCAAGTTCATGGCCGACCAGCGCAAGTTGGAGACGCTTCTGAGCGAGCTGCGCAATCAGTAAGGCGGTATAAGGCGGTAAGAGAAGCTACGAGCTACGCGCGGCACCACCTCAATATGCCGCTCGTAGCTCGTAGACGTACCAGAGACGAGTTAGACTTCGTGGCCGTTCGCCTGCTGAGACTCCAGCATCTCGACCAGCGGCTGAAATTCCTCGCGATTGTGCTCGTTCATACGCATCAGAATACGGTGGGCCTCGAGAATGCGCTCACGCAGCCCTGCCTCATCAGCCTGCAACTCAGGCAATTCCTCCAGCTCCTCGATCTCCGCAATCGGCTGTTCCACCAGCGTGAAGAAGGAAGCAAAGCCCATGACCTCAAGCATGCGCTTGACGTCCGGGTTATCGGCGACAATGGTCGGTGGCTGTTCCAGACGGCCACGCAACGCCATGGCCACCTTGGCGAGGAAGCCCAGGGCCGTAGAGTCCACATTGGTGGTATCACGCAAGTCAATCATCACCGCACGCAGGCCAGGTGTTTCGGCCAGCAATTGCGCCTGATGATCAAGAGTGGCACACAACGTCAGGCGTACATCACCACACAACTTGAGGATGAACACACCGGAGTCGACCGCCGCTTTCAGGCGGCCTTCATACACTTTCATGGCGAAATCCGCTAACCATCATGATAGTCAGGTCATCAGGCAACTCTTCACGCCCCGTTGTCGGGTCATCGAGTGCCTCTTCATCGCTCGACAGGGTTCCCAGGTCGAAGCTCTGGCGCATCTCATCCAATGAGTTGCTGCTTTCCACTCTAGCCTGCAGTTCGGCCAGGCGCGCGTCCAGGCCAGCGCCCGGAAGACATTCAAGCACGCCATCGGAACACAGCCATAGAGTGAAGTCGTCGGGTAGTGTACAGCCAAGTTGAGGATATTCCACCTCCGGGAACAACCCTACCGGCATTCCCTGGCCAGACAATGGCGTCGCGCCTTGCGCTGTTTTCAGCAGTGGCATCGGCAACTGCGCGCCGAGCGAATAGTGAAGGTACTTGCGCTGCTGGTCAATGACACCGACGAATACCGTGGCGTGCTTGCCGATGCCGGTATCCAGCAATTCGCGATTCAAGTTATCGAGCCAGCGCGGCGCCACCAGCTCAGGTGCCTGACCATCCCACTCATTCTGCCAGCGATTGAACAAGTACTTGAGCAATACTGTGACAAAAGCCGACGAAGCCCCATGACCAGAGACATCGGCGAAATAGAAAAGCGTATAGCGCTCGTCGAAGGCTTGAATATCCAGAAAATCGCCGGACAAATACAGCGACGGCGCCAACCAGTAGTCACACTCGATCCCGTTGAGCCGCTGTGGACGAGGCGGCAGCAGCCGACGCTGGATCTGCCCGCCGGCCTGCTGGTCGAGACGCAACATGGCAAGGTGGGTCTCCAGACTCTCGTTCAGCTCGGCCAGGCGCTGATGATCCCGCTTACGCTCATCGGCCAGACGGTTGACCTCTACCACCCGGCGAATCATGCGTCGCAGCAAATGCGCGTGACGCAACGGATCGATAACATAATCGACCAATCCGGCATCCACCGCCTTGAGCAGATCGTCATCACGGCGATCCCCCGTAACCACCAGAGTCGGCCAGCGATCAGCCAGCGCCTTCCAGTCACTACTGGGAACCGCTCGCGCGTGGGCTACCACCAGCACAATGTTGTCCGGTAGTTCGCCAGCCTCATCAACTGCAAAGACAGCAAGACCATCCCGGGCAATCGCATCAACCAACGCATCGCGATGCTCACCAGGCTGGTCAATCACACCGATCAGAGATCTAGCCGCGCACATGGGCATGCCTTTATTCGGCGAAGGCATCTTCGTCGTAGTCGAAATCATCGTCGATGAAAGTGTCATCCCCGATCTCACCGTCATTGACCTCAAAGCGCATCCGCTGCAACCAGGCATCACGAATGAAGCTATAACGATCACCGCGCAACAGGTCTTCCTGACTCAGCAACTGCGCTCGCGCATCGAGCAGCTCCAGAGCACGCAACGAATAACGTACGGTATCATTCTCGACATAGGTCAACGGGTAGGTGTAGAAGTCCACCGGCAAGCCTGTAGCAGTACGTACGGTACTCGGGCCATAGAACGGCAGAACCACATAAGGCCCTTCTGGAACGCCCCACACTCCCAGAGTCTGACCAAAATCCTCGTCATTGGCGACGAATCCAGCATGGGTAGCCGGATCAAGCAAACCGGCCAGCCCGAAGGTCGAGTTCATCAGGAAACGGGTTGAGGCCACTCCAGCGTTACTCGGCTTGCCCTGCAGCAAGCTGTTGAACGCCGTACGAATCTCGCCAAGGTTATTGAAGAAGTTGGTAACACCACGCTCCAGAGGATCCGGTGTTACGAAATGATAGCCTTGGGCCGCTGGCCTTAGCGCGTATCGATCCAGCACATCATTGAAGGCAAATACCTTACGGTTGAAACCTTCCCAAGGGTCAGCCGGGTTCGGTTCACTCGACACACCGGTGGAGGCACAGCCACTGATCCCGATTGCCGCGGCAGTGGCCATCACGATGATGCCACGGCGGTTCCGTTTGCTCAGACTTGCGCCTCTTGTCGTTTCCATCTTACGACTGCCTCCCTTGCCTATCCATGTCACCGTCATGGTTAGCGCCGACTACCGATTGTATCAAAGGCGGTCATTACCCATGGCGCGACACTATTGTTAACTGCGCGTGTTATCTACGCCGCAGGACCACGCTGCCGGCACTGTATCCCGCTCCGAACGAACACACCACCCCGATGTCACCGGATTCAAGATCACGGTGATGCAGATGAAAGGCAATGATCGAGCCCGCTGAACTGGTGTTGGCGTATCGATCCAGGATAATCGGCGCCTGCGCTTCGCCTGGCGCCTCACCAAGAACACGACGCGCAATCAAGTCATTCATATGCCGATTGGCCTGATGCAGCCAGAGACGTGATAGCTGCTGGGGCACAATTTTCAGCGTCTCAAGCTGCTCGAGAATCAATTGAGCAACCAGCGGACAGACTTCCTTGAAGACCCGACGCCCTTCCTGAATGAACAGCTTGTCCAGCGCCATGGGATCCGAGTCGGTGACACGATTGAGGAATCCGGCGTTATTGCGAATGGCATTGGAGAACTGCGTCACCAGCTGGGTGCCGACGACATCAAAACACGTATCACTGGTCGCCAGCTCCGCATCTTCAAGTACCAGCGCGGTACAGGCATCACCGAAGATGAAGTGACTATCTCGATCACGGAAATTGAGATGCGCCGAGCAGATTTCCGGATTGACGACCAACGCACGACGCGCGGCCCCTGTCCGAATCGCATTAGCTGCCATCTCGATGGCGAAGGTCGCCGAACTGCAGGCCACATTCATGTCGAAGGCATAACCACCCGCTCCGAGTCGCGCCTGAAGCTCTACTGCCACGGCAGGATAGGCACGCTCAAGATTGGAGCAGGCAACGATCAACAGGTCGATGTCCTCGGCCTTGATACCGGCATTGTCCAGCGCTTCATTCGCTGCGACCATGCCCATTTCACACTGCACGCCGGGTTGTTCGTTGTTACGAGCGTTCAAGCGCGGCCGCATACGCTCGATATCGAGAATACCCTCGGCATCCATGACATAGCGGCTGTGAATACCAGACGCCTTGACGATGAATTCACTGCTCGAGTGCTCCAGCGGTGCTGCTTCCCCTGCATCGATCGCCGCATGGTTGCGCGCATTCTCGGCATCTACCCAGGCATTGAACGACGCCACCAGTGCATCATTGTCGATTGCTTCTGCGGGGGTAAAGAGCCCACTACCGCTGATCACCACTTGGGTCATGCCCTTCTCCTCTCGGCGTTGGCGCAACTGCAAGCCTGCAGTCGTGGCACCGCACCGTGTTGCGATCGGCGTAGCATCAACTAACCACGCCCAGTCAATTCTGCCCAGCGCTTTTCGAGACGCTTGGTCGAGACCGGCATTGCCGTCCCCAGTTGTTGCGCGAAAAGTGATACACGCAACTCTTCGATCCACCAACTGAACTCAACCAGCGCCGGGTCTTCCACCGCTCCCTTGCGTTCCGCCTCGCGGCGTGCCGCCAGGCGTGCCTCAAAGTCCTGGACTTCCTGCATGTGCATCTGGTCACGCATACGTTCACGCGGAGCCTTTTCGAGACGGATCAATGCCGCTTCCATATAACGAGGATACGCCTCCAGCCAAGGACCTGCCTGGGTTATGAAGCCCGGGTGCACCAGACGCTTCATCTGTGCCTTGAGATCACTGTATACCAACGCCAGCGCCAGGCTCAGATTCCCCTTCAACGCCTGAGTCACCTGCAGGTGCCCTTCCAACGCCTGCTGGAGCGTGGCCATGAGTTTCTCGGCATGCGGCACCAGATCTGCGCCAACCTCTGCAAGGCGTGCCTCAAGCGCCTCCGCATCACGTGGCAGCGGATCGACGGCAACCACCTGCGTGAAGACCGCGCGCACCAGATCGTCGCTCAATGCACGCTTGCTGCCCACCTTGGTGAACAACAGTGCACACTTGTCCAATCCTGATAATCGCTCAATGGTGCGTACCTGATCCGGCAAGCGCGCCATGGCGGCCTTGACCACACCACTGCGATGCGCCTCACGGGCCTTGTCAGGATGGTCATAAAGTTCGAGTTTGAGCCCATTGCCATCCGCCACCAGAGCGGGGAAAGCCTCGACGCGAATCCCGGCCTGATGGGTTACGCGAGACTCCGGTAATGGTTGCTCAGGGAAGCCATCCAACTGCTCGGTGGCTTCCACCGAGCGCGCCAGAGCACGCGCACCCTCTCCGGCGGCCGACTCGAAGCGTCGAACCAACTCACGCAGATCACGTCCCTGTCCCAGCACCTTACCGTTGTGATCAACGACCTTGAGATTCATGATCAAGTGCGGATCCAGCTGCTCCACTCGCCAGTCATCAGGATGCATTCGCACCCCGGTCTTGATCCGCAGAAACTCACCCAGCGCCTCGCACAGCCCACCTTCACCGGGCGTCAGAGATGCCAGAGCTGCATCGACCCAATCGGGAATCGGCACTACCTGTCGGCGCATCGACTTGGGCAGGGATTTCAGCAGCGCAATGCACTTGTCACGCAGCAGTCCGGGAACCAACCACTCCAACCTGGACGCCGACAACTGTGACAACATCGCCGCTGGTACCGTCATGGTCACCCCATCATCCTCGGCGCCAGGCGCAAAATGGTAGGCCAGCGGGTAGCGCACCCCATCAAGGCTCAGCTCATCCGGATACTGCTGTTCGGTGACATCATCGGTAGCGCGGGCCAACAAGGCCTCGCGATCAAACATCAGCAATTTCGGATTATCGCGTTCCGCCTTGCGCCGCCAAGCCTCAAAGCCCTTGCCATTGACGATATCCTGCGGCACCCGCTCGGCGTAGAAGTCGAACAACGTCTCCTCGTCAACGAGGATGTCACGTCGGCGCGCGCGATCCTCCAGATCCGTGACCTCTTCGATCAACTCGCGGTTATGCGCCAGAAACTCACCTCGGGTACGGAACTCCCCTTCCACCAGCGCACGCCGGATGAACAGTTCCCATGACTCACGCGGTGCAACAGGTCCGTAATGCACCTTGCGGCGAGCCACGATCGGCAGGCCGAACAGCGTTACCTGCTCGAACGCCACCACCTGGGCGCGCTTCATCTCCCAGTGCGGCTCACTGTAATTACGTTTGACCAGATGCCCGGCCAGCGGCTCGATCCACTGTGGATCGATACGCGCCACGGTGCGTGCAAACAGCCGTGATGTCTCGATCAATTCCATGGCCATGACCCACTTCGGTGTCTTCTTCGACAACCCGGATGAAGGGTGGATCATGAACTTGCGATTACGCGCGCCCAGATAATCACGGTTCTCGGTCAGCGTACCGAGATTCGACAACAAGCCGGTCAACAGCGCGCGATGCATCGAAGCGCTGGCCTGACGACGCAACTCACCGGCCTGCTCATGCTCCTCATCAATCACTGCTGGAGCGGGTACCTGGATATCCTGGTCGCGCAACAACTGTCGCAACTGACGGAACGTATCGTGCCACTCGCGTAGACGCAGATAATTCAGATAGTGTTCACGGCACCAGCGCCGCAGGCGATTACCGGACAACTCCTCGCGTGCCTGCTCGAAGCCGTGCCACAGGTTGAGTATGGCGACGAAGTCCGAATCAGGGTCTCGCCAACGACGGTGCGCCTGGTCGGCTGCCTCGCGCTTGTCCGCCGGGCGGTCACGAGGGTCCTGCACGGCAAGCGCCGAAACCACCACCAACACATCACGTAGACACTGCTGCTCATCACCCGCCAACAGCATACGTGCCAATCGAGGGTCAATGGGAAAACGCGCCAGGCGACGGCCATCAGCAGTCAGTCGTTGCTGGTCATCCACCGCGCCCAGCTCATGCAATAGGCGGAAGCCGTCTGTCACAAAGCGCGAGTCGGGCGGATCGACAAAGGGAAAGGCTTCGATGCTGCCGAGCTTGAGCGACAACATCGACAGAATCACCGAGGCCAGATTGGTACGACGGATTTCCGGATCGGTAAACTCCGGGCGACCGAGAAAGTCCTCCTCGTCGTACAGCCGGATACAGACCCCTTCGGCCACTCGGCCACAACGTCCCTTACGCTGATTGGCGCTGGCCTGACTGACCGCTTCCACGGGTAGACGCTGTATCTTGGCGCGGTAACTGTAGCGACTGATGCGCACCAATCCCGGATCGATTACGTAGCGAATGCCAGGTACCGTCAGCGAGGTTTCGGCAACATTGGTTGCCAGCACGATACGTCGGCCGCTGTGCGATGCAAAGACACGGTTCTGCTCGGCATTGGACAGCCGCGCGTAGAGCGGCAGAATCTCGGTGTGGCGCAAATCGGCACGCCGCAGCACGTCGGCGGTTTCTCGGATCTCGCGTTCACCGGGCAGGAACACCAGAATATCGCGAGGGCCTGCGGACCAGCGCCGTTCACGCTCAATGGACTCGATCTCCTCGACGGCGTGGAGAATACCTTCGCTCAGCGTGCGGTCTTCCTCGTCTTCGGCATCGCGCACCAACGGACGATAGAGCACGTCCACCGGAAAGGTGCGCCCGGAAACTTCCACCACCGGCGCGGGCTTTGGCTTTCCATCGTCACCCGGGAGGCTGAAATGCTGGCTGAAGCGCTCAACGTCGATGGTCGCCGAGGTGATAATGATCTTGAGATCGCGGCGCCGCTCCAGCAGCCGCTTGAGATAACCGAGCAGAAAGTCGATGTTGAGGCTACGTTCGTGCGCCTCATCGATGATCAATGTTTCGTAACGCAGCAGATCGGGATCATTGCGGGTCTCGGCCAGCAGAATGCCGTCGGTCATCAGTTTGACCAGGGTGTCATCACTGGTCTGGTCGGTAAAACGCACCTGATAACCGACCTGGTCACCGAGACTGACCTGCATTTCCTCTGCAAGACGCGACGCCACCGAGCGTGCTGCCAGGCGCCTTGGTTGGGTATGGCCAATCAAGCCACGACGTCCCAACCCCAGTTCGAGACACAGCTTGGGCAGCTGCGTAGTCTTGCCCGAGCCTGTTTCACCAGCCACCACCACTACCTGATGCTCAGCCAGTGCCGCGAGAATGTCGTCGCGCCTGGCTGCAACCGGGAGTGCCTCAGGATATTCCAGCGTTACTGACCGCCCGCGACGTGCCGCCAGTAACTGCTGAGAGCGTTGAACCTGACTGGCCACTTCGGCAAGGGCGCGATCAATCGGCTTGCCCTCGCGGACACGACGACGCAGCCCGGCCAGGCGTTTGGCCAGACCGGGGCGATCACGCAACATCAGGTCGTCCAGTGCCGCTTCGAAATGCTTCAGTTGCGTCTCAGCATCAAGGCGTTGGGGCGGAGTCGAAGTCTCGGTGCTCAAGATAGAAAACTCACGATGGAAAAGCTGGCTCCACAGCAAAGGACGCTTCGCTCTCTTGCGAAAGCGAAGCGTCAAGACAAAGCGGGTATTGTAACGCCGACCGTCACTCCGGAGCCAATCGGCCCTCAGTCAGCGCTATCACCCTCAGTCTGGGTCGACTCATCACGCAGTTGGCGGCGCAATACCTTGCCGACATTGGTCTTGGGCAGTTCATCGCGGAACTCCACCACCCTGGGCACCTTGTAGGCCGTCAGCTCCTTCTTGCACCAGCTGCGCAGGTCCTCAGCAGTCAGAGAAGTATCCTTGACCACGACAAACAGCTTGATCACTTCACCGTTGGTATCGTCCGGCACCCCAACCGCACAGGATTCAACGACGCCCGGATGGGTCGCCACCACATCCTCGATCTCATTTGGATATACATTGAATCCGGAGACCAGAATCATGTCCTTCTTGCGGTCGACAATGCGCACATAACCATCATCCTGAATCACCGCGATATCGCCGGTGTGGAAGAAACCATCCTCATCAATGGCTCTGGCTGTCTCATCATCACGATTCCAGTAACCCTTCATCACCTGCGGGCCTCGCACACAGAGTTCTCCGGGTTCACCTACGGGCGGTGCCTTGCCTTCGGCGTC
This sequence comes from Halomonas huangheensis, assembly GCF_001431725.1. NCBI lineage: Bacteria > Pseudomonadati > Pseudomonadota > Gammaproteobacteria > Oceanospirillales > Halomonadaceae > Halomonas > Halomonas huangheensis. Next base: position 1,591,999 of record NZ_CP013106.1, on the reverse strand, counting down.
ACACAGCCTGAGCTCGGTACCCGCCACTGGGCGCCCGATGGTGCCGAGCTGAATGGCATCAACTGGATTGAAGCTGACAATCGGCGATGTTTCGGTGAGACCGTAACCCTCGGCAACCGGACAGCCGGTCACCTCCTCCCAGCGTTTGGCCACCGCGCGGGTCAAGGCCATACCACCAGAGATGGTCAGATGCAGGCGCGAGAAATCCAACGACTTGAAATCGTCTCGGTTGCACAATGCGTTGAACAGCGTGTTGAGTCCCACAAACCCGGTGAAGGGTGTCGTACGCAATTCCTTGACGAAGTTGTCGAGGTCTCGCGGATTGGTAATCAACACCGAATGATTACCGCCCTCCAGCATGAACAGACAATTCACCGTAAAGGTGTAGATATGGTAGACCGGCAAAGGTGCCACCACGACCTCTGAGCCACTCTTGAGCCCGGAACCGATGGCGGCTTTGGCCTGCAGCATATTCGCCACCAGGTTGCGATGGGTCAGCATGGTGCCCTTCGCAAGGCCTGTGGTACCGCCGGTGTACTGCAACGCGAGGATATCATCCGGCTGGCGGGTGACCTCCTGATGCTGGAGCCCTGCTCCTTTCTTGAGCGCCTGACGGAATGACACTGCCTTCGGCAGAGAATAACGCGGCACCATCTTCTTGATGTACTTGACCGCAAGATTGATCAGCGGGCGCTTGGGAAAATCATGCAGATCACCAATCTCGGTTATCAGTACGTTTTCGATCTCGGTCTGGTCGAGAATCTTCTCAAGCTTGCTGGCCATATTGGCCAGAATCAGAATCGCCCTGGCGCCGGAATCCTTGAACTGGTGCGCCATTTCGCGCTCGGTATAGAGCGGATTGGTATTGACCACCACCAGGCCGGCGCGAATCGCACCAAATACAGCGACCGGGAACTGCAGCAGATTGGGCAGCTGAATGGCAATTCGGTCCCCCGGCTTGAGGTCAGTCTCATGCTGCAGCCATGCCGCGAAGTCAGCCGACAAGCGGTCGAGGTCACGGTAGCTGAGTAGCTTGCCCATGCACGAAAAGGCAGTATTGCCGGGATAACGTTCCACCGAGCGATGGAAGATATCCATCACTGAGTGGTAATCATCCAACCCTTCCAGCGCGGCTCCCGTGACAATTGTCTCGCTGTCATGCTCATTCATCGGCGTTCTCCATCATCGGAGGCCACATGAGCCCCCTTGTTATTCTATGAATTCAGGATTCTATAGATCCAGACGCTCCAGTGGCGACCACTACATGACCCCGGAGTACTCCCCGGTTACCTTAGCCTGTTGATGACAAGACTGTAATACGCTCGATTAAAACTTTTGTTTAAATTCTTTCAGATCCGGCAACTTCCACTCCACTGAAGACCGCCAATTACTGCCGGTCAGCTCGACACAACTTCTGCATCCGGTGCCAGATACCGCGCCACGATGTGTCCGTCATGCCAGACCAGCAGCTCGCCCGGCAACATCCGGACCCAGGACTCATTGTCGGTCAAGGGCTCCGTGGCGACCACCGAGACAACATCATTCGGTGTCGTATGCTCAGCAAAATTGACCAGCACCTCTGCATCGGACAGGTTGGCTTCTCCGAATGGAGCCTTGCGAGTGATATGCGCCAGCTTCGTCGAGCAATAGGTATAGAGATACTGACCATCGGCAAGCAGCAGATTGAACACTCCCAAACTGCGCAATCGCTCACAGAGAGAATGCACTGTCTGCCATAACCTCTGGCAGTCATCGACCGGGTCGGGAAAACGCTGACGAAGCTCTCCCATCAGCCAGCAGAAGGCATGCTCACTGTCAGTGGAACCAACGGGCCGGTAGAAGCTCAGCGGCAGCGCCTCCCACCCACTCAACTGGCCGTTGTGTGCATAGCACCAGGGGCGCCCCCACATCTCGCGAGTAAAGGGATGGGTATTGGCCAGCGTCACCTTACCGACATTGGCCTGACGAATATGACTGATGACGATGTGTGATTTGATCGGGTAATCGCAGATCAGGCGGGCAATCGGCGAACGAACCGAAGGATGCGGATCACGAAAGTCACGATAACCGCCTTCCTCGTAGAAAGCGATACCCCAGCCATCGCGATGCGGCCCGGTACCGCCTCCCCGATTCAGAAAACCAGTGAAGCTGAAACAGATGTCAGTGGGAACATTGGCACTCATGCCCAGCAATTCACACATGGAACAGATGCCCTCGCATATGATGTTGATGCAAAAGGTATTTCTTCACTAACTGTCTCACGATAACCTAAGTGTCTCACAAAATTGACTACTTGACCGACCTTATCGCCTGCCGCCTTTGGCTCCAGCGCTGGCGGATCACTGCAACACTTGTGTGATCCCGAAGCACCAGAGCCCTCGCTTCGCTCTCTACCTCACTTCCCACCTTGGTCCTCGACCGTTACGTGTGAAGCTCATCTCCAGACTGGTCTTGTCCAGCGTGTCTTGCGTCATGCCCTACCATTGCCCATCCCATGACTGAGTCATGCTCTGGTCGTTGGCGTATAGTTTTCTTCAATGGTTGGGAAGAAGGGGCGTCGCGCCTTGGGCTTGCACGCCCCACTCGGCGCCAACACATCGTCATGGTAATTTCATCTTGTGCCCCAAGTCGCAGCAGGACATAGAGACGTCGGTGTCAGTACTGCTGGATGAAATGGGAGTGATAATCTCCGTAACACATCTCTCGTAGTTGTAAATATTGCCCATGCCCCGGTCGTTTCCCGGGGCATTTTTTTCGCCAATACCCCGGACATTCTGCCCCAGTCACCAGCTTGTCGCCCCTCCCCACCTGAGCAACATTCCTCATCAGGTCTCTTCACGCGTTTCCATTTCACTGGCGAGATCCAGTCATCCTGCACGGCATCCCGGTTACCCAAATAACATCCACGCAAAATGTCCTTGACCTGGATGTCAATGAAATCACGAGAAAGACACTAACCAACAATGAACATCTCTGGAGCAGAAAACCTTACATTCGGATATATCAAGTCCACCAAGGTTGCACCGCTGTGCCATCTGCATGGTGAAAGTGCGGAGCAGAGAGCCAAACATACACCATACAGAGGTGGTCAAAATTGATAAGAACGATGAATTCATCAAAGAAAAGGGGCCCTGGAGGCCCCTATCAGGAAATCATCACCCGCATTCGCAGTTATGACCACAATCCTTCGAACCATCCGCATGACCAGTAGCACAGGCTTCGCAGCAATACAGGACTCCATCCTTCTCGATGGATTGACTGTCCACTGTGCATTTGCAATTGGGGCACCCACACGTTTTCTGAGACTCCTGATTCATGATGATTCTCCCATGTTTGCCTCATGAATCTGAATCGTAGACACCAACCCCAATGTTATGTCATTACAATTGATCGATTGTTGAGTGGTAGGAAGCTCTTCCTTGCAACTACGATCATAAGTCGCATTAGAACCCTATGGCGCTCAGATATCGAGCTCTGAAGCCAGGAGACCTCACCAGGGCTTCTGGCGATAGATAAACTGCCATAACACCTGGGCAGTGCCGATATGGCGTCTCACGCTATCCCTCATGACTTCTATAAAACAAGTACTTATGAGTGCTACCGCGATGAAAGCGTGAGACACCTGATGCCATCTGTGTAATTGACTTACATGGTTAAAAGAGGAACCCCTGTAGCTCACACATGCGGTTCCTCCCTCGCCGGCTCAGTCGCCCGACGCCTGCGCCAGACACGCCATACCACTAGCAAAACCACCAACACCGCCAGTCCGATCCAGACTCGAAGGTCGCGTGAGCGTTCCTTGAGCTGTGACTCGACTGTCGGCCACACATTGCGTCCCCAGTCGATGATCAGTTGAGGGTTGTTGACCAACTCAACAAAGCGGTCTGCCAATGCGTCCGCCGAACGCTGCTGATCGGCGGCATCCGTCACTTCCTCGGCGAAACGTTCACCCACCAGGGTCGGCCCTGCTGCCGCCCGGTCGATGCCAACACTGCCATCAGTATTGAGCCAGACGGTCGGCAGCCTCCAGTTCAACTGACGACCATCGAGAGTCGCCTGGGCGTCGATCACCAGCGGCTGGCGCAACTGATCATTGGTTTCCGGCAGCATTATTTCCCAGCGTTGACGACCGATCGCTTCTGCTGTCAACGGTGTTCCGAGGAGGTCACCAGAGAGTATCGTATTGCCACGATTGAGACGTGGGTGCTCGGCCACCAGCTCAATACTACGGCGATCACTACTCACCACCGCACCGATAGCCGGGAGAATATTCACCGCCTGTACCCGTTGGCGATGAAAGCCATCACCGACTGCATCGATCACCAGCCGCGCATTACCGGTAGCCGTAGGTGCCGGCAGCACACCGACAAAGTGCTCACCCTGACGCTCCAGGCGGGTCTCGACAGGTGTCTCGAAATCCTCACCATTGAGACTTGCGGTAACCGTCAAACCATCGGGAGCCGGAGCGTCATCGCCTGACTCCAGCCATGCTTCCAACGGCAGATCAAACCCCGCATACAACGTCGATGGCAAGGAGCTGGTCGCCAACCGTGTATCGCCAGAGACCGTAACCCGACTCTGGGGTCCGACCGCTCCTTCAATACGCCATTCACCATGCTGTGCATCGGGTATACGAATCAGATCGAAGCGTGGCTGGTGCTGCCAGCTCACCTCGGGAGGCACATTGTCTGCAGAATAGCGGGTGCCATCTGGCGCCACCAAGGTCACTTCATCGCCCCCGGGAGGATGAAAAACCAGCGCAGAGAAGTCATTGACACTGTCATCTATAACAAAGCGCCCATTGTCGAGCGGCACCTGATCCGCCGGGAAGATACGCTCGACGATATCCAGAAACGCTCCCAGCAGCTGCTCCGGGGTTTCCACGACCGCGGCCAGTCCACCCGTCTGCTGTCCCAGCCTCTCGACCAACGCCACATCAGCACCTTCAGAAAAGGCGATGGCATGCACTGCCACGCCCTGTCTGGCAAGGTCCGGAGCCAGGGCATCCAATACCCGCTTGCGTGATTCAACATCAGCAGCAGGCTTGGTGCCTCGTCGTGGCGGTAGGTCAACTACGCCGTCGGTCAACAACACCACATGGCGCCAGCCATTGGCTTCCTCCGCCGAAGCCATACGCAGCGCTGCTTCGATATCGGTGTATTGCTGATAGTTCTCCAACACAGGCGGCAGTCGCAACGCACTCTGACGCCAGTCGTCTGTCACCGGAGCCAACGGTAGAGGATTATCGACCCGCTCACCAAAGGTCCAGATACCTGCTGAGACCCCATCAGGCAACAATGCCACCAGCATATTCAGCGCACTTCCGGAAAGCTGGTTGGGATCGTTGGCTTTCATGCTACCGGAAACGTCCACCACCACTCGTACATCCGGACGCTCCTGCACCGCGGTGTCGGTGACGCTCTGGGCATGAGCAGTACTGGGGCCTTTCACACACAACAATGCCACGCTCATTACCAGCAGGATGAAGGTGCGCCCCAACCCGTGCACCATGGCAACCATAGGTATTCGCATCACAATCTCATGTTGTCGATAGAATCCATTGTGGTCGCCTCGTTCTATCCCAACACCGGTTCGCGGCGCTGTCCATCGTTACCAGGCCCTGGACGACCACCCTCATCATCCTGATCGCGCTGCGCTTGTTGGCGCGTCGCCGCCGCTCTCTGCTGAATACGCTTGCGGCCGAACCACCACAACACCAGCCCGAAGAGTGCACCGATAACGGCTCCGACTACCACCAATGCAGCCGCACCGGCAAAGTTGCTGCCATGTTCGAAGAAGGACACGGCGGCGACCATGATCCCCGGAGCCTTGCCGACATAAACCTTGCCCTCCTCGACCAGCGGCAACTCGAATGTCGCCGGCATCCACATCACCCCAGCAATTGTCCAGGTCAACACGATACGCGGCAAACGCGGCAGAAAACTCAGGCCGAGGTAGCCAGTCAGTAGTACCAACAGCGACAATGCTGCGTAAATCATCCAAAGCAATGACATTGAATCCGAGATCAACATGGGTTCCTCACTTGCAGGTGCGCCTGGGTCAGCCAGGTGCATGACAAAAATTTTCTTGAGTATGGTACATCTCGCCACATGAAAGCACAGCCGCCAAATGCGTATGACAACTCTGCTACCTCTCTTCCTGCCAGGCAGT